>JAQGPA010000141.1 GCA_028293325.1 Pedosphaera sp. | reverse complement strand
GTCGGCGCCGCAACCGAAACCGAAATGAAGGAAAAGAAAGCCCGCGTTGAAGACGCGCTGCACGCCACCCGCGCGGCAGTGGAAGAAGGCATTGTTCCTGGCGGTGGCGTGGCTCTGCTCCGCTGCTTGCCCGCCATCGAAGCGCTCAAGCTCGAAGGCGATGAGCAAATCGGTGTCGATATCGTCAAGCGCGCCATCGAAGCGCCGCTCCGCTGCCTGGCGGCCAACGCCGGCGTGGAAGGCTCCATCGTCGTGCAGGAAGTCAAGAAGCGCAAAGGTAACGAAGGTTACAATGTTGCCACCAGCGAATACGAAGACCTCGTCAAGGCCGGTGTGGTTGATCCCAAGAAGGTCACCCGTTCCGCCCTGCAGAACGCGGCTTCCATCGCGGGTCTCCTGCTCACCACCGAGTGCTTGATCACCGAACTGCCGGAGAAGGATAAGCCTTCAGCTCCGGGCGGCGGTCATGGCGGTGGCGGCGGCATGGGCGACATGGGCTACTAGGCCATTCGTTCTGAACTAGAGGAACCGAAAAGTCAGCAGCGAGGCTGGTGCACGCCAGCCTCGCTTTTTTTATTTTCTTATCGTCCTCGTCCTCGCCTGTCCGCCGTAGCCTTGGCGAAGGCGGATCCTCGCCTTCCCTCATGGTTCGGAGTTCAAGCTTTAGCTTGTCAGTACCGCGCTCGCCTGTCCGCCATGGCGGCGGCGGATCGTCGCCTTCAAATCCTAAATCGGCAGCGTAATGCTGATACTCGTCCCTTTGCCCAGCGCGGACTTGATCTTCAATTTACCGCGGTGCGTTTCCACCACGCGGCCCACGATCGCCAGGCCCAGCCCCGTCCCTTTGGCCTTGGTGGTGCTCAACACGGAAGTAAACGCGCGTCGCCGTTGTTCCTCAGTCATGCCCGCCCCCGAGTCGCTGAATTCCACCATCACATGCGTGGGTTGCTCGCTGTCTCGCGGCAGGTGCAACACCCGCGAGGTCACCGCCAGCTTGCCGCCGGTCGGCATCGCTTCCGACGCATTCAGGATGAGATTCAGAAACGCCTGTTCGAGCTGGGTGGCATCGGCCATGACCAACGGCAGGTTTGGCGTCAGCTTCTGGATCAATTGAATGTTTTGGTTGCGCAGTTTGTGGCGCACCAATAACCCCAACTCCTCCACCAGTTCGTTGATATTCACCGCCAGCAACGTCGGCTCCGTCGTGCGGGCAAAATCCAGGATCTGTTCCACGATCTTGTTCAGATGCTCCATCTTCTCGCCGATGATGCGCGCATCCTTGTTGCGCGGATCGCTCCCCGGGAATTTAAGGTCCAGCGAGTGATACAACATCTTCATCACCGTGAGCGGATTGCGAATTTCATGCGCCACCTCCGCCGCCAGCAAACCCAGGGCGGATAATTTTTCGTTCTGCCGCAACTGCTCCTCCACGTCCACCACGCGCTCATACAGCCGGGCTTTCTCAATCGCAATCGCCGACAACTCCGCCAGCGCCGAGAGGATGCGGATCTCTTCATCCGAAAACTTGAATGGCCGGTCCATGTAAACACTCAGGGTCCCGATGGCTTCACCCGCGAACACCAGCGGCACGCTGAGCAGAGAAATCAATCCCTCGCTCCGCGCCACTTCCGTGCTCTGATAGCGGTTGGACACCTGCACATTCTCCACCTGGATCGGTTTGCGCCGCCGCACCACCGTGCCGAGCAGGCTTTCTGTCACGCTCAACTTCGGCTTCTCCACATACGCCTTGCCCGCGCCGTAGCTCGCGCGCAACTCCAGCCATTCCCGGCTTTCATCCAGCATCTGCAGCGAACACATCTTGGCCTGCACCATCCGGCACGCCTCGTGCGTGATGACCCGTAGCGCGTCATCCAGGTTCAGCGCGGAATTAATCGTCCGCCCCACGGCGGCAAGCGTCTCGAACAACCGCGCTTTCAACCGCAATTGTTCATACAACCACGTGTTCTGAATCACCTTCGTCGCCGTCAGCGACAACGCCTCCAACAATTCCTGGTCCGCCGCGCTGAAGGCGTCCTTTCGGTCGGAATCCACGTTCAACACTCCGCGCACCTGGCCGTTCACCACCAGCGGCACCGCCAGTTCCGAGCGCGCATGCTCGCGCAGCTTCACATAGCGCGGATGTTGCGTGACATCGCCCGACCGCACCGGCTGCCCCTTCAACGCCACCCAACCGGTGATGCCTTCGCCCATGCGCAATTTCAAATTGGCCGCACCGGGCGGCAGTCCCATCGACGCGTGAATCTCCAGCAGTCCCGACGTGGGGTTGAGCAACACCACCGACCCGCTGGATGCCCGCATCACCAGCACCGCCTGGTCGAGAATCAATTGCAGCGCTTCCTGTGGATCGAGCGTGGAATGAATAATCGTCCCGACCTGGTAAAGCAGGTCGAGCCGCGCATAGCGCGCCTTCAAATCGGCTAATTCATCACTCATCGGATAATTCAGTAATCTTCCGTCCCTATCGCACCCGCAACATCATCCAGGCGCCGGTCAGGCCAAAAGCCAGGTTGGGCAGCCACGCCGCCACCCACGACGGGATCCAACCGCCCGTGCCCATGGCAATGCCCAGACGCGATAGAATAAAATATGCAAAGCAAATCACAATACTGCTCGCCACCCCCACAAAAACATTGCGCCGACCGGACGCCGCCCCAAAGGGAATTGCAATCATCACCACCACCAGGCAGGTCCACGGCAGCGCCAGCCGGCTGTGCAGTTGTGTGTCGAGCTGATTTCTTTTCTGGGCCGTAAGATCATTCGGATGCAGGCGCAGGTAACCGATAATTTCGCGGATGGGAATATCCGGCGAAAGCGCTGCGCGGACGGTAAAACGTTTGTTGAAGTCGAACTCACGTTTGATCTGCCCGGGAGTTTCCGTAAATTCCGGCATCACCAGGAGATTGGTTTGCACCAGGAGAACACCGGTATCGGAGTGATGTTTTTGCGCGTTATGAAAAGTCCACACCCCGTCCGCATAATCCGCGCTGTCCGCTATCAACAAATAGTTGGTGCCCGTGAGTTCCCAGTTTACTTTCGGCAGCGTCATGACATGGGTTTTCAGGTTATAACTTTTCATCAGCCAGGTGCGCCGGTCGCGCCCGTTCCGGAAGCCAAAGTTTATCTGGGTATCCTTGTCCAAGGCGCCCGGCGCTTTTTCGGCATGTCGATTCAAAATCTGCGCCGCCATCTCCGAGCTGTCCGGGACCCAAAGCTCGTTCATGGCAAACAGCACCACCCCGAAGAAAAGCCCCACCACAAAATAAGGAATGCACAACCGCCAGAGGCTTACCCCCGCGGCGCGAATGGCGGTGATTTCGTTGTGCCGCGCATGGTTCGTCAGCGTGTATAACAACCCCAGCAACAGCACCACCGGCAGCAGCAGCACCAGAAATTCCGGGGTGCTGACCAGATAATATTGGACCACGTCCATTACCGTCATCTGGTGGGTTTGCAGCATCGAAAGGTCGCTAAAAAGCTGGAAAGCAATGAGGACAATCAAAAAACCGCACAGGAGGAATCCCAGCGGTATAAGCAATTCGCGCAATAAATAGCGGTCCAGCAGACGCATTCAACGTGCAGCCTAACCACCATGAATTCCTCTGAAAACGATAAAGTTCCCATTTTAACATATAAGCACGTTATTAAAGAAAAGCGCATTTTATTTTAATCATAGCATTTGACTTAAAATTAATAGGTATTTATTTTAAATGCAGTGGGGGCTTTTAAAATTATTTAAGCCCTTCTGAATCTTATGGATACGAGCAAATTCACAGAATCAAAGACAGGTGATCTTGTGCCAATAGTGACACCTAAAGGCCCGGATCATGCATTCTTGCCATATAATCTGCCGCCGGGTTGGCGCATACCTGGCCATTTATGGCCTAAGGTTGCAGAAGCGCGGGCAGCGGTTGCAAAACTGGACGGAATTGGCGCAACGCTACCGGATCAAGAGTTATTGCTGTCTCCTTTGAAAACGAGGGAAGCCATCACATCATCAAGAATCGAGGGGACATACGCCACAGTTCAAGAGTTGATGCTATTCGAATTGGACCCCCAAGAACCAAAGTCTAGTCACGACCAAATAAATTCTCGGAGAGAGGTGTCCAATTATGCAAAAGCGCTGACCGCAGGAATAGGTCAATTGGAGAAGTTGCCCTTCTGCGGGATGGTTATCAGAGACCTCCACTCAATCTTAATGGACGGCGTGCGCGGCCAACATTCGATTCCCGGAACATGGCGAAACGTGCAAATTGCCATCGGATCAAATTGGAGATTTGTGCCTCCGCCTCCGACTGAATTGCAGAACTGCATAGACGCATTTGAAAGTTACGTAAAGGAAGATGCTTCCAATGATTACGATCCTCTTGTTAGAGCGTACCTGGCCCATTACCAATTTGAGGCGATCCATCCATTTGTCGATGGGAACGGTCGAATTGGGCGCGTAATTCTATCTTTGATGATAGCAAAATGGTGCAAATTAAGCCAGCCGTGGCTTTACATGAGTTCGTTTTTTGAGAAATACAAAGAGGAATACGTCACAAATATGTTTAAGGTTAGTGCGGAGGGCGCGTGGGAAACATGGGTGGATTTTTGCCTCACCGGAACCATTCACCAGGCTAACGACGCAATCCAGCGATGCGCTAAATTAATTAAATTAAAAGCAGAAATGTTGGCCAGAGGTCACTCGGGAAGTATTCGGGCGGAACGAATAATTAACGGGCTGTTTAGCAGCCCGTTTGTTCGAGTTTCGAATCTTCACAAAAAACTGGGCGTTTCATACCCGACGGCTCAATCCGACATCGATCGATTGGAAAAATTGAATATACTAAAGCCTCTGCCGAACTTGCGTCCAAAATGTTATTACTCTCCTGAAATCTATGAAATCGCATTCGCGGAACAAAACGCCTAACGGTTTTGTTTGTTTTGTGAGGGCTGCCTAATCGGCTTTTTGCCAACCTCTTTTTGAAAGAGCAAAGGCGCGATCCCCGTGCAGTCGGATTGCGTTTTCTTTCTGGCGTTTACCGTGCCGCACCAGAGCCCAAGACACGCCGGAAACCAAATCAAAATTCCAACTGACCTACGACCAAATCCGGTCCGTAGCCTTACGCCGCCACGGTCTCGTGCTGGATGATCCAGTCGTAACCCTTTTCCTCAAGCTCCAGCGCCAGGGCTTTGGTGCCGGTGCGGACGATGCGGCCGTCGTAAAGGACATGCACGAAATCAGGGATGATATAGTCCAGCAACCGTTGATAATGGGTGATGACAAGTTGGGCGTTATCCTTGTTCTTAATCTTGTTCACGCCGCCCGCCACGATTTTGAGCGCGTCGATGTCCAAGCCCGAATCGGTTTCGTCCAAAATCGCCAGCTTCGGTTCCAACACCGCCATCTGGAAAATCTCGTTGCGCTTCTTTTCACCGCCCGAGAAACCTTCATTGACCGGTCGCTTGAGCAAATCCTCGTTCAATTCGAGCAGCTTCATCTTCTGCTTCACCACCGCGAGAAATTCCATGGCGTCCAGTTCTGGCAGGCCCTTGTGCTTGCGGATTTCATTGAGTGCCGCCTTCAAAAAATAGGTGCTGTTCACGCCCGGTATTTCCACCGGATATTGAAACGCCAGAAACAACCCTTCGCGCGCCCGTTCTTCCGGATCCAAATCCAACAGGTCCTTGCCGTCGTAAAGAACCTCGCCTTCGGTCACGTCGTAACCGTCGCGTCCGGCCAGGATTGCCGCCAGCGTGCTCTTGCCGCTGCCGTTGGGCCCCATCACCGCGTGCACTTCGCCCGGCTTGATGGTCAGGTTGATCCCCTTGAGGATTTTCTTGTTCTCTACTCCGGCGTGCAGATTCTTGATTTCTAACATGTCGATTCCTGTTTTCTGAATAATTGGTTAAATCGGTAAAGTTGTTGTCTTGCCAAGTTCGTCTGCGCGCTGATTGGTGATTTCGCGCGCGACGGACGACTGAAAGTTAGCCCACACTGCCTTCCAGGCTCACGCCCAGCAGCTTTTGCGCTTCCACGGCAAATTCCATCGGCAACTCGCGGAACACTTCCTTGCAAAATCCGTTCACAATCATGTTCACCGCGTCCTGCGTCGAAATCCCGCGCTGGTTGCAATAGAAAATCTGATCCTCGCCGATCTTCGACGTCGAGGCCTCATGTTCCACCTGCGACGACGTGTTCTTCACTTCGATGTAGGGGAACGTGTGCGCGCCGCATTTGTCGCCCAGCAACAAGGAATCGCACTGCGAAAAATTCCGCGCGTTGGTCGCGTTCTTCAAAATCTTCACCAGCCCGCGATAACTATTCTGTCCACGCCCGGCCGAGATACCCTTGGAGATAATTGTGCTCTTCGTGTTTTTGCCGATGTGGATCATCTTCGTGCCCGTGTCCGCCTGTTGCATGTTATTGGTCAGCGCCACGGAATAAAATTCGCCAATCGAATTATCCCCTTGCAACAGCACGCTCGGATATTTCCACGTGATGGCCGAACCGGTCTCGACCTGCGTCCAGGAAATCTTGGAGCTTTCACCCAGGCACTTGCCCCGCTTGGTCACGAAATTGTAAATGCCGCCCTTCCCGTTCTTGTCGCCAGGATACCAGTTCTGGACGGTCGAGTATTTGATCTCGGACTTTTTGCCCAACGCCACCAACTCCACCACCGCGGCGTGCAACTGGTTTTCATCGCGCATCGGCGCGGTGCAACCTTCCAGGTAACTGACGTAGGCCCCTTCTTCCGCCACAATCAATGTCCGCTCAAATTGCCCCGTGTTAGCCGTGTTGATCCGGAAATAGGTCGAGAGCTCCATCGGGCAGCGCACCCCTTTGGGGATGTAACAAAACGAGCCGTCACTGAACACCGCCGCGTTCAACGCCGCAAAAAAGTTATCGTTATACGGCACCACCGAGCCGAGATATTTCTCAACCAACTCCGGATGTTTCTGGACCGCGTCGGAAAACGAGCAGAAAATAATCCCCTGCTTGGCAAGCTCCTTGGAGAACGTCGTCGCCACGGAAACGCTGTCCACCACCGCATCCACCGCCACGCCGGTCAGCCGCTTCTGTTCGTTCAGCGAAATGCCCAGCTTGTCAAAAGTCTTCAACAACTCGGGATCCACTTCATCGAGGCTGCCCAGGGTCTTCTTCGGCTTTGGCGCCGCGTAATAAATGGAAGCCTGGTAATCGATCGGCGGATAATGCGCTTTCTGCCACTTCGGCTCGGTCATGGTCAGCCAATGACGATACGCCTTCAGCCGCCAATCGAGCATGAACTTCGGCTCGTTCTTCTTCATGGAAATCAGGCGCACCACGTCCTCGCTCAGCCCGGGCGCAATGGTGTCCGTATCCACATTCGTGACGAACCCATACTTGTACTCTTGATTTACAAATTCCTCGATCGTTTCAGTAGCCGTGCTCATAAAAAATACTCAGTGCTTCCTCAAATTATTTTTGCGCTTTGCCCGCGCAATCCCGGCAGACGCCGCGGATGGAGATGTCATAATGCTTGGCTTGGAACCCGGTCGGCACTTTCACGCCGCCCCGCTCTTCGCTCGCAATAAAATCAACGTCATACACCCCGCCGCATTCGTCACAGTAAAAATGGCAATGCTCCTTCATGTTCGGGCAATACCGCGTCGCCGAGCGGTCCAGGTTCACCTGCCGCACCAGCCCGCATTTCAAAAGCGCATCCAAACAGTTGTAAACCGTGGCCATCGAGATGTCCGCCATCCCCTGTTTGGCCCGGATAAATACCTCTTCCACCGTCGGATGATCCCGCTCCCCCAACAGCACGTTGTACACATGCTCCCGCTGCGGCGTAAAACGAAAGCCGCTCGTCGCCAGCCGCTCGTTCAAGTGGCTGTCAATTTTGACATGGTCATCCGAACTCATTACCCTAATAGTTTATCTCCTGGCCGGAAACTGTCAATATTTGGAATAATTCTAAGTCTCAGTAAGGAACCCAAGATTCTGCCCCCAACCGGTTATTATGCTGAGCGGTAATTTACAAAAGCATGACAATTCCCTCCCCACCGCCGTCTAATCTGCTAAAAAGTGGCTCAACCTCACATGGCTCGTCCGAATCCAACTCAAAAACCGACCTTTTTCTGGCAGGGATTGCTCATTGTCCTGCCGGTGGTCGCCTTGGCGGTGGTTGGATTCCTTTCCCTGCGGCAGGACAGAAGAATGGCGGAAGCAGAAGCTCGACAGCGCGCCAATGAAGTAGCCGATTCATTGGCAGTCGCCATCGAAAAGGATTTTGGCATCACCAAGTTGCACCTCCACCCACTCATTTCCAATCCCAGCCGCTTGGAGGAGGAAGTCCATCGGTTCCTGGCTTTCGCCACTTCGCCCGATGAGGAACCAATCTTCCAATGGTCCGAAGGGCTTCAGCCAAATGACCATTACCAGGTGGCCCTCCTCAATCACGACCATCAATTGGTCTATCCACCTCCCCTGCACGATGTTCCCTTGCCACCATTCATTGAGAAGCCGGTTCTTACCGCCGAACAATCAAATTTATGGTCGCAGGTCCTGACCGCAGAATTTGTCCAGCGCGATTTCTCCAACGCGGTTGCTATCTGCAATCGCTTGCTGCAAACCAGCCTTCCGCCCGGTTGGTCCGCCCGGATTACGTATGATGCCGGCATGCTGTTGAAGGCACAAGGCAAGTGGCGGGAAGCACTCGAAAAGTTCCTGCCCTTGGCCCGGAACGATGCCGAAAACCTCAGCGAAGGCGGCATTCCCCTGCGCCAGATTGCCCTGTTGCAAATCGGCACCATGGCGCTTGAAGATAGGGAACGGGCACAAATAATCGCGTCTATGTGGAATGAAAAAAATTCCACTGACACCAACGACCCCACGACCGTCCCGGGCGATTCCGGCTGGGTTGCTCAAATTTGGACCCTCCTTTGCGTCGAAACCATCACCCGACCCACGGTCATGTCGGAGTATTTTCTAAACCAGGCGTTGGAAAAAGCGCCCAGCCACGAGAAAGAGGCAATCGCCGGCTGGCTCAGAGTTTGGCAAAGCCACCAAGCCTCCCGCGAGGTTTACCAGCACTTGATTCAGAGCGGGTCTGCCAAAAGCGATTCAAAATTCGGTTGGCGAAGCGACGATGCCTGGGTGGGCAGCCTTAACGCAAGTGGCACCAACGAGGTGTTAATGGCGCAGCCCAAGTCCGATGTCGTTAACAGAATCCGGGAGCTTCTTAAAAAATTGGGCGCTTCACCGTTCACAGGCAGCCTTTTTGAATACGCCCCTTACTTCGCAAAAGTCAATTCGTTGGCCTATCTAACTACCAATAGCGCAATCGATAAAAAAACCCTGCAAATTCCCAACCGCCTTTCGCTTTATTCATTCCCCCCTTATTTCGGGGTAATGGTGGAAATTGATGGCGAAGCGAATCCTGAATTCCATTCCGAATTCACGGAAGCAATTTCACCCCTGGCAGAACGGTCTTCCGCGCACGGCGTTTTCGGAACTTCAGGCGACAGCGCCGTCGTTTATGCTACCGGTAGCACGCCCTTCAGTTTCAAGGTGACAATCTTTTTGGCAGACCCGGCCGCCCTCTATGGCCGGCAAAAGCAACGCGCACTCATCTTCGGCTTATTGATCGCCGTTTCCGCCATCGCCGCCCTCATCGGCTTTTTCGCCGCCCGCCGTGCTTTCCATCGCCAGCTTTATCTCAGCGAGATGAAAAGCAACTTCGTCTCCAGCGTTTCCCACGAACTGCGCGCGCCCATCGCCTCCGTGCGGCTCATGGCCGAAGGACTGGAACGCGGCCGGGTAACCGACCCGCAAAAGCAAAATGAATACTTCCGCTTCATCGTGCAGGAATGCCGCCGCCTCTCTTCGCTCATCGAGAACGTCCTCGACTTCTCCCGCATCGAGCAGGGCCGCAAACAATATGAGTTTGAGCCCACCGACGTCGCCGCGCTTGCGCAACAAACCGTCAAGCTCATGGACACTTACGCTGCCGAGCAACAAATCCAACTCGCGCTGCAAGTGACCGGCGAGCCAGCCCCCATTGAGATGGACGGCAAAGCGATGCAACAGGCGCTGATCAATCTCATCGACAATGCCATCAAACATTCTCCCAAAGGCGCCACGGTTTCCATTGGCGTGGAATTTGAAAGCGTGCCCAAGTCCGCCCTTCGTCTCTGGGTGGAGGACATCGGCGAAGGCATTCCCGCTGGCGAACAGGAAAAGATCTTCGAGCGTTTCTATCGCCTCGGCTCCGAGTTGCGCCGGGAGACGCAAGGTGTCGGCATTGGCTTGAGCATCGTCAAACATATCGTCGAGGCCCATGGCGGAAAAATCATCGTGCGCAGCGCCCCCGGCCAGGGCAGCCGGTTCACAATGCAATTGCCGGGGCAACAACCATGATTATGCCGCGCATTCTCATCATTGAAGACGAATTACCGATGCGCACCGCGCTGAAAGATTGTCTCGAAGCCGAGGATTACCGCGTGCTCACCGCCGCCGAGGGCGAGACCGGCCTCAAACGCGCCCTCGAGGAAAAGCCCGACCTCATTCTGCTCGATATCATGATGCCGCGATTGGATGGCTATGCTGTTTGCGCCGAACTCCGCCGTCTTGCCAATCCCGTCCCCATCCTCATGCTCACCGCCAAGGGCCACATCGACGACCGCGTGACCGGCCTTGATGTCGGGGCGGACGACTATCTCGTCAAGCCGTTCAGCACCGAGGAACTCCTTGCCCGTGTGCGCGCCATGCTCCGCCGCGTTCGCCGTCAAACGCACGCCCCCGCCACCGTAACGCTCGGCGACTCGCGCATTGATCTCGCCAAACAAACCGCCACGCGCGGTCGAAAGCCCATTCACCTCACCGCCAAGGAATTTGCGATGCTTCGGCTGTTGCTCGAAACTCCCGGCGAACCCGTTTCCCGCGAACGTTTTCTCGATGTCGTCTGGGGTTACGCCGCGTTCCCCACCACGCGCACGGTCGATAATCACATTGCCAACCTCCGCGCCAAGCTCGAACCCGATCCCGACAAACCGCGCTGGCTCAAAACAGTCCATGGCGTCGGCTACAAACTAGAATTATGAGAACCATTCCATTTTACAAAACCGTGACAATCCTTGACGGCAACTTTTGCAGAATGACACCGAATCAATTCTGATTATGAAAACAAAACTGTTCACTTTACCGGCGTTGCTCCTCCTGACCGCGAGTCTCGCCGGCGCCGCCACAAATGACGTCAGCTCCCTCCTGCAAAAAGGCCTCTTCGAAGAGGAGGCCAACCGCAATCTCGACGCCGCCATCCAGGCGTATCAATCCGTCATCCTTCAGACCGACAAGGACCGAAAATTCGCCGCCACCGCCGTCTTCCGTCTCGGCGAATGTTTTCGCAAGCAAGGCAAGGCCAGCGAAGCCACCGCCCAATACCAGCGCATCCTCCGCGAGTTTCCCGATCAGCAGGAACTCGTGAAATTGAGCCAGCAACAAGTCGGTCCTGCCGCTGCCGCCATCTCCGTTGGGAATTCAGAATCGACCGGCGGCTGGGAGCAGCCATTAGCTACCGCCAAAGCCGCATCTCCCCCCGCAGCAGCGCAACCCCCCATCGACCCCGAAGCGGAGGAGATAAAAACAATCCAGGCCATGATCAAGGACAACCCGGATTTGATCAATGCCATGGAGCCCGGAGCGAACTCACAGACCCCGCTTAATGCTGCCGTAGCGAATGGGCATTTGAAGGTCGCCAAATTCCTGCTGGAAAATCATGCGGACGTGAATGCCAAAGGCTCGGGCGGATTAGCCCCGCTCCATATCGCCGCCCAAGCGAACAATAAAGCAATGGTTGAACTGCTTTTAACCAATGGCGCGGATATCAAAAATAAATCCGAGTTTCGTGGGGATGGCAAGACGCCGTTGCAACTGGCGGCTCAAGCTGGATACCGCTCCATGGCGGAACTTTTATTGCAAAATGGCGCGGATGTGAATGCGACGGCTGATAACTCCGGACAGTCGGCGTTGCACCTCGCCGTGCAGAAGGGTTATACAGCAGTGGCGGAATTACTGATTGCAAATGGCGCCAACGTCAACATGCGTGACCGGAAAGACGTCGCGGCGCTGAACATCTCCATCATGGCCAGCCAGTTGCCCATGATTGAATTGTTGCTCGCCCACGGTGCCGATATCAACGCGAAGGGCAGCAACGGCAGCACCGCTTTGATGCAGGCGGTCGAAGCGGGCAAGCTGGAGATCGCAAAATTATTGCTTCAACATGGTGCGGATGTGGATGCCGTGCTGGGGAGCAATCCACCAGAACGAGCCGGGCAAACCGCTCTCTTTTTAGCGGTGCTGGGCAACCAAAACCCGCTGGTGAAGTTGCTTCTCGAGCACAAGGCAAATCCAAACGCCAAAGCGACTTATAGTTTAAGTAATTACAATCTTAATCATGGAGGAACCAGTGCGTTTCCTTTCGCGTCGGCCTATGCGGGCCTTACGCCGTTGCTGGTTGCAATCCACCAGCACCAGAAGGAAACCGTCGATCTGCTTCTGAAATATCACGCCGACATCAATCTCAAGGATGACATCCAAACGACTCCGCTGCTGCTGGCCGTAGATCGCGCCGACCAGGATATGGTTGAGTTGCTGCTCGCCCACAAACCGGATTTGCAAGCTCGTTACGGGGATGGTTACACAGCATTGCACACAGCGGCCATGCATGGGGAAAAAACAATTCTTAGTATGCTTCTGGCCAGCGGTGCCAATGTAAGTGCCGTGGACGATAATGGGATGACTCCCTTGCACCTTGCTGTCAGCCGCGGGTTGGAACCCGCCGAACTATTAATCCAGCACGGCGCGAACGTGAATGCCATGGATAAATTCGGGAAAACACCCGCCGATTATCTGTCTTCAAATTCCATGCGTGCAGAGGACGTGGAATCAATCGACAAACTGCTGCGCCAGCATGGCGGGTTTAAAGCCGACGAGGTCTCCACCATCCGCGTCACCCGGAACGGCTTGCCTGCGCCCATGGAAGTTTTCCGCCAGGACAAAGGCTCGCAAGATCATTTCACCCTCTTTGAAGTCATCGCAAAACTTTATCAGCTTCAATATCAGACTCAATTCTCCGGCCAGCAACCTGGTTTGCCCTTCCCCGATTTTGCCAAAGTTAAAATTCATCACTTGGCAGCCAGGGATCAGAAAAAGGAAGCAAAAGATACGGCGGTGGATCTGGAAGCCTTGTTAAACTCCGGTGATTGTTCCGGTGACATCCCGCTGGCGTGGGGCGACGTCGTGGAAATTCCCGAACAGGACCACATCGTTGCCGAACAATGGCGGGGATTGTCTGCCGAAGTCAAAAAAACCCTCAACAAATGCCTTATTCGTCGGGTAACCTTGCTTATCAAGGGCGAGAAAATTCCGATGATTTTGGGCCCTGGAATTTTTTTGGTCCGGGAAATTTCCGAATCTTTGGAAACGGCTGAGCGTGGAAGTTCAGCTTCTAAAGTCTTAAATTCTTTCTGGCTGCGCGATGCCGTAATGGGCGCCAATGTCCTCCGCGCCTCCTCCGATTTGTCCCGGGTCAAAGTCACCCGCCTTGATCCCGCCACGAAGAAAAACAAGGAAATGCTCTTCAATCTGGATTCCGCCGCCACCGACAATTTCACTGTGTTCATGCCCCAGCCGCGAAGGACGCCCGGCCTGGGCTTGCCCGCGCCGCCCGCGCCGATGCGAGTCCTGAGCCAGCCTGGCATCGCCCCCTGGACTTCCCCGTCTGTAAATTCCGGAATCAATCTCTGGCTCCGCGACGGCGACATCATCGAAATTCCGGAAAAACCTTAGGGGGTGGGGCGGATTCACCTCCCATGGGCGCCGGGAACGCCATTATTCCGTTTCCTGCGCCCATTCACTCACCACGAGAGTAACCTGACATCAACAATGTGTTACCTATGTTCTGAACCTGCACCGTGTACCGCGTCCTTCTTCTGTCTTCTCCGCGACTCCGCGATCTCCGCGGTGAAAAACCCAGCTCCAAATTCCGAATTTCAGCCCTCGGGGCCGCACTTGACCCTGCCGCCGCCATCGGTCATATTGACTTGTCGTTTTCGGGGGCGTACTGGTTTCGACCTGAGAGATGCGCCAGAGGCGGCATGCCGAGGATGATTCGTTGGCCTCGTAAAAAATCGAGTCAAAAATTAAGTGCTAATCAAGAACTAGCTCTCGCGGCCTAAGTGCCACGACGTTCGCCCTTGGACACCTGCTACGGGGGACGAACGCCACAGCAGGTTAGATCAGACGCGGAGACCGCGCGCGGCTGGTTGAATAAATTTCATGCGGACTAGGCAGTGCGACTCGAGTCAGGGCGTTATCGCATAGCAGAAAATATTCTCTGAATAAGCATGTAGTCGCGGCTGGTTTATTTGTCAGGGACGCGGGTTCAACTCCCGCCGCCTCCACCACTTTTAGTTGGTGTTTTAGTTGGTTGTTGACTTTTGGGGACAATTCCGCGCATGAACGCGAACCCAAAGAGGCCCAAAGTCGAACCCATAATTCTCAAGCGGGCAATGTTGCCGTTAAGATTTACACGGTATCGAACCGCGCCAAAATCAAGTCCGGCGAATCCAAGCAGTATAACCAATACACTCTGGTTTACTATGCTGGCCCACCCGGCTCCGAGCATAGGCCGGAGCACAGAGTGCCCGGATCTTTTCGCCAAACGCAAAACCTTCCAGCGTCTGGTCTAATTTGGAGTAGAATTGAAACTTCGGAGAGCGGGCCCATAGCTTGACCTTGCCTCCGGCCACCCATCGGGGAATCCTCTCCTTCACAGAAAACATACGTCCATCAAAATCACTCAAATTGCGAATACTTCAACAGGCTGTTAGGGCCAAAGGATTGCCAGAAAGCCGTTAGACAAATCATCGTAGTCCTCGTTCTCCCGCTTCATTAGGCAATTGATCGTGTAACACATTTTCGGCGAAAGCCCTCTCTTTTCAATGCGGCGAGCGTCCAAGGGATAGTCCCACAGAAATTCATACAATCCCGGTGTTTCGCTTCCAGTCAAAATCCAATTTTCTTTTCAGTGCTTGGATTGATCTGGTGCAAGCTTGGATAGGTTATGGTCCGTGGCAACTGCATCAACCATTGCGACCAAAACTTGTATGCACTCCAGCCTTTCTTCATCAATGAGCCAATAAACCAGCGGCAGGGCGATCATGCTCATCCAAATCCAAGGCATTACACTGGCGAATGCCGCAATCAGTATCAATACGGTCACGGCTGAAATTCCAAAAAGAATTTTTGCCGATAACGACCAGAAGCTGACGATCCGGCAGTGGATGTTTTTTCGGCCTTGTTCCAGTTCCTCGCTGACGGTGGTGAGCACCAGCCGGGTCCAAACGTGGGCCGGAATATCCACATCACGAGTAGTCCATCCAGTGTCGGTCATGAAACTCCAGCCGCCTTGGCCGAGTTTAGATATGATGCCGCTGAGAAATTGGTGCCTGTCAATCCTGCCGTCCGACCAATAGACCGTCACATCGGGCAGCTCCCAGGCCGGTACAGACGGGAACCGCTCAACCGAATTATTTTTAGGGGCGGAAAGAAGGTTCAGCCGCCATTTGAAGCGCGCCCAACCGCGAACGATGGGTTGCAGGAAAAATAGCGCGGCGACCAGGGGCCGGGACCAAAACCGCTTTTTATTTCGTGGCAGATTTGCCTGCGCAGCCGCAAGCGCGCAGGTGCCGAGCGAAGCGCCCACGCTCGCCAGCGCAAGGAGCAGCGGCGCGTCGAAGTAAGATGCCAGCAGGAGCAGCGGAATATTTATGCAAACATGAAAGGATAAAGCCGTACAGAACATCAGCGGTTGCACTGGATCGGGCGCATAGAGTCGTTGAAAAAATCCGCTTCCGAAAATGCCGTGGTAAATCACAGGACCGCGCAACAGCAACCCGGAATAAGATGGCGCATAGATGCGGCCATGCCAGATGCCGCCGCCGAATGAATTAAAATGTTCGGGATGTTTGCCGATCAGCAGCGCCTCGGCTTCGCCATAACCGGCTTGTTGCTTCAAATAAGCCTTCACCGTTGAGCGGCGGTAATGCCAGACGAAGCCCGCCGCGCTGAATCCAATTTTAAGATTGTTGTCCTGCAAACGCCAGCAAACGTCCACGTCGTCCCCGGCTTTGCGGAAAAGCGGATCGAACATCCCGATCTGTTCCAGCGCCCATTTGTAAAATGCCATGTTACAGCCCGGGATGTGTTCAGCCTCCCGGTCTGTCAACATGACATGCGCTGGGCCGCCGGGCGATACGACCACAGCGGCGGCGATGTGCGAATCTTCAGGCGGCAGAAAATTATGCCCGCCGATTCCTGCGAAATCGCTCCGCACCAAATCACTGACGAGATAGTAAAGCCAGTCTTCATCGGCACGGCAGTCGTCATCAGTAAAGGCCACGATTTCGCCAGCCGCGGCGCTGATGCCAGCGTTGCGCGCGGCTGAAAGGCCCTGATTGGTTTGGCGGATGTAACGAACGAACGGGAATTGTTTGGCGATTTCGGGCGTTCGGTCCTTTGAACCATCATCAATAAGAATGACTTCGTAATCCGGATAGTTCAACTGCTTTAAAGATTCGAGGCAATTCTCAAGCGTGCGGGAGCCATTGTAAGTGGCGACAACGACCGAGACCTTCGCCGCTTTAGGAAGCGGGTAGTATGGCGCGCTGTGGAATTGGCGCTGGACGGCATAAAATGATTCCTTCGTCCGGCGATTACGAGTTGTCAGGCCGAAGCCCCAGTCTTCGATTTGCATTCCACCGCGAAACCAGTCGTCCGTAAAACTAAATACGATCATTCCCGCCAGGCCCGCGCGAAAAGCAGCTTCAATCTGCCACGTCAGAAATTCGCATTTGTGCTCCTCGCCCTCGCGGATGGAATCCATTCCGAGTTCGCCGAGCATGAGCGGTTTTTCTCCGGCGAGAGATTGCAGCCGGGCAAGATAGCTCTCAAACGGCTTGGGATTATGTAGATAAACATTGAAGCAGACAAAATCTATGTCCTGAGATTGAAGAAATTCCGTCGGAGGAAACGAAGTAAATGTGCAGAGGCATTCCGGGTCAATGGCTTTCGCCTCGGCCACCAGCTCGTCAATGAATTTTTCGACGCGTGCCACGCCGCTCCAGCGCACAATTTCGGCTGAGATTTCATTCACGACACTGAAAGCGAAGACGGCGGGATGCCCGCCACAAGCGCTGACGGCATGGCGAACTGTTTCCCGGGCCTCATTTTGCGCGCGTATCGAGTCGAGAAAGCAAAGGTGTTTCGGCCAAGGAATGTCAACGAGAAGTTTCAGCCCATGATCGGCGGCGAGATTAAGCAACCATGCCGGCGGGGCGTAATAAACGCGGACGACCGTGGCGCCAAGCTCATTAATTTGTTTGAAGTCGCGCGCGGTTTGTTCCGGCGAAGCGAACATTTCGCCATTGGCGTTTGGCGCGAACGGGCCGTAGGTGACACCTTTAACGCAAAACTTGCGGGCGCCAAGGCGGAAGAATTTCCCGTCAACCCGCACGCGATTGTGAGCTTTGGCCATGGCGCTGGCGTGTTTCATGACGGCTTGGCGGCGAAGTTATGGAACTGCCGCGCGTTCGAGCGCGCGGGAGACGCGGTGCTCCGATCTTTTCCGCAATTCATTTTTCACGCTCACTTGATATTTCCAAATGAGATTGTTGAGTTGCGGCGTTTTCGAGTCAATGAGCATGACGGTTCGCTGCAAGTCGTCCACCAAAGCCTTGTCCGTCAGGTCAGGCAACTGTTGGATCAGCATCTGATAAAGCCGTTCCTCCGGTTTGGTTTCGCCGCGTTCATGAAGCAGCATGAAATCCTCCCGCAACTCGACGTGTGCGGACTCGTTCGCGAAGAACTGCCTGATTACCATCACGCTTGAGAAAACAAGAACCGCCAGAAAGCAAAGCAGATATTGATGCCGTCGCGCAAAACGCATGGCATCTTTTAATTCAGGACAATGCCTTCGGCAATTCATTTATAACGATATTGCCGTCGTAAAATTTGCCGAATCCCTTGTTGAAAAAATTTCACACAAACAAGCCGTGTGCGGAAGAGGTTGATGGCTAGAGAGTCAGAAGCAGCCTGTGTCTTTGCTGTCGCAAGCAGTAAAAAACTATTATGTTCACTGCTTTTTGCTGGCAAAAATGCCGCTCTTCTGGCATCAACTCTGTTCAATTGAACAATTAGAGTTCTGCTTAAGCCTAAAAACCTCCCATGCTTATGAAGAAGTCACGCAAGAATTTTTGCTTTTTTAAGGCCACGATGGGTTTTACGTTGATCGAATTGCTCGTCGTTATTGCCATCATCGCGATTTTGGCTGCAATGGTGCTGCCGGCGCTGGCCCGTGCAAAACAGAAGGCCTATGGCACCCAGTGCATATCAAATCTCAAACAGGTTGGAACCGCATTGCAAATGTACGTGGACGACAACCACGAAGTCCTGCCTGGGCCAGTCTGGGCGGGCGCGCGCGCGAGTTATGACAATAATTCCAGCGATGAGTTGATTTACCATCTAGCTCCGTACTTGAGCCAACCCGCACCATCCGGCCAGACGGTTATTGTCAAAGCGTTTGTTTGCCCGGGTTACGAACACTCGGCCCCGAATTTGACGTCCCTTGAGGGCCGGAAAATGTATCTTCTTAATGATGACGTTGATCCAAACCCGCTGAATCGTGTGCCGCCGTTTGGTTATCCGGCAGTTGCCCCTAATCCCGCCATTCAGCCGCTAAAATATGGAGCGTTCGACAATTACGTTTCGCGGGCACAAATCTATGCCATCACTGACGTGGATCAGGCATTCCCCGGGCTGGATCCGTCCATTTCATGGTGGACGGATTTGCCGAACCGACCCGTCCATGGCCCGGTACGAAACCAGCTTTTTTTCGATTGGCATGTTCAGGCTGCAAAATGGTAACTCGAGTTTGGAACCAGCCCACAAATGTTTCACAAGTCGTTATTTCCCGTAAAAGCACTGATAGCTATTTTCTTTTGTTTTTTTATCAAAGAACTTCCGGCGGGCACGCTTACCGGAGCGTTCAGTCCCATTGCGACTGGTTCCAACGTGAATTTGACGATAAGCGGAAAGCTCGATTGGGCACATTGGGGGCTTTACACCGATTCTAGTCTTGACCGGAAAGCTTCGGTTACGCCTCAGATCAGCAATTTTACTTTGTTGGGTGATACCAATGACTTCCTTGCGGCATACCAGTACACCGGCAATTCCAATGGCTATACTTGGGACGATGGCGCGCCGACTGCAAGCGTTACCAATACAACTACGGGCGTTTGGGCTTATGGTAATCCGGTTGTCATTGGGTCGGGATTCCAAATCACAGTTCCCGCCGATACGACGCAGAAAACTCTGCAAGTTTTCGTCGGCACCTTCGCTGCCGTCGGCAAGTTGCAGGCGTCGTTAAGCGATGTCAGCGCTTCATCCTTCACGTCCTCGCCAATCGCAACTGTAAGCAACATTGGCAATGGACCAGGCGGGGTCTTCACGCTCAATTATTCCGCCAACTCGACCGGACAGGTTCTGACTGTCACCTGGACACTCGAAACATCCAGAGGAGCGGGCGCTAACGTAACGCTACAGGCGGCGACCTTAACCGCACCGGGAGCGGACAATCCTCCGTACGTCGCCCTCACCAACCCGGCAAACGATGCCAGCTTCCAGGAACCCGCGACTCTTTCGTTAAAGGCTAACGCGCAAGACTTCGATGGAACGGTTACCAATGTTGTATTCTATGCGGGGACGAACAAGCTGGGGCAAACATCGAGCAGTCCTTACAATTTTGATTGGGCGAGTGTGGGGCGCGGTCGCTACATACTCACAGCGGCAGCCACGGATAACGCCGGCATCACCTCGTACTCGCAACCAGTGGAAATTTTTGTGTACGGAGCGGGCGGCGGCCAGACCAATTCAGTTGCGTCTTCACCACCCACAGTTGATCTCACTGGTGAAGGGACGGCGGACTGGACGCATTGGGGGGCAGTGACAAACACCAGCTTTGACTATAAGAACATCGTCCAGAGAAAAATCAGTAATTTCACGGTGCTCGGCACGAATGCCATCCACCGTTTTGCGGACAACTACACCTCTTTCTCGTGGTCCGATGGAACTCCGATAACGGACACCAACGGTACAACCACAGGTGTTTTCATCACGGGCGTAACCAACGGCTTTCGCCTTACAGCCCCGGCGGACACTCAGCCAAGACAACTTCGGGTCTATGTGGGTGGTTATGGCGTGCAGGGACAATTTCAAGCTTACTTAAGTGATTTGAGCGCCCCTCCCTACATGGACACATCGGTCAGCAACGTGTACGGCAACAGCTATGTAGTTTACACCATTAGCTATACCGCAGCTTCTCCGGGCCTACAACTCATCATCAACTATCGCTCCCTGAACCTCTTCGATCTGACCTACGGCAACGTCACGCTCCAAGCGGCAACGCTTCAGGGCGGGCCATCGGACCCGCTGCCGGTTTACATCATTAACCCGCTGCAAATCGGCAGTGACTATGTCTTCTCATTTTTGACCCAATCGAACCATAATTACACCATTCAGTACGCTGATTCGTTGCCTCCCCCCAATTGGGGAACGGTGACAAATTTCTCCGGTACCGGAACGATGGCCACGGTGACAAACTATAATGTGAGCGCCGGGCAAAGATACTATCGCGTGCAGACACAATGAGCCTCGACTGTGTCCCCCTCGCTGTCGCAAACAAATATGCACATTAAGCATACTATTCTCCGACACTTCGGGACGGTGATGATTCTGGTATGTCCCTGGATTGCAAACGCCGCAACATTGACCGGGAGCTTTACTGCTCTGCCTGCCGGCACAAATATTAACCTGACCGATCTTGGGCCAGTGGACTGGATTCATTGGGGGCAATTCACTGAATTCGCTTACGACCGAAAGGTGGTGACCGTCGGCGCAATCGGCGACTTTACGATCCTCGGCAACCCTATTCCTGCGGATGGACCGTTCCAGCGCAGTGATTTATCTGGCGGTTATAGTTGGCGGGACGGTTTGCAAAATTCTTTTGTCACCAATACCACCACAGGCACTTATCTTATCGGAAGGAATAATGGTTTCAGCATCACCGTTCCTGCCAGCCCCGTGACCAATATTCTTCGGGTCTATATAGCTTCGCTGGCGGGAGGCGGCAACTTCACCGCGACGCTCAGTGACGGCAGCGCGGGGCCTTATTCGAGCACCACCGCCAATGTGGTCGAAGGCTGCTACACCATCACTAACGCGGCCGGCTCCTCGGGAAACACACTCACGGTGACCTGGGTGGGTAGTGGCAACAGCAGCATGATTGTATTGCAATCGGCGGCGCTGTCGCATTTGACCAGCAATAATCCGCCCACTGCCACGCTGACCAGCCCAACCCTCAATGCAAACCTTTCCGCGTCCTCAACCCCGACATTACAAGCGCTCGCGTCGGATTCAGACGGCACCGTGTCGCTCGTGGAATTTTTCGCGGAAACTAACAAACTTGGCCAATCCACCAGCAGCCCATTCGTGATTAACTGGACCAATCCACCGCCTGGTCTCCATCTGTTGACGGTCAAGGCCACTGACAACCTGGGCGCAACTTACACTTCCAAGGCCGTGGAAGTTTTTGTTTACACCAATGGCGGTTCGCTTGCCGGCAGCAGTATGGTTCCACCGCAGAGTGTTACCTTGAGCGATGAAGGCACTAACGACTGGGCGCATTGGGGGTTGAATTCCGCCACGAGCTTTGACCATAAGGCCGATGTGATTCCGCAAATCGGCAATTTCACCACGATTGGCACCAACACGGGGTTGACTTATGGTGACAACTTTACCGCTTACAATTGGGCGAATGGCACACCCACCGTCGCCGCCCCGGGGACAACAACCGGTGTCTATATCTACGGCCTGACCAATGGATTCGATCTGATACTGCCTGCGAGCCCGCAGCCGCAGACGGTCAAAGTGTATGTTGGGCTCTATGGCGCACGCGCAAATTTTCGTGCTTATCTCAGTGATGCCAGTGCGCCCGAATTCAGCGATACAACACTGAACAACTTTTACAGCAACAGTTACCGGGTCTACACGCTCAATTATGCGGCCGCCGCTAATAACCAGACGCTTGCCATTCGCCATATGGCGCTCAACAGCTACGACACGACCTTTGGCAACGTTACCTTGCAAGCAGCCACGTTGTCAGATGGTCTGTTACCGCTTTCATCCATTATCCTCATCACGAACTCCGCCAGCACTCCAACCTCCTTCGGCTTTTCGTTCGCGACCGATCCCGGGCCGACCTACCAGGTGCAGTACGCCGATTCGTTGCCAGCCACCAGCTGGCTGCTCCTCACTAATTCTGTTGGCGATGGAAGTATTTGCACGATAATTGATACGAATAATACCGCTACCAACCGGTTTTATCGTATATATCGGCCATAACCGGCAGTTGATAAATTATATTGGAAAAAATTTAAACGGTGCGTTGTCATGCCGGAGGTAATTTGTTAGAACGGCTCAAGCAGCATGCAACAATTTTTACTGCTTCTGCGATACTTTCGGCGGCAGCCGCGTTTTCTGGCGCTGATAGCCGTGTTCACGCTTGCCACATCGCTGCTGGCGGCGCTGCAACCGTGGCCGATGAAGTTGCTCGCCGATCACATTCTCGGAAGCGCGCCGCTGCCCGGGCCCCTCCACCGCGCGTTGGAGGCTCTCTCGTTGGATTCAGGTGCGACGGTTTTGCTTGGCATCGTGGTCATTGGCACCTTGCTGCTCTTCGCGTTGAATAGTTTGATGGATGTCGCGCTCACCTGGTGCTGGACCGTCGCGGGCCGCCGCATGGTCTATGATTTGGCCGAAGACCTGTTTGCGCGCCTGCAATCCCGCTCGATGCTCTTTCATAAACGCAACACTGTCGGCGACATCATGAGCCGCATCACCGTGGACAGTTGGTGCGTGTATCAGGCCGCCGAATCCATTGTCTTTTCGCCCGCCCATGCGCTATTGGCCACAATCATTATGGTCTTTCTCATGGCACAATTGGATGCGCAACTTACCCTGCTCGCGCTGATCGCCGCGCCGTTCATGGTTGCCGCTTCATTCCTGCTCGGAAAACCGTTGCGCGCCGCTGCAAAAATAAAACGCGAAATTGAAAGCCGCGTCCACGCGCACATCCAGCAGACCTTGACCGGCATTCCGGTCGTGCAGGCCTTCGCCCAGGAAGAACGCGAGGCTCTCCGTTTCCAAAAATTTGCCGATGCCGCGATCCGTTCACAGCAACGGAGCGCTCTGCTCGGCAGCGTCAACAGCCTCAGTTCGGGTCTCATTACCACGCTGGGTTCCGGCTTGGTTCTTTGGGTTGGCGCACGTCATGTGCTCGGACCGCAACACCTTGGCATCGGAAGCATTCTCGTGTTCCTGGTTTATTTGAATTCGTTGCAGGCGCAAATGAAAGTCGTCGCTGGCCTTTACACAACAGCACAAGGTTTGAGCGCGAATATGCATCGCGTTGCGGAGATACTGGAAACGCCACCCGAAGTTGCGGACAAGTCCGATGCGGCATTGTTGCCACCAGTGCGTGGCAGCGTTCGATTTGAAAACGTCACCGCTGGTTACGAACTAGGCTATCCTGTGCTGAAAAATATTTCCTTCTCCGCGCAAGCTGGCCAAACCATTGCCCTCGTTGGCGCAACTGGCGCGGGAAAAACAACGCTCGTGAGCTTGATTCCACGCTTTGCCGATCCATGGCAGGGCCGCGTGCTCATTGATGGACACGACGCGCGCGATATACGGCTGAAAAGTTTGCGCGATCAAATTGGCATCGTGCTTCAGGAATCCTTTTTATTTCCACTGACTGTTGCCGAGAACATCGCTTACGGACGGCCGGATGCAAGTCGCGGGGAGATCGAAGCGGCGGCGCGCGCTGCCAACGCGCATGGCTTCATCTCTGCATTGCCGGAGGGATACGAAACCGTGATTGGTGAACGCGGCGCGACGTTGTCCGGCGGCGAGCGCCAACGCCTTGCCATTGCCCGGGCTTTGTTGAAAGACCCGCCGATTTTAATCTTGGATGAACCCACCAGCGCACTCGACGCAGAAACGGAACATTCCATCATTGACGCCTTGCGACGACTGATGAAACACCGCACGACGTTTGTGATCGCACACCGCCTCTCGACCGTGCGACGCGCGGACTGTATCCTCGTCCTGAAGGACGGCGAAATTATTGAGAGCGGAACGCATGAAGAATTGCTCGCGCGGAAAGAGCATTATGCTCATTTGAATCGGATTCACTCGGCCGAGGCGCCATCGCTCCACGCCGCCGCGATCTAAGCTATGGCTGACCGGAATTCCAATAACGATCTCACGATTCCGCGGCTTTGCCGGTGGGCGGCGGGTTACGCGTTGCGTCGGTGGGTGTCGTCGGTGGCTGTCGTCATTGGTCTGCTGCTGAAAGTTGGGTTGGATTTGCTCAAGCCTTGGCCAACAGTTTTTCTCATCGATTATGTCCTGCGCGGAAAAGCCATCTCGCCCGCTTTGGATAATTTTGTGCATCTGCTTCCCGGTGCCCCAACTCCGCACTATCTGATTGCTTGGAGCGTGGGCGCAACCATTTTGATCTTTCTATTGGGCTGGGTCAGCGATCTCGCAGCCACCTATGCCAATATTAGTCTGGCGCAGCGAATGACCTATGACCTGGCCGGCGATTTGTTCGCGAAAATGCAACAACTCTCATTACATTTTCACGCGCGGAAATCCGTCGGCGACAATATCCGCCGGGTCACCGCCGATTGTGCTTGCGCGTCGATTATCGTGAAGGATGCCTTGCTGCCGGTCTGTTCGTCAGTCGTCAGCCTGGTTGCAATGTTTTTCATTCTCTGGCGGCTGGACGCGTCGCTGACGTTGCTCTCACTGGCCGTTGTGCCTTATATGATGTTCGTGTTTTGGAAATTCGCCCGGCCAATGATGGAGCGAAGTTACGCCCAGCAGGAAGCCGAGGGAAAAATCTACGAAGTCCTTGAGCAAACATTTTCGGCGATTCCCATTGTGCAGGCATTTGGCCGCGAAGATCTCAACTGCAAAAGCTTTACCCGAGCCACGCAAAGCACCCTTGCCGCCACGCTTTCCCTGACCCGGGTGCAGATGCAATTCAAAATTCTTATCGGCTTGGCTACGGCACTTGGAACGGCGGCGATCATCTGGCTCGGCACCCGGCACGCCCTCGCGGGATACCTGAGTCTGGGAACGATCATTGCCTTCCTGTCCTATCTCGGGTCTCTCTACGTTCCGCTGGAATCAATCATGTACACGGGTTCGACCATTCAGGGCGCGGCGGGCAGCGCTCGGCGTGTATTGGAAGTTTTGCAAACCGAAAATCTCGTAACCGACAAACCTGGGGCAACGTCACTCGGTTCGCTGCGCGGCAATGTCCGCCTGGAAAATGTTACCTTCGGCTATCTCCCCGGGCGTCCGGTGCTGCAAAACATTTCGCTCGACGTGGCGCCCGGCCAGACCCTGGCGCTGGTTGGCGAAACCGGCGCGGGCAAGAGCACGCTGGCCAGTCTCATTCCACGATTCTTTGATCCCGCGGAAGGCCGCGTTTTGGTGGACGGTCATGACGTGCGTGATCTTCAGCTGAAAAATTTGCGAAACAATGTTGCGCTTGTTTTGCAGGAACCTTTTTTGTTTCCCATTTCGATAGCTGAGAACATTGCTTACGGTTTTCCGCACGCGACCTTCGGCCAAATTGAAGCCGCCGCGCGCGCGGCGAATGCGCACGACTTTATTCTGCGTTTGCCCGGCGGTTATCACACAGTGATAGGCGAACGCGGAGCCACCTTGTCCGGCGGCGAACGCCAGCGCATTTCCATTGCCCGCGCCCTGCTTAAAGACGCGCCGATTCTTATTCTGGACGAGCCCACCAGCGCACTCGACGTGGAAACGGAGCACTCCCTGCTCGAAGCATTGGATCGTTTGACACGTGGTCGAACTACTTTTATTATCGCGCATCGACTTTCGACCATTCGGCGAGCTGACCGAATCATTGTCTTGAAGGACGGACGGATGGCTGAAAGCGGCACGCACACAGAACTTTTGGCGCGAAACGGAATCTATGCCCGGTTTCACAAGCTTCAATCCGGCCCTATGGAAGCGACTATGGCAGCCAAAGCAAAATGAGCAGCACACAACATTCACCAATCAACGGCTGGCCCTGCGGCACACTGCCACTGAACGTGGTCATCGGAGCCAATTCACTCATCACTGGCGAGCTCGCGTTCAAGCGGTTTCACAGCCAGCTGGAAAAAGCCCTTGTCATTGGCGCGCATTGCACGATGGACGGCGTTCACTTCGACCTCGGCAAAGACGGGCGTCTCGTCGTCGGGGATTACTGTTACTTCACCAACGCAGTGCTCTTGTGCGAACTGGAAGTGCGCGTCGGCAACTATGTTGTGATCGGCTGGAATACGACGATCACCGATACGGATTTTCACCCGCTCGGACCCGCCGAACGAATTGCCGACGCCATGGCATGCTCGCCGCTGGGCAAAGGGCGCCCGCGTCCCAAGGTGCTGACAAAGCCCGTGATCATAGAAGACAATGTGTGGATTGGCCCGAACGCCACGATTCTCAAAGGCGTTTGCATCGGTGCCGGGGCGTTCGTCGAGGCCGGTTCCCTTGTCACTCGCGATGTGCCCGCGCGCGCGCGCGTGCTCGGCAATCCAGCGCAAGTTATTGGAGAAGTTTCATGAGCGCCGGCCGCAAGCTTTCATGGGATTGGTTTGCAGGGACGATTCCCGAGAACGTGATTGTGGACGAAACCGCCTATATTGAAACCACGTTCAGCTTCCAGTTTTTTCGCAGCATCCGTCCCGGCGGCGTCGCGTATGGCCGTGGCGCTTCGACCTATCTCGGCACGATGTTTGACGTTGGCCCGCAGGGTCGCGTGACGCTCGGCGATTATGCGCTGGTGCATGGCGCTCGCATCATTTGCGACGCGGAAGTCAGCATTGGCGACTATGCGTTGATTTCGTGGAATGTGGTGTTGATGGACACCTATCGCGTGCCGCTCAATTCGCACGAGCGTCGCAAAGAATTGGAGCTTGTCCCCACCCGCCTGCTTCGCATGGCCTGCGCCGACGTGCCCGCGCGACCGATTCGCATCGAGCGCAACGTCTGGATTGGTTTTGACGTTTGCGTTCTGCCGGGTGTGACCATCGGCGAAGGGTCAATTGTTGGCGCGCGTTCGGTCGTCACCACGAATGTTCCGCCGTTCACGATTGTCGCGGGCAACCCCGCTCGAATCATTCGCAAGCTCGAACCTCGAACCACGCTGCCTCATGCCCCAACCTAAACCAACCAAAGGTCGCATTGTCGTTTTCGGAATCCTGTTCTGGTATCCGCTCGCCGGGGTCACATATCAGTTTCTCCATTACCTGATCGGGCTGCGGCGACTGGGCTACGATCCTTATTACATCGAGGATTCAGGCCGTTGGATTTACGACCCACGCCTAAACGATCTCTCACCCGACGCCACGGACAACATCGAGGCTGTTGTTCCGGTATTGGAGGCGCATGGCTTCGGAGATCGCTGGGCCTTTCGCGGCCATTATCCCGACGGCCAATGCTACGGGATGACTGAGGAAAAGATTCTTCAACTCTACAAAGACGCCGACGCGTTTCTTAACGTGACCGGAGCCCAGGAACTCCGCGATGAACACCGCGCCATCCGCCGCCGAATCTACGTCGAATCCGATCCGTTCCCGATGCAGGTGAAAGTCGCGCTTGGCGATGCGGGCACCATCCGGACGCTGGCAGCGCATGACACCCTCTTCAGTTTTGGTGAAAACCTTGGCGCATCCGATTGCGCCGCACCGGTGGGACAATTTCGCTGGCTGCCCACGCGCCAGCCCGTGGTGATGGAGCTTTGGCACGGCGCGGCCACGGGCGGTGACACTTACAGCACCATCACCACCTGGCACAACAAAGGGAAGAATATCGAGTGGCGCGGTGAAACCTGGTATTGGACCAAAGACCGTGAGTTTGAAAACATTCTCGATTTGCCGCGCAAACGGACTGTGAAATTCGAACTTGCTGCCACCGTGGATGACAAAATCAAAGCATTGTTGCAAGAACATGGCTGGCAACAGCGGGGTTCGCTCGACATTTCGCGCGACATTAAGGGCTACCGAAGTTATATACAGCAATCGCGCGGCGAGTTCACCGTAGCGCGCGACCAATACGTGCGCCCCAATACCGGGTGGTTCAGCGACCGCACCGCATGTTATCTGGCAGCCGGCCGGCCGGTTATCACGCAGGAAACCGGGTTCAGCAAATTTCTACCGAGCGGCAAGGGCCTCTTCGGGTTCAAAACCATGGATGATATTTTGAAAGCCGTGGACGCGATTGAGGGTGATTACGAAGGCAATTGCCGCGCGGCGCGAGAAATTGCCGCTGAATTTTTCGCTGCGGAAAAAGTCGTCGGCAGCCTGATGGAAAGGGCGGGGCTTTGAAAATAATTCTCGCCGGAACCATTGGGCGCTCCGGACTGGGGGGCCAGGTTTGGGCGAGCTTGCAATATCTTCTCGGCTTCCGCGCGCTCGGCCACGAGGTGTTTTATCTGGAAGATTGCGGTGATACGACGCGGGTTTGGGATTGGGAAAAGGAAGAATGGAATTATGCTCTCGATTATCCCGCCGCGTATGTGAACGCCTCGCTTGCACCGTTTGGCTTGGGCGATTCCTGGATTTACCGCACGGATACGGATTCGCGCGGGATGTCCCTCGACCGATTCAAGGAAGTTTGCCACGGGGCAGACCTGTTGATCATGCGCGCCACACCACTTTGGACCTGGCATGAGGAATACGCCGGCCCACAACGCCGCGCGTTCATTGATGTTGATCCTGGCTTCACGCAAATCACGTTGGCGAATCACGACAAAGGCTGGCTTGACGGAGTTGCCAAAGCCGAGCGGCGGTTCACGCTCGCCCAGCGAATTGGTGCCGCCGATTGTCCAATTCCGCAATCCGGCGGACCATGGTTGAAAACACTGCCACCAGTCTTCCTGCCGGAATGGCCGTTTGCAGAATCCGAAGCGACGCATTTTACATCCATCATTCGCTGGCAAGGCCTTCGGGAAGTGACCTACCGCAGCGTGGCCTATGGCCAGCGCGACAAGGAATTTCCGAACTTCTTTAAGTTGCCTCACGAAACTTCTCAAAGGTTTTGTCTTGCGCAAATGGGAATGGAGCCCGAGTTACTCACGAGCCACGGCTGGGAAGTCGTGCCGGGCGAAGCGATCTCCAAAACAGTGAATTCCTACCGCGAGTTTATCCGCAGCTCGCGCGCGGAATTCAGCGTGCCGAAAAGTGGTTACGTGAAAATGCGCGGCGGCTGGTTCAGCGACCGCAGCGTTTGTTATCTGGCTTCCGGGCGTCCGGTGTTGATCCAGGATACCGGACTGGAAGCCATTTTTCCCATTGGCGAAGGGCTGATTACTTTCAACGATTTGCCGGGAGCCATCGCAGGCGTGGAACGCATCAATTCTAATTACGAACAACATCGCCGCCGCGCTCGTGCGCTGGCAGAGAATGTTTTCTCGACAGAACGGGTCTTGCCTACATTTCTTGATGCGGCTATGAGCTAACCTATGCGAATCGCACTTGTGCCAACAGTTTCCGCGCCTGTCCGCAAGGATTCGCGGGGCAGTGTGGAGGCATGGACGTGGCTGCTGGCACGCGAATTGATCCGCCTCAATCACCAAGTCACCGTGTTCGGTTGCGGCGGATCGGAAACAGAAAGCGACTTCATTGAGACGATGCCAGGGCCTTATGGAGCGCCCGGCTCCCCCGATGACTGGCATCTTTGTGAATGGGTAAATCTTTGCAGCGCAGTCGCGCAATCAAACCGGTTCGACATTTTGCATACGCAGGCCTATCTCTGGGGCATTCCGCTGCAACCACTGTCCCGCGCGCCGCTGGTGCATACGATTCACATCGTGCCCGATGACAATGCGGCACGATTGTGGGAATTCTCGCCAAGCGCGTGCGTGACGGCGATTTCAAACCATCAGTGGAGCGCGCGCCCGCAACTCGCACCCGCCGCCATCATTCCGCACGGCGTGGATGCGTCGCAGTTTACCTTTCGGGAAATGCCGGATGACTATGTTCTTTACCTGGGGCGTTTCACTTCCGGCAAGGGGCCGATTCAAGCCATAGAGACGGCTCGGTCATTAGGTTTGCGGCTATTAATGGCAGGGCCGGAAAACCCCTACTTCCGTGAGAAAATTAAACCACTCATTGACGGGAGATCCGTCGAGTATGTCGGCTTCGCGCGCGGCGTTGAACGGGATCGTCTGCTCGGGGGGGCGCGCGCTTTGCTGTATCCCATTCAATATCCTGAATCGTTCGGTTTGGTGCTCGTGGAGGCCATGCTGTGCGGAACACCGATTGCCGCGATGCGCCTGGGCGCCGTGCCCGAAATTATAGAGGAAAATCTGACCGGATGCATGACGGCAAACGCCGAAGAATTCGAGGCGGCGGTTACAAAGTGCTTTTCACTGGATCGTCGTGTGATTCGCGAGCATGCGGAGCGGCAATTTTCCGCCGAACGCATGGCACGCCATTACGCAAAAGTTTACGCTGAACTCTGCAACCATCGTGGAACATGAATATTCTCGTTATTGCGCCGCACCCTGACGACGAAGCCATCGGCTGCGGTGGAACCATTTGCAAACATACCGCGCGCGGTGATCGAGTGACAGTGGCTTTTCTGACCTCGGGTGAACTGGGGTTAAAGCGGCTGCCACGCGAGAAAGCCTGGAATATTCGTGAAGCCGAGGCGAGGAGTGCGGCGAAGATTTTGCGCATCACACACGCTGAATTTTTGCGGCTGCCCGATTGGACGGCGGGCACTTACGTCAAAGAAGGCGCCCGTTTGCTTACGCCAATTCTGAAGCGCGAAAAGCCGGGAATCATTTATGCGCCGCATCCGTGCGAATGGCATCCCGATCATCAAGCGGCCTTGCCCATGCTACGCGCCGCTTTGCGAAAAAGCGATTTTGCTCCGGCGGAATTGCGGGGCTATGAAGTGTGGACGCCGATGGTCGAGCATGATCATGTCGAAAATATTTCGGAAGTGATGCCGCGAAAACTGCGCGCTCTTCGCGCCCACCGTTCGCAGTTGGAGGAGTTCGATTACGAACGGGCCGTGCGCGGACTTAATCAGTTTCGGGGCGAGCTGGCGGGAAAATGTCGTTACGCGGAAGTTTTCCAGACGCTCTCGTTGAAGCACGCCCGATGAAACGCCCGTTGCGCATCGCTTGTTTTGTCGGTTGTTTCCCGGTCGTTTCGGAGACCTTTATCCTTCGCCAGATCACCGGGTTACTTGAACTCGGTCATGAGGTGGATATTTACGCTGATGCGCGCGCCGAACCAGGCATACCTGTCCAGCCTGAAGTTGAACAATATCACTTGCTGGAGCGGACGACGTTCATGGACATGCCGCCTGAAGTTGCGCCGTGGGAAATGCCGGTCTGGCCACTTATGGGCGAGACCTGGTTGCCCGGGGCGGTAAATTCCATCCCAAACTGGCGCCGTATCGCACAGGCGTTTCCAAAGTTCCTGCGGTGCGCCGCATCGCAATCGCGATTGACACGCCAAGTTTTATGTCGGGCTGAATTTGGCTATCAGGCCGCCAGTTTGTCGGCGCTCCATCGATTGGCAATACTCCGCACTGTGTCACGCCGCTATGACGTGCTGCACGCTCACTTCGGCCCAGTGGCAAACAGTTTTCGATTCGTCCGTGAGTTGTGGCACGCGCCGATGGTGGTTAGTTTTCACGGTTATGATTTTACCATGGTGCCGCAGCAGCAAGGCCATGGGATTTACAAGAAGCTCTTCACCACAGCTGATTGTGTGACGGCAAATAGTGATTACATGGGCCAAAAGCTTCAACCATTGGGTTGTTCACCGGACAAAATCCGCAAGTTATCTTATGGAATTGATCTGCTGAAATATCCGTTTCGTCCCCGCGTGCTTGCCGGCAATGAACCGGTACGCATCATAACGATTGGTCGTTTAGTCGAGAAAAAGGGCATTGATTATGTTATCCGTGCCCTGGGCCAGATCGCACAGAAACACCATCACTTGCGCTATGATGTGATCGGCGACGGCCCGCTACGAGGGCAGTTACAGCAACTCGTGCGCGAACTATCACTGGAGGGCATTGTCCAATTTCACGGCGCGCTGGAGGGTAAAGCTGTTGGGGCTTTACTGGACCAAGCCCATCTGTTTGTTCTGGCCAGCGTGACGGCGCAGGATGGTGACCAGGAAGGGACGCCAGTCTCACTCTTGGAAGCACAGGCTTCGGGGCTGCCGGTGATTTCGACACACCACAGCGGAATTCCAGAAATTGTTCTGAACGGCAAAAGCGGGCTGCTGGCACCCGAACGCAATGTGAATGCGCTGGCTGACCGGTTGAACTATCTGGTGGAACATCCCGAACTTTGGCCAGCCTTTGGGCGTCGCGGCAGGGAAAATGTCGAGGCGCACTTTATCTCAGCCACGTGCATCGACGATTTGGTGAACATCTACACGGAGGTGGCTGAGAAGTATTTCGCGCAGTTTATCAGCTGTGCATAATTTACACAGGTGGTTTTTACCGAAATGCATCTGCGCTGCCATATTGTCGCACGGCGTTACTGGAAGGGTTGCTGGGGCATCCTAATAATTTTATTGAGCGCCCACGACACCGGAGCGCGTGGCAATCAAGCGGGCTTGGTTAGCGGACAAAGTGATTCTTTGCGAATTTGTCAGACGCGTAACCCGCGCCCAAGATTCAAGGCCCTTACCTGCTCAAGTTTCATCAACCCGAACCACGCACGAAGGTATTTGGCAAACAACTGCCCTCTTTTGGTGTGAAGTTAGAAAGTCTGTGAACGTCCATATCGTTCTCCAGATCGGCGATTTTTACCCTGCAAGCCAAAGGATTGCCAGAAAGCCGTCGGATAAAATTATCGTAATCCCCATTCTCCCGCTTCATTGGGCATTTTGATGGTCTTTTCCAGCAGCCATCAGGAATCGCTGCTTTTGATGAATTTCCTCGCTCCAAGTGCGCGGCATTACAATTACAATCCAAAAAGGTTCTTTTGCCAAAATTTTACCGAGCGCAAATCCATCGGCTCGACCTCTCGCCGGTCGCCACGACACCCCCCTCCCCCCTCCTCTCAGAAATTGGGGACAGCTGGGGACAAAAGTTAAGTGAGAACTCGTGTTTCGATGCGTGGAGAGCCAGAAGCGGAACACGCACAGGACATAATGTTTATATGCAGTTTTCCCGCGTTGCACGAAACATCGCGAAAGCCTCATTGTGGATTCAACTCCCGCCGCCTCCACCATTTCAAGCCCCTGTTCATCAGGGCTCTTCAGCCGGTTTTTTTCCATATGGGGTAGAGACCCCATAAATTTCCGGCGTCCAAACTGGTATAGACTGCCATGCAAAATAGCATGGGCGCAGGGGAGCTTCCGGATGTCACCGAGCGCGGACGAATTCTGGAAAAGGTCAGGCAAACCCTCGCCCAATCCCGCACATTGATGGAACACCTGGATCAGGTGGAACAGCGGGCAGCGCGCGCTTTGCGGGAAAATAAAGCCCACTACAGCCTGAGCGCATCCGACATGGCCTCCCCTTCTCCCACCGGGCAGCGCTCACGATCGGCCTTTTGAGCATCATCCGCGGCAGGGTCCAACCCGCTGCTCCCAGTCCCGGTCCCATTGCCAGTTTCCCACCCCACCATCGTTTTAGTTTTACAAAACGGCTTTGACAGGTCATTTTTTGTGGAGTGACAGAGAATAAGGTTCTATGCAAAACCACACAATTTTAGTGGCCGAGGATAACGATGATGACACGTTTTTTCTCCGGCGCGCGCTGGAGAAATCGGGCGTGCAGGCGGACCTGCAAATTGTGGCCGATGGCGAGCAGGCCATTGCCTATCTGCACGCCGAGGGTGAATATTCCAATCGCCAAAAATTTCCCTTTCCATGCCTGGTCCTGCTCGACATCAAAATGCCAAAAATGAACGGCTTCGAGGTGCTGGATGCCATCCGCCGCGACCACAATTTGCGCCGGTTGGTTGTGGTTTTTCTCACCTCCTCGGACCAGGTAAGGGATATCAATCTCGCTGCCGACCTGGCGGTGAATTCCTATCTGGTGAAAGCGCCGGATTTGGATTTCCTATCTCAATTATTGCGGAGGCTGGAGGAATATTGGCTCTCCCTGCATAAGCGGGCCACTATCTTCCCACAATAGCTTTCCCGGTCCGCGGCGATTCCCCTCAAAAGGAGCCCACCACGTGGAAATTAAACCGGCCCGTGGCGTTGTGGCCGGCCAGTGTCGACACCTGCCACTCCACAACGTATTCCCCCGGCGGCAGCGGTTCCAGCATCACGCTTAAGTGGGTGGGATCTTTGGGGTCCACGATGGGCATGCCCCGCGCCATATTATATTGTTGGCCGACGGCTAAATCCTCGGTGGATAACACCAGCAGTTTATTGGCGCCGCTCTTGAGCGGTTCGTTAAACCAAAGTTGAACCAACAGCGGCGCCGAAACCGCAGCTCCAGGCATCGGCAGGGCACGCAGCAAACGAACCTGCGCCTGCGCCTGCATTTCCAGCGGCGCGCCAATCAACAGCAGGAACAATAAGACTCCAGATGCGATGATCCTTCGACCCGCAAATGAAAACGAGGAACTCATGACCAACCTCCCTTTCGACGAAACGGCAAAAGCCATTGTCGGCAAACCGTTCACTGCGGACTCTGTATCCTGGTTACCCGGAACCGGAAGCGTCCGGGAATACCCTGACCGTCACGCGGCATGGCCCGCCACACCACCAGATATTCCCCCGGCAACAAATGCTGCACCCCCACTGTCAGATGCGTCGGGTCCTGTGGGTCCACGGTAACGGCTCCTTGTGTCAGGTTCGTGCGATCCTGGCTGTTTAACTGGGTGATGGGGAATATCGCCACCGTATTTTGTTCAGTTGCCAGTGGTTCATTGAACCAAAGCTCCAGTTGCCGGGGCGCCTGAATTGAATTCCCTTCTGCCGGCTCGGAACGGGCCAGGCTGATTTCAGCCAGCGCCATGCACGGCAACGAAACTATCAGGGCCATGACCAAAACCTTGCGGCACACAGATTTAAACCCGGCGATTTCCAGTGTTGTTCTCATATAAACTCCTTATGGAACAATAGCTCAAAAACCACCGACCGCCAACCACGAGCTGCGCGGGACGGCTCCGCCCGCCGGCCACTTTACGCGCGTGCTTTTAGTAGGTCGCGAATCTCCGTCAGCAGCTTTTCTTCCTTGGTCATCTCGGCCGGAGTCGGGTCCGGCTTTTTGGCCAGGGCATTCATCCCCTTGATGACGAGAAACACGCAGAACGCCACAATCACGAATTCAATGATCGTGTTGAGGAATGCTCCGTACGCGATCACCGGCGCTTTTACCGCGGTGGCGGCTTCCAGGGTTTCAAAATGTTGGCCGGGAAGATTGAAAAACAATTCCTTGAAATCAACCTTGCCGGTCAGCAGTCCGATGGGTGGCATGATGACCTGCTGCACCAGCGCGGTTACAATTTTTCCAAATGCCGCGCCAATAATCACACCGACCGCCAGGTCAACGACATTGCCGCGCATGGCGAACTCTTTGAATTCTTTTAGTATCTTCATTTGGTTTGTAGTTATGGTTTGCTTCGAATGACAGGAAAACCGGGGAACCAGACCCTCGCCGCGACAGAAAATCACGCTGCGCCCGACAGCGAGGGTCTTTGATAATCGCCGCTTATTTGCCGAGCATGTTACCCAACGCCTTGGCGCCGTCCGACGCCATCAGTTTTTGAATCTGCGTTTTCAAATTATCCACCATCGTCTGCTGGTCGGGGGTCAGCTTGTAACTGGCCAATTTTTGGATCGTATCCAACGCTGCCTGATATTTGTTTTCTGACATCAGGCTCTTGGCCTGGTCGATCAGGCCTTGCGCTTCAGTCCCGGCGCTTTTGGCGGTGTCCGCTGCCTTGATCACCTGTTCGGCGGCATGGGGGGCGGCATCCATGGCTTTGGCCACTACATTGGTCGCCTGTTCAATTACCGGCGGAGCCGTTGCGGCCGGCTTCACGATTGCCGGAGCCTCCGTTTTGGCCGTCTTATCTGCATCCGATGTCGTAGTCGCTGTTTCTGACTTGCCGCAACCGCCGGTCAAGGCCAGCAGGCCGCTCAGGGTCAGGATTATGATGGTGTGTTTGTTTTTCATTTGGTTTTGCTTTCGGATGAGACGGGCGGTTTATGGCACCACCTTTTAGTTTACGAGTTGGTGGTGGTGTTACCGCAAGCCCGTCTGCCCGGATGATACCAAGCGGCAAATCGATTGCAAATGTATCTGCCTCATTCTAAACGAGTGCCGCTTTGCTCAATTCCCGTCCCGGCCATGTCCCCGGGCGGAGTTCTGCAACAGTTTCTGCGCCTGACCGATGACCCGCTCCCATTGGAACGCCGGGCCGGGATCCACCTTGTTGGCCTGCAGATGATAATGTCCCAACACGCCCTGATATTTTTCCAGTTCGCTCTCCGCCAGAATGTGCGGAATCAACCGGCCGGTGGCATCGCGCGGGTAATCGCATTTCAACCTGGGAAAAACTTTGCACAACGCCGCCGTCAATCGGCTAAGTGCCTCATATTGTTGCGGCGTGAAATCATACTGAATCAAATCGTCGCCCTGGATTGTGCCTTTCACGGGTGTCGGCCGCGCTGGATGCCCGACAAATCCCTTGGTGCGAACGCCGCCATCACCAAACCGTTTGGGAATGGTGAGGGTCGTCACGCCCTTGTTGTGCTGATACCAATCCGCGAACGGATTCGGCTGTTCCGGCCCATACGCGCCCATGTTGGCGATTTCAATTCCCACGGAGCGATTATTCGAACTCCCCGCATGCCGGGCGCGCTCCTTGAGATCCAATGTCTGATAAATCGTGCCATCCAGGTCGAGCATGAAGTGCACGCTGATATCCCGATGATCGTGCAAAATATTGAAGCATTGGCGGCTCGTGCCGGCCACATCGTAGTGAATCACGAACTGGTCCACCACGCTTTGCAACAACGGCAGGTCCCAACCGCCGCCACGCACTTTTTCCAATTGCTCCGGTGTCAATGTATCGCGACGCAGCGTATAACGGTTGGGCGTCTCCAAACTTTTATCCTCTCCGTGCGAGGTCAGCCAATCCGCCTTGTCCAAGGGACTGAACCGCCGCTCCACGCGATACCCATCATAGCCGCCCGGATCCAGCCAGAGCACCACCGGCGTCCCCGTATGGAAAAATTGGCCCGCGACAACCATTTCATCCCCGGAGCGTGCGGCCAAAGTGCCAGGCAAACTGCGACAACCGCTGGCTAGAACAAGAGTGAAAAGCAGCCCCGCGCTCAAACAATGGCGCAGCAGCGGATAAAATCGGGCGATGGCACGCTGCCGTAAAATCATCCCCCACTTTTCCCGCCCCCGCGTTTGCGGTCAAGCCCAACTCCGCCTTAACTGCCGCCTTTTCCCTCTTTCCGTGGCGGACGCGTATGGGTGGCGTTGCCCTTCAACGCCGTGCTGAATTCCGCAAACCAGGTCTTCAATTCGGGTGGCGAGGGATCAAACGGATTCAACAGGTTGAGCGGGTTGATGCCTTCCACGCCGATGATTTCCCAATCGATCGAATACGGCGGTGCGTGTTCGCGCAGCAAATGCATGATTTGTGACCGTGCATGGGCGCGGGAATTGTTGGGCGGCTCCATGATCGAAGCCTCAATGATCTTGTCGGTCAGGTCCCAGGCCGGCGGCGGCGTGCTCATCGCCCAACCGAGGCTGCGCGCCGGGTCAATGTGATGAAACTCCAGATCCTGCGCCTTCAACCACGGATCATCCCAATCCAGTTTCTCCTGCTCCATGAATTTTTTCAGCAGCCAGCGTTTGGTGATCCAATCCACCTTGCCGATCAATGCCTGCGGCTCCGTGGACAACGCCTTCAACGTGGAGCCCCACACATCCAGCAAAACATCCGTCTCCGTATCGCGCCCGTGAAATTCCGACCAGGCCGCGTCAAAAAACTTTTGCAACAGTTCCACGGCGTCAGCGCTCTTTCCATCCGTCAACTTCACCAGCCACGGGCCTTCCGGCTGATGCGACATCGCGCGAAACGTTTTTACCGCGTCCGCCAGCACCACCTTGGGGAGATGATTGATTTCCAGCAAGTCGAGCATCAGCGACGTCGTGCCCACCTTTAACAAGACCGTGGCCGGCAACACGCTGGTGTCACCATGCAGCAAATGCAACCGGCGAAACTTGCGCGGATCGCCCAGCGGTTCGTCGCGGGTGTTGATGATGGAGCGATTAAATTGCACCCATTCATACAGATCGTTGTTGATGTAATCCGCGCGCTGACTCATCTGGAACACGCCGTCGGAGCCGGGCCGGCTCATTTCCCCGCGCCACTCTGCGGCCAGCGTCGTGCCCACGCGCCCCGCGCCGGTGAACAGCAGCCGCAGGGTGAGAAACGTCAGCAGCGACAGCACGTTGGTTTCCGTCAGCGGCGCGGACCGGCGCACCAGATAATTTTCATGGCAGCCGAACGTGGCCCCCGTGTAGTGGTCGATGTTGTTGCGGATGAAACTCACTTCGCCCGCGAGCCCCAGCGACTTGAGGGCGTGCATCGCCAGCGCATCGCCGGCGCGGTCGTACTTCAGGATGTCAAACAGGGAGAGACATTCGGGCGTGCAATATTCCAGGTGGCCCATGTCGATGTACACCCGCCCGCCATTAAACAGAAAACCGCCGTTGCCCGGCGGTTCGTCCCAATCCCGATGATGCACATCGATCAACCCGAATTCCTCGCGGCCAAAAATCCAGTCGCGCACGCGTTCGACGGCGATGAACGAGCCCGCCGGCGTGTTTGTCAGGCACCCATATTCTGTTTCCAATCCCGCAATACGATTCATAAACAACTCCCCGCAGCACAGACCGTTAGCCCGCGAGATGGGTAACTGCGACCTGAACCACTACTCCTTTGCTCCATTGCTGCTGACGATTCCGGGCAGTGGCCCGTTCGCCCCTCGACAATATACACCTCATAAACCGGCCTGCGCCAGACTCAATGCCTCATAATGCGCGGGTCGGTTGCTGTGCCGCGCGAGCCAGCCCAACTCCACCACCCGGTCCTTGGTCGCCGCTCGCCAGCCAGCCTGGCGTTCCGCCGCCGCCGGCAAAGCGTCGCCGAAAGATTTGCCCTCCACCAAGCACCACCACGCTTGCAGCAACAAATCCGCCACTTCCCGGCGGTCCTGGCGACCCGCCAACTCCCGGTTCAGCCAGCCTTGCGCGGCCGCTTCTGGTTCCGGTTGGCTCGCCACCACCATCACGCCGCCGGTTTGAAAGCGAAACCCGCCGTCAAAATACAGGCGCAACAACAAATCCTTATCCGGTTCCGCGCCAATCTCCGCAAGCAACAGCTCCACCAAAAACGGCGCGGCAAAAATCTGTTCGAAATTCGTCTTTAATTGCGGGCTCATGCCAAAACTCACCAGGCGGCGCAGGCTCACATCCTCCGGCGCCCGCGTGAACGATTCCGTATGCGCCGCGTCGATGGCCGCCTGCCGAATCTTTTCAATATCGGCCGGATGCCCGAGTCCCGCCAGTGCATGACGGTCGAATAATTCAAAAACCTTGGATTGCCCGCTGCCGACGCCCAGCAACAGGATGCCTTCGGGCAGGCTGACGGCAAAAGCGGGCGAGCCGCCCTTGAGTTGATCGCGCACGTACTCCCGGCGGTTTGCCACCGCCTCCAACCACCGATAGGGTTCCTCAGTCATGGCTTGTTATTTCAGAAAAGCCGCTTGTTGTTCATCACTGAGCGATTCCACGCCCTTGCTGCCCAAGGTTTTGATGGTGGCGTAGGTTTGGGTTGCGGGATTCACCCCACCCGTCGCGGAATCAAACTCCGATGCGATCATCAGCAGCCGCAGCGCAAACTTGACCGCTTCGCCCAATTTCATCTGGGAGGGATGCGGGCTGCCATAGCGTTCCTGAAAACTCAGGATGCTGCGGATGGTGCCCGAGCCCGAGCCGGAAGCCACATAGTCCACCGCCTGAAATTGCGCGCCGAGGGGATCGTAAAAATAAATCCGGGGTTTGGCGGGGTGAATCGTTTGGTCCAGGCCCGCGAACAGCGGCGCCACCACCCCCACGCCCTGCATGGTCATGGGCAAATTCTCCCGCAACAATCGCGCCAGCGCGCGCACCTTGGCCGGGAGACTGAGGGGTTGCAACTGGCTGCGGCGATAATACTCAAAGGAGGTTTGCAGCACGCGCGCCATCTCGAACGCCGTGGCCGGCACGCCGGCAATGGCCAGCAGCGAACTGGCGTCAATCTCGATCACCTTGTCCACGCGGTCGGTAACAATCACGTTGCCGGCGGTCGCGCGGCGGTCGCCGGCCATCAGGATTCCATCCGCGTAATGAAACGCGAAAACAGTGGTCGCCTGCGTCTGCACCGGCGCGGTGGACGAGGGGGCCGAGGGAAGTGCCGCCAGCTTGTGGGCGGCGAGCAGGGAGACGAAGTCACCCGCAATCGGCGTCGCAGGGTTCATTGGCCCGTGCGTTGGCGATAGCGTTTGGCCTGGTCCGGATCCACTTTGCGCATCCGTTTCAGGAGTTCTTCCGTGTTTGGTTTTTCCACCTTGGGTGAATTGGGTCCCTCGCCGCCGCCCGTGGGGCCGGCACCCGGAGACCGTGTCTTTTGTGTTTGGTCGGGCATAAGTTTGATATATTATTGCATCGATTTCAGCATTCGCAAATCCCCGGGCGAATGCGCCCTGTCAATTATCCTACCATACCGTAAAATGTCCTCCGGTGCGAACAAATCCATCAATGAAATTTTGATCAACTCATCCTCCCCCTGCAGGGTGATGTGATCCCATTGCGCGGACTCCACCGCCGCCGGAAATTTTTGAATGCACTTGCCGCGGACATACGCGCGCGTCGTGGCGGGCGGTTCGCACATGGCCCAGCGGACGGCGGACTCCTCCGGCGCGCCCAGCATGGCCCCACTCTGTTCCAGGCTATAATATAACCCCTCTGCCAGGTCGAGGCGGTGATATTCCAAATCCAGGCTCTGCAGCCAGGGACTGTTCGGCGCAATGTTTTGCGCCGCTTGAAATTCCCGGACCATGGCCAGTTTGGCCACCCAATCCAGCCGGTTGCGGCAGCGCATCACATCGGTTTCCAAATCGTTCAACACCGCCTCCCAATCCGCCACCACCGCCGCCCGCGCCGGGGAGGTCAAATCGCAAAGTTTTTTCACCCCTTCCAGATATTCGCGCTGCACCGCCAGCGCGGTCGAAGTCCGCCCGCCCGGCACCGCCACCTCCCAGCGGAAGGAGGGATCGCGCGAGATGGCCGGCAGCGCGGCCAGCGGTTCCTCGATCTGCGGCCACGCGCGCTGCGGGTCGCGCACGAGCGCCTCCAGCACCAGGGCCGTCACGCCGATCTTCAGCCGCGTGACGAAGGGCGACATGTTGGCGTCACCGATTATGACGTGAAACCGGCGGTAGAGCTTGGGGTTGGCGTGTGGTTCATCGCGGGTGTTCACCAGCGGCCGGCGCTGCATGGTGTCCACGCTTTGCAGTTCGCTGAAAAAATCACTGCGTTGCGCGATTTGAAAATCGGGCGAGATAAACTGGTCCTCTTCCTCGATCGCGAACTTGCCCGCGCCGGCAAAAATCTGTCGTGTCACCAGATAGGCCTGCACGCCCTGCGCCAGCAAACCCCACGGCAGCGAACGGGAAATCAAATAATTCTCGTGGCAGCCGTAACTGTGGCCGCGGAAGTCGGTGTTGTTTTTGTACAGCCGGATGGTGTCGCCGCATTGCTCGGAGAGTCGTTTCGCGCAGGCCATCAGGATGCGTTCGCCGGCCCGGTCCTGCGCCACGATTTCATCCAGCGTGCTGCACTCGGGCGTGCAATATTCCGGATGCGCATGGTCGTTGTAGAACCGCGCGCCGTTGCCCAGCACCAGGTCGCTCTTTATTTCCACGTAGCTCAATTCGCGCTGGGCGTCCTGCGCGTAATAGTTGGCCTCGTCCGTGTCCTGCCGCAATTCCGGGACGTGAAAGCCGCGCATGTCCGCGTGCGGATCTTCACTGTCATAATCCCACCGCATCAACACCCCTGGTTCCACCACGCTCCGCACCAACGCAATGGATTCCGCCACCACATCCAGTTCCTCATCGTTGTCGCGCGCAATGCCAATTTCCGTTTCGATCCCGAACTGGATGAGCGGTGGCGGTGTCATGCGTGTTTCGTCGCGGAAAATCCGGGCTCAACGGGCGCGGTGCGCGGGTTGGCCTTTTCCGTGTCAACGTTGCCTCGGTGTTTCATTTATGCCGTGGAAATTTTAAACCACCCCGCTGCCCAGCGCATCCTTTTTGAGCGGTCGCACGGGGCCGAGTTTGATGACGTTTTCCGGATCGAAGTCGGTCAGCTTGAGCCAATCCTCGGTCACGTCCGTGGGCGGGAAGAGATCGTTCTCCTCGTATTCGCGCTGCAAAGCGCGGAGCAAATCCTCCCGGGTGAGCTGCGTTTCCTGTTTGGTGTCGATGGAGCGCTTGATGGCAAAGCTCTTGGCCCGCTCCACCACCGCCGCGATGATCGCGCCGCTCGCCAGATCGCCGCGATACAGGAAATCCTTCTTGCCGCTGCGGAACACAATTTCCAAAAACTGGTTCGTCGGCGTGTGGGCGTAATGCGCCTCGGTCACCACCCGCGCCAGGTCCGCGCGCGATTCGGCCAGTGGCAGGGTTTCACGCAGATAGATTTCGTAGATGGCTTGCGCTCCCGCCTGATCGGGCCGGTTGACCTTGATCTTCCGGTCGATGCGTCCGGGCCGGAGGATCGCCGGATCAATCAGGTCCGCGCGATTCGAGGCCAGGATGACGACCACATTGGTCAACGTCTCGAGTCCGTCCATCTCGGTGCAGAACATCGGCACCAGCGTGCTGAGGATGCTGTGATAGCGGCCCGCGCGGCGCGTGCCCAAAATGGATTCCGCCTCGTCGATGAACAGAAATGCCAGCGCCCCGTCCCGCGCCCGCTCGCGGCATTGAATGAAAAGGTCGCGCACCTGCCGCTCGGATTCGCCAACCCACATGTTCAAGATCTCCGGGCCTTTGACATGGAGAAAGAACTCGGGATGATCCACCCCCGTTTGGGCCTTGAGTTGCTGGCGCAAATTGTAGGCGGTGGCCTTGCCGAGCAGGGTCTTACCGCAGCCGGGCGGGCCGTGCAGCAGAAAGCCCTTCGGCACGGTATGCTCAAAGCGTTTGAATAAATCGCGATGCAGGAACGGCAATTCGATGGTATCGCGAATGGCCTGCACCGCCTCGCCTTGCCCGCCGACGGCGGACCAGGGAATCTCGGCCACCGTTTCCAGCGCGCGTTCAATGCGCCGGCCCATGCCGATCACTTCCAGCGCGACCCGCTGGTTCACATCCAGCCGCACTTCCATGCCGGGCTTGAGTTTCTCCTTCACCAACAGCGCCGACCGCAGCAGCACCAGCGAGGTGAAGCCCGCTTCCTGGCCGATGCGCAGCCGCCCGTCGGACAGCAGTTCATCGATGCGCACAATCGGGCCGTTTTTGTCGAAGCCCAGGCCCTGCACCACGGCAAAGGCCTCGTTGCACAAAACGCGCTGGCCCATTTGCAGGCTGTTCAGCGGGATTTTGGGATCGACGCGGCAAACATAATCCGTGTTGCCGATGCAGACGTGCGCCTTGTCGTTTTCCACCGGCATCAGGAAGGTGCCGATGCGAAACGCGGGCGAGCGGAGCTTCTCGACAATTTCATCCAGCTTCTCAATCGCCTGGCGGGCCTGGTCATTCATCTCCTCGATCGACGAAATGCGGTCGCGCAGATAAATCAAGTCCATGAGCGAGGAATGGCGCGGCGGCAATTTCCCCGCGATAAGATCGACGAGCTGAAGTGCGGAAAGCGATTCCAACTCTTCGTGTGAAAGCATTTCGCCAAGGGGTGAGGCTCCTTCCGTTGGATTCTCAGCCTTGGGCGATGACGTTGGTTTTTTCTTGGATTCACCCATGCCCAAACCTTAGTCCTCTTCCGCTCATTTGCAAACGCCGCGCGGCACTTTTTAAAAGATTTACAACGAAGGAAAATAATTTCGTCTCACGCAACCACCGCCAACATTGGCCCACTGCCGGATGCGGCGCGCAGTTCCGGTGGCATAGGAATGCAGACGAAGGAAAGGCAGCCGGATGGGAGGGTTCAACTCGACCCAGCCGAGCGGGGTGGATGCGCCCAGGCTTTGCCGGATTCCCCATGCCTCTTGCCACACGGTTTTCAATCTTCTGATTCCCAGGATTCCTTACCCTGGCTGGAAAACAGATTGAAGGCGAGCACCCCCAACAACAAGCCCGCGCCCAGCACCAAACCGAGACTGGGATAAGGATTTTTCCGGATGCGTTCATCAGCCGCCCTGGCTCCGGCGATGGCCCGTTCGCGTACCTGGCCCGCCCTGCTCCTGATCAATTCTTCGCTGTCGTGAACCACCACTTTCAAGTCATCCACGAGCTTTTGCAGGGTCACAGCGTTGCCGTTTCCGGTCTTGGTTTCCATAATTCAAGGTCCTTTCCGTTTTTAAAAATATTCTCCGCCATCTGCGCGGCGGCAACTGGGGTATTCCCCCATTCGTTCTCCCTTAAAAGCGTCGTGATCTTTCAACTCTGGGTTTTGCTTTTCCCACTCTCGCCGCCAGCCGGTTGCGACCCCGTTCCGTGATGTCCGTGTTTACCAGCAAAATGGATTTGGGATTCCCTTGTTCGTTGCGCATTAATGTCCACCGGCTGTGCACCAAAATCTCGTGTCCTTCCCGGTTCACCTGATGCAGTTCTCCGCTCCATTCCCCGTGTTCCATCACCAACTGCCTGGCCGAATCAAATTCCGACCGGTCCGAAAAGAGCAAACTGATGAGGGGCTGTCCCAAAGCTTCGGCCTTCGGCCAGCCATACAAGCGCGCGGCTCCTTCGCTCCAATATTGAATCCGGTCCTCCATGTCACGCACCAGGATGGCGTCCGGGTCCAGATCGAGCAATCGGGCCTGCTCCTGGATTTGTTCTTCCACCTGTTTGTGGCCGGTGATGTCACGATACAACCCAATCATCAGCTTGCGTTCGTAGAGCACCAATGGCGCGGTGCGGATATGCACTGGCACCCGCCGGCCATCCGGCCGGGCAACTTCATCCTCATAATCCAGGTTCTCCGAGGGTTCGCTCTCGGCGGCAAAACGGCGGCGTTGTTCCTCAAATTTATCGCCGGTTTGAAACTGGTTCTGGTTTTTGCCGATGATCTCGCCGCGGGTGCGGCCCAACAAAGCCTCGCCCTGTTTGTTGGTGTCCAGGATGCGACCGGTTTGTACATCCGTCAGAAATGCCGCGTCGCCCAGGCTTTCGAACAACTGGCGATATTTATGCTCGGATTGGCGCATCGATTCCTCCGCCCGATGGGCTTCTTCGCGTTTGGCGGCCTCCTGCAGCGCGCGGCGCAAGGCCGGGCCCAGGCGCGAAAGCCGGTTCTTGAAGACATAATCGGTGGCCCCTTGCTTGAGGCTTTCCACCGCCAGTTCCTCGTCAATGGTTCCGGAAACAAAAACGAACGGCGTCTCGGGCTGTTTTTCCCGCGCCAGGTTTAATGCCCCCATGCCATCGAACGAAGGGAGTGTGTAATCCGAGAGGATGAAATCGAACTTCCTTTCCTCCAGCGCCGCCTGAAACTCGCCGCTGGTTTCCACGCGCAAAACGTCGCGCGATAATTCTTCCGCCAGCAGGAGTCTCCGGATCAACTCGGCATCATTCCAATCATCTTCCAAATGCAAAATTCGTAATAAAGTGTTCATGTTCCTTTTACCATTCAATAATAACCGTGGGACAGACCGGATAACGGCCGCATTCCGCGCCGTACACCGTCAACCCGCCCTGGGCCAGCGCATCCGCCGGCACCACGAGCCGCAGGTGCAAATGATCGTCCAGCGTATGGCGGGCGATTTGTTGCAGCAGATCGTCCTCGGCGAACGCATGCGCCAGATAACCGTAAGCACCCAGGCCGCCCCGTAAATAACTTAACCCACCCCGCGCATCATGGGGATGATTTCGAACGAACGAATCGTAAACCTGCGTTCCATTTAAAAATATCTGGAGCGTGGTCGGGAAAATATCGTCATCGGTTTGCGGGGTGTCGATGCGATGCGACGATGTTTCCGCCAAAACCCGGATGCGCCGCGCCCGGGATATGTCCGCGCCCGCCAACGGCAGCACCCACTCAAAAAACCCATGCCCCTGGCCGTAGCAACAATCTTCCGCCCGCTCGCGCTCGCGTTCCCCCGCGCCGAGACTCCACTCCGCGCTTGCCCAATCGCCGGGCGCACCCCGCAACACCAGCGCGCGCGGCGGTTCTTCGCGCGGCGGCGGGTAATGGTCGGAAACTAAATATTGGATGAAATTTTGCGTCACGACCGTCCCCTCCGCGGTGCGGGCATCCAGCCAAAGCGTGCATAGCATTGGTTCCGCCGGCATCTGCAACTCAACGGTGTGCGCCGGCACCACGCGGCGATGCGGAAAGGCAATTGGCACGAGACCGCGCGCCAGGTCTTTGTGCACCTGGCCGCGGGTGTCCATCCCGTCCAACCGCCAGCGCAGGACCATATCCCGACAGGGCCGCGACGAAAAATGGGAGGAGGCAACATCCACGCGGATTTGCTGGCCGGGAGCGACGCGGGAAATGGGCGGGGCATCCACCGGCAACGCGTCGCTTTCGTTGATGAAGGCCGGATCATACCCAAATTCCTTGGGCGTCCGGTCATAATTCATAAAACCGTTATGTTCCCATTCCACGTCGTGCAGTTCCGTGTAGATGTAGGCGGAAATTTGTCCGTAACGACGAAGTTCATTGGTCAGAAACTTGAAGGACCAACTCACGTCGCGGTCGCCATCCAGCGCACCGACGCCACCGTACTCGCTGTTGATGAGCGGCTGGCCTTTGTGCGCGTAGCCGGGGACGTAATTGAAATGGGAGCCGGTGAACGTCAATTTCACCACCTTGGCAATATGTTCCTTGGCCCGCGCATAATCATCGATGTAAAAATGCCAGGAGTTGATGTCCGTATCGCCGTGGGCGAAATAATCCAGATGCTCCCATTGGACGACGCTCATGTCCTCGATCAGGCGCGTGGGATCAAGCTTCTTGGCCAGTTCCCACATGGATTGCACCCAGGTATGGGCGCTGAGGTTGGCGAGCTTGGCGCGCGTGGTGGTGGGTTTCGGCAATTCCGCCACCGCCGTGGCACTCGCGCTGACGGCACGCGCCAAAACCGCCGGTCTGTTGTTGGTGCGCGAACGGGTCTTGGGATTGATCGGATGGATTAAATCAACAAACTCCACCTGCCCGCCAAACCCCCAGGTTTCGTTGAACGTGCACCAGGCAAAGATGGCAGGATGATTGAAATCCCGCTTGATGGCCTGGCGCATCATTTCCTCATAGCGCCGCCGGCCCAGCGGGGTGTCGCCGCCTTCGCCGAAATTGGGAAAGTCCGCCATCAACAGCATCCCCAGCTTGTCCGCGTAATAAAGCAACAGCGGATCGTCAATCTTAATGTGAATGCGGAGAAAGTTGAAGCCCACCTTCTTTGCATAGGCAATGTCGTTCTTTAAGGTGCTCACGTCGCCCGCCGTATAGACGCCGTCCGGATAATAGGATTGATGCAGCGCCCCGCGCAGGTAGCGGGCCACGCCGTTAAGACGCAGCACCACGGGAGATTCGGGCGGATCGCCCGGCGCGAAATCAATTTTGCGCATCCCGAAGTAGCCCCGTACGGTGTCCACCGGCCCGGGTTGCCGCAAGTGGAGCGCGAGCTTGTACAGATTGGGTTCGTTGGGATTCCAGAGAAACAAGGGATCAATTTTAACGGTGCCTTCCGCCATCCCGTTGTTGATCGGGAAGGTGGCGTTGAGGGTGGGGCCGTTGTTCGGCGGGAAAATTTCCACGGCCACGGTCCCCTGATCCGTCTGCGCACAGTCAATTTGAAACCGGGCGGTGGCCGCATCGATGTCCGTGTACACACGAAAGCAATCGATGTGCGCGGCGCTGCGCGGTTCGACAAAAACCGTCTGCCAGATGCCGCTGGTGGTGGTGTACCAACGCCATTGTTTGCCCACGGGTTGCTCGTGGTTGTTCATGGGGTCTTCCACGCGGAGCACCAGCAAGGCGCGGCGCTTGCCGTCGGCGCCCGGCGCCCCCAAGGCATCCGTGAGATCAAATTCAAACGGGGTATAACCGCCTTCGTGGTGTCCCAGGTGCTGGCCGTTGCACCAGCCATCGGTGAAGAAATCCGAGGCGCCAATAGTAAGGATGATGCGTTTACCCTGCCAGGCCGGGTTGTCCGGAAGCTCGATGGTGCGCCGGTACCAGCCCACTTCATAACGTGGCGCAGAGCGGTGATTGGCGGCGTTCACGTCCAACGGATTAAGAAATATGCGCGTGGCATAATAGTTCTCATTGCCGGCGGCATCGCCCTCCCCCCAGGCGGCGAGCGATTCCCAGCAGAAGGGTACTATGATTTGTTCGCGCCACTCCGCCTGGTCGGGGCGGAACCATTCCTCCTCCAGCCCGCGCCGGTAGCGGTCAAAACGGAACTGCCAGGGACCATTTAAATTAAGCCAGTCAACCCCTTCCAGGGTGCCGCGCTGGCGGTCAGGGCGTGGATATTCAGGCCGGGGATACGCAAACGAAATCGACATAACATCATGAAAATACTCTAACTTAATACATAGTGACACAGGGCGAAGCATCCTGCTCAAAAGCCGTCTGATTTATGTAAAATATTTTCAAACGGCTTTCCGACCACCGTTTTGACCCGGACACAAGGCGGAATTCTCCCTCATTGGTTCACGGTGGCGCGGTGGGCCTTGGTCAACTTGACCGGGCCGCTGCGGCGGGAGCGGTGCTTTTTACCGTTGTGTGCGGGTTGCTTCGCCAGTTCGACCGGCGGAGGCACGAGGGATTCAAAAACCTTTTGGCAGCGACGAAGCTGGGCTGCCAGGGGTTGATAGATTTCCCGGTTTCCGTTCTTATCCGCATAATCCCAGAGCCCGTTGTGACAATGGCGCCCGTCGTTCCAGCCCGGATGATTCAAAATGGGATAGAGGCAGATGCCATCCACTGGAACGCCTTGCCGGATCGCGGCTTCGGTCTCATTTCCAACATAGCGCAGCCAGTCGGCGCGGGCCTCGTTCTCAGCTCCCGTCTCCGCCATGAACATGGGCCGGTGGTAACGCTCGTAAACTTCGGCGAGTATCTCCCGCAAAGGCCGGTAAAGCGGGTCGGTTCGCCGCAGCGGCTCGAATTCATGTGACCGACGAAAGCCCTTGATGTCGTAGATCCATTGGTTGTGGAAGTAAAAATTGACGCCGATGATGTCCAAATACTTTTCCGCGCCGCCCAATTCCGGCCAGAGCCGGCCACCCAGCATGTCCCAGGATTGAAATTGGGAGAGCCGGTAGGCTTCCGCCTGTGCGCGCTCCTGCGGGCGCTTGGGGTGTGCGACCACGTGAATGATCGGGTCCACATGCACAAAGCGGGCGCGGGAGTTGACGGCCCAAATGGCCTTCATGGCGGCAATGGAAGCGCGCACCAACTGGCACTTTAATTCAAAGCCGCGACCGGTGGCATGGGGATTGAGTCCGCCTTCCTCGCCGCCCGCCCAGGAGAAAAATGAAATTTCATTCACTGGCACAAAGTAAGGGCCGAGGTTGGTTTCCGTTTGCAAAAACTGCGCGAAGGCGGCGCCGAAGTTCGCCAGGCGCGTCACAAATTCCGGTTTGAAAATGTCGATATCCTCCGGCCAGCCAAAATGGCACAAGTCCCAGATAACCTGGGTCTCCGTCGCCTCGGCCGCCCGGGCGATGGGCAGCACACTCGCGAAATCGTAACTTCCCGGCGTCGGTTCCACCAAATGCCAGCGGACGCCTTCACGCGCCGTGCGCATGCCGTGGTCCTTGATGCGCGCATAGTCCTGGAGGGCAAAGGTGTCGTGCCGGGTGGCGTTAATCATGTCCAAACGCCGGCCGGACCTGAGTTGATGCGACGAACATTCGAAGCCGGCCATGAAGTAACTTTTAAAATTGGACCGACCGGGAATGGCGTCTGCCGAGGGGTAGGGATTTTGAGTTTTCATGAGAACCGGGAATGATCGTTGTTTTAAGTGGCCCCAAGGGCCGCCCGCCGCCGCCGTTTGAGCGGAGCGCTACGACTGCCGTTGCCAAGGCCGTTCAGGCTCATTGGAAAAGTCACCGCGGTCAGCTTCGGCTCGTATTTCAAATCCATGGCTTCGGCACGATTCACCCCGGCCATCTGGGCGAACACCGTCAGGGCCTGGGCCGCCACCTGGTCCATGTTGTAATAACGGTAGGTGGCCAGCCGGCCCACAACATGCACGCCCTTGGTTGTCTCGGCCAACGCCTGATATTTTCGGTAGAGTTCGGCGTTCTCGGCGCGCGGGATGGGGTAATAGGGATCGCCCTCGGCCTGGGGAAACTCATAGACGATGCTGGTCTTGGGATGTTCCTGGCCGGTGAGATGCTTGAACTCCGTCACGCGCGTGAAGGCGTTGTCATTAGGATAATTGATCACCGCCACCGGTTGCAGGAATTCCTTGTTATGGGTCTCGTGCTTGAACTCGAGGCAGCGGTAAGGGAGTTTGCCAAAAGTAAAATCGAAGAATTCGTCGATCGGTCCCGTGAAAATTAATTCGCGATGCGGAATGAGCTCCCGGATTTCGCGATAATCTGTGTTCAGTAAAATGCTGATGTTCGGATCATCAAGCATGGATTGAAACATCCGGGTGAAGCCGTGGAGCGGCATCGCCTGGTAGGCATCCGTGAAATAGCGGGCGTCGCGATTGGTGCGCGTCGGGACGCGGGCGGTCACCTGGGCGTCGAGTTCCGAGGGATCCAGGCCCCATTGCTTGCGGGTGTAGCCACGGAAAAACTTTTCATAGAGTTCGCGGCCCACCTTGTTCACCACCACGTCCTCGGAAGTGCGCAACGGCTCCCTTTTTTCCGCGCGACTCGCCAGAAACTCGTCCATTTGCAGCGACGTCAGTTCCAGGCCGTAAAGCTGGTTGATGGTGTCCAGGTTGATGGGAATCGGCACCAACTGGCCATCCACACTGGCGAGCACGCGATGCTGATATTGGCGCCAGGCGGTGAAACGGGAGAGGTAATCGAAAATTTCTCGGCTGTTGGTGTGGAAGATGTGCGGCCCGTATTTATGCACCAGGATGCCGGCGTCATCATAATGATCAAAGGCATTGCCGGCAATGTGTGGCCGGCGGTCCACCAACAGTACTTTTTTGCCGCAACCCCGCGCCAGCCGTTCCGCCAGGATGCTCCCCGCGAAACCGGCGCCCACTATTAAATAGTCAAACAGCTCCATTCGTTTTGTTTCATTCGCCATCGGCGCCACCATTACCGCGCTCCTCCCGCCTTGGTGGTGGCCCTCCGCTTCCGTGCGAGGGCTTCATTGATGTGCGCCTCCATTTTTTCCACGATGATTTCCCAGGTGTTCTCCGCCGCCATTTGCAATCCCCGCCGGACGGCCGCAGTGTCCGCTTTGGCGGTGGCCTGGCGGCAAAGCGTGATGAATTCGTCGTGCGACCGCGCGACCTTCACCACCGAGCCAAAATTATGCACCACGTCGGCCACGGCCGTACTCACGATGACCTTGCCCGTGGCCATGTATTCCAGCGCCTTGGTGGGGTTGATGTATTCCGTCGCTTCGTTGAGCGCGAACGGCATCAGGCAGACGTCAAAGGCTTTCGCATAGGCGGGCAGGTCGGCGTAGGAACGCTGGCCCAGCCAATGCAGGTTGGGTCGTTGCGGCAATTCACCGTTCTTCACTTTCAACACCGGCCCGACCATCACGATGGACCACTGCGGATTCGCCTCCGCCAATTTCGCGAGCAATTTGTAATCCAGCCGTTCGTCGATGACGCCAAAATAGCCCAGCACATGCTCGCCGAGATTCTTGAGCTCGGACGGCACCAGCGTTTCCACATCGCGGGCGCGGCCAAAATGTTCCACGTCCACGCCACAACCATAAAAGTGGCAGTTGCGATTGTGTTGTTTTTTCGCTTCGTACAATTTGCGTCCGCCGGTGAACACCACGTCGGCCCGCGCCAGCAATGCCGCCTCGCGCTGCGCGCATTCCGGATGCGCCTCGCTGAATTTGGAATGCTCATCCATGCAATCATAGACGGTGGCAATCTCGCCCATGTGCCCGGCAAAGGCCGTGTAAGTCATGGGATCGTAAAACCATTGCACCGCATCGTCGAATTGACCCGCGAGCGGTCCATGCATCACTTCCTGAATGAGCTTGCGGCGGGTGCGGTCCACGTAAGCGGATTGGCCCCAGCGCCAGTCGGGAAATTGCACGCGGATGCGGGTGATGTTGGGATATTCAGGCGTCGGCTCAAAGCGGACGTGCGGCGCCACGAGTTCCGGGCGCGGACCCAGTGTTTCGATAAATAACACCGGATGTTTTTGACTCAGTCGTGAAAGAAATTGCTGGGGTCGCTGCCAGACCCAGTCCCAGCAAAGATGGCAGTGGACTATAATGGGGTAATCCGCTGCTTCCGGAGACGACTTCGTCGAACGCCGGGTAATGCCTTTCCGGAATTGACTGCGACTGCGGCCGACGGTCTTAAAAGCTTTGGCATGAGCAATGAGCGATTTTTTGGATGAGTGGTTTCGTTCGGCAGTGGTTGTATCAGAGCGATAAGGCATGTAAGACATAGGCAACTGATTTTTTCATTTTTTTTCCGTCTTCATCTTAACCGCAATGATGGTCTTCTGGGGTCAAGCCATGCGGCATAACACCCTTCTTAATACACTTCACCAGCGCGGCTCTCTCAATGGGGTGTTCACCTAAAATATGTGGAACATTGGGATTGGATTCGTTTCCACGAACACAAATCCAAAAAATATTGAACCTTTGGCTTTGCAAGCAAACGATGGCACAAGCCAGAAACAAAAAATAAACCGTCGTGCGAAAACGGCAATGCGGACGTGATAATTTTTTGGCGAGCGGACTATTTTGCTTTTACGCGCAAGCCGGTTTTGCCCGGCGCGTGAGCGAAGGAAAGAATTCCTTTTTCAGCGGTGACACCGAGATAAGGATCGTTGGTGGTGAGCAAATTGCCGTCGAGATCGAGATGGTTGGCGAGTTCGGCGAGATGCGCGGCGGCGCTGATGAGGACGCTGGTTTCAATCATGCAACCAATCATGGTTTGCAGGCCGGCGCGCCGCGCTGCTTGCAACGCCGCGTAGCCGCCACTCACGCCGGCAGTCTTGCCGAGCTTGATGTTGACGCCGTGAAAACATTCCGCGCACTGCGCCGCGTCGGCGGCGGTGTGAAACGATTCATCGCCGAACAATGGCAGCGGCGAACGCTCCTTGAGCCAGGCCATCTCCCGGGGGTCGCTGGCGGCAGGCATCGGCTGTTCCACAAATTGTATGTGGCCGTCCCCGGCGAGCCATTCAATCATGGCGAGCGCTTTTTCCTTCGTGGGCCAGCCTTCGTTGGCATCGACGCGCACCGGTTTGTGCGGCGCGGCTTCGCGCAGGGCGCCCAGATTTAATTTGTCGTCGGGACTGCCGAGCTTCAGTTTCAACACCGGATAATTTTCAGCAGCGAGCACTTTCTGGCGGATGACTTCCGGTTTATCAATGCCGATGCTGAAGGAAGTGAGATGTTGCGATTCACGGAAGCCCAAGCCGAGATAATCGCAGAGTGGTTTGCCGGCCTGCCGCGCCGCGCCATCGACGAGCGCAATGTTAATGGCGCATTTGGCGGACATGTTTCCCGGCGCCAGCGTGTCGAGATATTTCATGCTGCCAGGAATGTCGGCGAAGGAAAGTTTGCGGGGATCCACTTGATCGCAGAAGGCCATCACAGTTTGAACCGATTCCTGATAGCGAGCCACCGGCGCGGATTCGCCGAGGCCGATGGCGCCGTCGCTGCCGGTCAGCTGGAGCAGCACGACCGGAAAAATGTCCGTGCCGCTGCCCCGGGCGATGGTCCAGGTGTGGGCGAGTCGTAAATCATAACGCCAATGCTTAAGCTGCACGCTGAGACGAAAGCCCAAACCAGGCGGGGAAGCAATCATGATTTGGAGCGCGGGAGCATCCCGTCACACCAAAATTCGATGCACTCCCCCACCCCGCTCGCGTGAATGGTTTTTGCTTTTGGTGAGTCACGACTTTGATTCGCCGCGAAGGATTTTTGTTTGTGCGACAAGACGCTCTTCTTTTTAGTGAATGCATTGCCTGCCGATGTAAGGAGGTTTTATACTTATGCATTAGCATTGCTAATGCGATTTCGGCCTTCGTAATGAATAGCCGTCCCTTGCCCAACAAAGTAAATAAAACTGATGCTGGAAATTTTTTAAGTTTTTTCATTAGCTGGCCTTGCGCGGCGGAAAAGTGCCGTTAGGTTTTTAATAGCTTCTATTTTCTTGTGGAGGTTCGTGTGTGGGGCGGCAACAAACTCTTATATCCTTCCGCCGCCCCTTTTGTACTTCAACCGTGGGACCGGTCAAAACGGATGGATTGGGCAAGGACTGGAACCGAAAGGATCTTCGCCGTGCTTGCGCCCAGACTCTGAACCTCTCAGGTGCAGCAATCGTCGGCGTCGGATGAGGAGGGGACGGATTCAACGGTCGGAGCGGGTTTTCCGTTCGGGGCGGCCCCGCGCTTGAGCCAAACCATCAAAACACCTATATCTGAAGGAGATACGCCGGAAATGCGCGAAGCCTGGCCCAAGGTCACCGGCCGGATCTTATTAAGCTTCTGGCGCGCCTCGGTTCGGAGGCTGTGGACGGTGTTGTAATCGAAAGCATCGGGAATTTGCTTGTCTTCGAGTTGCTTGAACTTGGCCACCTCGAGTTCCTGTCGATCGATGTAGCCTTCATACTTAATGCAGATTTCCACCTGTTGAACGACTTCGAGCGGGAGATTCGTCGGCGGCTGGGGCAGGTCTCGGTAGGTGATCTCGGGGCGTCGGAGCATCTGGGCCAAGGTGTCGGTCCCAACGCGGGTGGTTTCCAAGCGCTCGATCTCGGTATGGACAGCCTGCTTGCGCGATTGGAACTGGCGATAATTTCGTTCCGGCAGCAAGCCAATCTCATAGCCGGTTTGGGACAGACGCAAATCGGCATTATCCTGACGCAACAGGAGCCGATACTCTGCACGGGAGGTAAACATCCGATAAGGCTCAACCGTGCCTTTGGTAACCAAGTCATCAATTAAAACGCCAATGTAGGCTTGGTCGCGGCCCAGAATGATAGGCGGCAGGCTCTGGACGCGGCGTGCTGCATTGATTCCCGCCATAAGGCCTTGTGCGCCAGCCTCTTCGTAGCCCGATGTGCCATTGATTTGACCCGCTAGAAAGAGGTTGCGACAGGTTTTGGTCTCCAAGGAGGGATGGAGTTGCGTCGGGAAGGCAAAATCATATTCGACAGCGTAGGCTGGACGCATGATCTCCGCGTTTTCGCAGCCGATGATGGTTCTGACCATGTCCACCTGAACCTCAAAGGGCAGACAGGTGGAAAAGCCATTGACGTAGATTTCGTCCGTCGCAATGCCTTCCGGTTCCAGAAAGATTTGCTGGCGCTCCTTCTCCGGGAACTTGACGATCTTATCCTCGATGGAGGGACAATAGCGCGGACCAACCCCCTCAATAACGCCGGAGTACATCGGGGATTTGTGGATGTTGGCCCGGATGATCTTGGCAGTGGCATCGGTCGTGTAAGTGATATGACAAGGCAATTGGCCGTTGATGCGGTCCAGAGTGGATCCGGGCGGGTATTTGCCATTGGAATGCCCTAGGTCGTGAGGATTGACCCCGGAATGTTCCACGTGGAACAAATCATCGGTCCAGTAGGTAAAGTAGGGGATAGGCTCGTCGCCGGGCTGGGCTTCGGTCTTGGAAAAGTCAATGGAACGACGCAAAAGGCGGGGTGGGGTGCCCGTTTTGAGTCGGCCCAACTCCAGTCCAATCTCCTGAAGCGAACTGGAGAGGCCCATGGCGGCGGATTCCCCTGCCCGACCGCCCGATTGCTGGTTCTGGCCGATATGCATCAGGCCGCGCAGGAAAGTTCCGGTGGTAACAATGACGGTGGTGCTGTGATACTGGACTTCCAAGGTGGTTTCGACGCCATAGACCTGCCCATCCTTGTGCAATAGCTTGGCTGACTGGCCTTGCTTTACATCCAGGTTGGGTTCGCGTTCGCAGACCCATTTGAGTCGGAATTGGTAGGCCTTCTTGTCGCACTGAGCTCGGGGTGCCCAAACGGCTGGTCCTTTCTTGGTATTCAGCATCCGGAACTGCAATCCGGTCATGTCAGTGGCTTTACCCATCTCGCCGCCCAAAGCGTCTATCTCCCGCGCAAGATGGCCCTTGGCCAAGCCGCCGATAGCGGGGTTGCAGGACATCTGGCCAATGGTATCGGCATTGATGGTCAGCAGCAGCGTCTGGCATCCCATCCGGGCAGTGGCCAAGGCAGCTTCGACGCCGGCATGGCCAGCACCGATTACAATCACATCATACTTCCGGGGATAAACGAACATCGCTAAATTTTCTGATACGCTGCTTCAAATGGAGTTTTGCCAGGGACCTTCTCGACTCCATGATCGGGATTGGTGGCAAGGTGTTCGCAGAGTTTGAAGACCGTTTCAAATCCGTCATGCGCACCGATGCCACTGGCGATCTGGGAGGAAGTCAGAGCGTGCCCCTGCTTTTCGGTTAAATAATTGAGTATCTTCAACTGCAAGTCAATGACCGCTGCGGCGGCTTTTTTGCCAGCCTCAACGCCGGGTTGATGATAGGCATTCACATTGATAAGCGAGGCATAAAGCCCAACTGCTCGCTCAAAGAGGGCAATCAACAAGCCGACCGAGAACGCATTTACTTGCTTTATCGTTAACGTGATGGATTCCCGACCGTTTTCGTGCAAAGCTTGCCTTGTTCCGAGGAAAAAGCCCTCCAGATAGTCACCAGAGGTTACTTGAGGTTCGACCATGAGCGACTTGCCTTGGCGATCTTGGAGCACTTCAATGAAGGTAACAAAGAAGTTGAGGATGCCTTCACGGAGTTGCTGCACATAGGAATGTTGGTCGGTGGAACCTTTGTTACCAAACACGGCAATTCCCTGGTTCACCACTTTACCATCCAGATCCTTCTCCTTGCCCAAGGACTCCATGATGAGTTGTTGGGTATATTTGGAAAAGAGCTCCAAACGGTCTTTATACGGCAAAATGACCATGTTTTTTGTCCCTTTACCGTTACCGATGTAGTACCACATCAATGCGAGCTGCGCAGAGGGGTTAGCGTTAACGTTAATTTGACGAGTTACGTCGTCGCAAGCTTTAGCTCCGGCGAGCAAGGCATCGATGTCGAAACCTTGGAGGGCAGCAGGCAATAGTCCGACCGCGGAGAGTTCGCTGGTCCGACCGCCAACCCAGTCCCACATGGGAAATCGTTTTAGCCAGCCATTTTGAGTCGCATATTTATCCAACTCACTAAGAGAGCCGGTGACCGCGACGGCATGGGGGCCGAACTGAAGACCTGCCCGTTCATAGGCAGCCTTGGCTTCCAGCATCCCGTTACGGGTTTCCTTGGTGCCGCCAGATTTGGAGATCACCACGCAGAGGGTTTCGCCGAGGCGGGGACCGATTTCGGCAAGGACTTTGTCCATGCCATCGGGGTCGGTATTATCGAAAAAGTAGATGGCCATCTTGTCCTTGCCGGGTTGGCCCAAGGCATGGGACACGAACTGGGGTCCGAGGGCGGAGCCGCCGATGCCGATGACCAGCAGGTTTTTGAAAGGGCCGCTGGCGCCGCGGAGGGTACCATTATGTACCTCGGCGGCGAATTGCTTAATGGCGGCATTGGTATCCAGGATTTCCTTGGTGATGGTTTGGGTCGGGGCGAGGGCAGGGTTGCGGAGCCAATAATGGCCGACCATGCGTTTTTCGTCCGGGTTGGCGATGCCGCCCTTCTCCAGTTCCGCCATGGCGATGAGCGCCTTTTGGATCGGCGTCTTCATCGAGTCGAGGTAATCATCGGCAAAATTCATCCGGCTCAGGTCGATGGCGAAGCCGAGAGCGGGGAATTCGGTGTAGTATTTTTGGAAACGGGTCCAGAGTTCGCTTTTTGAGGGAGTAGTCATAAAGTCAGGCGGCAAGATTACCGCAAAGTTACGGTTTAACAAATACTAAACCCGCGAGAGAGTTGAACGTCTCCGAGACTTTCCTAAATTGTCCGTTCTCCAGCAGTCACGGCCAGAAGTATTATTTCCCGGTTAATTCACACTTACTGGTGGGCGGAAATGGAGCGGTGAGTGTGGCGGTTCCGAAATAGAATCGCGCTGCGAAGAATTCGGCTTTGCCTTGAATTTTTTTGCCCGGCTTTATGCCGGGAGTGAGGCGATGGGATCTGTGGCCACGTTACTTTCAATGATGCCCTTTTCAACGGCGTGCCGTGTTAGTCCCGCGATGTTGTGGATATTCAATTTTGCCATCAGCCCCTGCCGGTGCTTCTCGACGGTTTTAACACTGATACATAGACTGCCGGCGATCTGCTTGTTCGGCTGTCCTTCGGCGATAAGCTGGAGCACTTCGGATTCGCGTGACGTGAGCGGCTTGGTGTGTTTGGCCGTCGGTCGTTGGTCGGCAAAGGATCCCCGACAATGATCGCGCAGGCGTTTGGCGATGGCCGGGCTGAAGAAGCCGTTGCCCTGGTTCACTTCACGCACACCTTGCAGGAGGTCATTGGCCGCAGTTTGCTTGATCAGATAACCGGCGGCGCCGGCTTCGATGAGTTGCTCGATATAATCGTCGTCGCGATAGGAGGAAAGCACGAGCACTTTAACCGCGGGCGATTGCTTGAGAATTTGACGGGTCGCTTCCAGTCCGTTCAACAGCGGCATGGCAATATCCATGACTACGATATCCGGATGCAATTGACGGGCCAACTGCACCGCCTGGCGTCCGTTGCTCGCCTCTCCCAGAACCTCCATATCCGCCTGCCCCATCAGCAAGGCACGCAACCCCTGCCGCACCACATTATGGTCATCCGCCAATACAATTTTAATTTTCTTTTGCATAATTTTTAATTTGCTTACTTAAAAACGGCCAGCTCGTCTCAACTTTAGGGCGGGCCAATGCTCACGGCTCTGGAAAACGGAGTGCGCGGCCCAACCCTATGCCAGGATGCCGTGCGCCAATAATTACGCTTTGGAAAAAAAGTGCCATGGGGCATTACCCGACCGAAAAATAAGTGGTAGTTTAAACGAAGAGGAATTTTGCGCAGGTGGCAGGCGACCCTTGGCAGTAGTAGTGGTGTAGCAGCGGCAAATATAATCCGCCAATTCAGGTTGCCGTATTTAAACCGGGGGCACCGGTTAATGCTGCCGGGCGCGGCGGGGGAGGGAAATTCTTTTTGACAAACTCCCGATTGCGTTTAGTAAAGGTTTACGAGGTTATGAGTAAGCATACAATTTTAGTGGCGGAAGACAGTGACGATGACGTTTTTTTTCTGAAGCGCGCTATAACCCGGGCGGGGCTGAATGTGCAATGGCAGGTGGTGGCCAATGGCGAGCAAGCGATGGCCTACCTGAAAGGGGATCTTCAGTATGGCAACCGGGAGCGCTTTCCGTTTCCCACACTGGCTTTGCTGGATATAAAAATGCCCCGCAAGAACGGGCTGGAAGTTTTAAAGGAAATCCGCTGCGACCCCCGGTTGACCCGGCTGCTGGTGGTGTTTTTGACTTCATCCGATGACCCGGAGGACATCAATCTGGCCTACGAACTCCATGCCAATTCATACCTGGTGAAAACCAACAACGCGCAGGACCTGGAACTGCTGATCCAAAAGTTGGAAGAGTATTGGTTGTCCTTGAATGCCTGCCCCGACTGCCCCGACTGCCCGCAAGTTTGATTCTTCATTGGGCGGGAATAACAAATCAACGTAAACGAAAGTTTTCCTTTTTCCTATTGCAAAAATTTGACACCTGCCTGAGCGGCAATCTCGGGAGCGAGTAGCTGGAGAGCATCACGGGCAATGTTGCGGACGCCGGTGTCGGGGTCCTGGCGCCATAATTCAATCAGCGCGGGGACGGCTGGTTTGGCGTCGCCCCCGAAATTTTCCAAGGCGAGGATCGCGGCGCGGCGAACATCGATGCCCGGATCGCGGAGAGCCGCGATCAAGGCGGGCACCACGACACCGGATTGAGCGTGGATGCGGCCGAGCGCGGAAACGGCATGATAGCGCTGTGAAGGATGCTTATGATTGACCGCGCGCAAAAAGGCGTCCCTTCCAACCAAACACTTAATGGCACTCCGTGGTACAGCGGTTCCGGCGCGTTCAGAGGCAGCAGTTGCCAGACAATGCCGCCAACAATAATCGCGAGGAGCGCCAGGGCCAGCAGGATGCGCAATCGTTTCCTCACCATCGGAATATGGGGACGACGGCGATGGAAAACCAGACAAATGGAAACGCCTTTCGGAAAACACTATTGTTTTCGGAGGGCGAGAGATATTCTTTTGCAGAATTGCCACGAGGATGAAACGAATCAAACGCGTAGTACCAATTATCATGATAGTGGTGGTCTGCCTTGGCGTGCTCGTGTGGTTGCGTCCGGCGAAGCAGGATCCAAACGCGCCCAGGTATGTGCCGGTCACGACCCAGCCGACGGGGCCGTTCGGAAGTGAGAATTACAATTGGATTGACTCCGCTCCTTTTGAGGGTGGGAAGGTTTGGGTATGGACCCTTGCGAGTCGCACCAATATTCATTCTTTCCTCTATGACCTGGACAAGCGGTTGGTGGTGGGCGAATTGCTTAATGGCGCCGCGGTGCATGGCAATCAGGACCAGACCAAGTTGCTGTGTGAAGGCTTCTCCGCTCCGGCACTTTCGTTCAAAGACCAACTCTCCCGCCTGCTCAATAAAATTACGTTGGGGAGGATTCCCGCGAACAGCAATCGGATTGAAACTTTTTGGCTGCTGGATTTGCGGAACAATTCCGCGGTGCGGCTGGGCAATATTTCCCAGATACCCGGCACAGGCAGCAGTTGGGTTCCCGCGCCGGGATTTCGCCATTCCTACAACCGGACGTGGAACAATCAAGGCCAGACAGTTTTTCTGTGCGACCTGGAGAAGAATACGTTCAACCAAATCCAGTTCACGAACGAAGTGCAGGGCTGGTGGGATGACCATGACCTGCTGGTGAAGGATGCGGCGGGGAATTTTAGTATTTTTGATGTCCAGACGCGCGAGACCAAAATGCTTTTCAGCGCCGACGCCATTAACCAGTTTTTAAAAGAGCAAGGGATTCCAAATGATCCGGCGGGAATCGCCGCCACGCGTAACTGGAATGGCAGCAATTTCGATTTCTATTTTTCCGGCAGGCGCGACCGCGGCTTGAAAACAAACACCACCTTCCTCCTCAAAGCGGAGCGGGCGGGTCCCGCGCTGAAGCTGCTTTACCGGGATTTTCAATTCATCTGGTCGGCGCAACTTGACGCCACGGCGACGCATTACCTGTATGATGGCTCAAGCGGCCCGCCGGGCAATGGAGGCAACGGCGGCGTTTTTCTGCGCGACCTGGTCAACCACACCGAGCGGACAATTGTGCCGCCGGACAATGCCGGGCGGTACGCCATGCCACGATTTTACGGCAACGAAGTTATTTATTCTCGCGGGCGTGCTTTATGGCGCATTGATCTGGAGGGAACGCATGCCACACGCCTGTTTCCGCCGTCGGGCGAGGGGAATTAGGTGCTTGCGCAGCAACGCTGAAAAACCGTCCAGAGGTACCGTTCTCACCGGCAGGGGCGCGAATTTCCGTCCGGCGCTGGCTTGACAGGCCGGGCAATGGTGGTGAAGTGTTGGCGTCAGACAGCGGCGGAAAAATTATGCTTCGCAACGAACTGATCGGGATCTGGAAACAAAAGGGCGGCGGCTCGGTGCTGCGCCTGCAGGCGGATGGCAAGGCGGTGTGCGAGGGACATCCCAAGTCCGGTGGCGTGATCCGGGAAGAAGCCGTTTGGAAGTATGTGGATGAAGAGCATTGGAGCCTTTTCTTCAAAAGCGATGAAGAAGAGGGTGGCGTGGAGGTCAGAGAGTATGCCGTGGTCTCGTTTACTCCAACGCGAATGGAGCTGTCAGTGGCCGATTATGAATTTCCGGTGATGTATGAGCGGGTGTCGTAGTTTGAGATAGGTGCTGGTGGCGTTGGGCATCTGCCTTCTTGCTTTGGGGCGGAGGTGCGGCCATTTTAGCGTAAGGGTTTATGATGAAAGAAGCATATATCGCGGCGAAGGAACGGTGGGCGCGGAAGATGGCGGGGAAGGAGAAGCGGGTGGTGCGGTCGCACGACCGCTTGCCGCCGGGCCAGCGGCAGGTGCACAACTTCCCGGTGCTCGACCTGGGGATTCGGCCGGAGATTCCTTTGGAGAAATGGGAGTTAAAAATTGGCGGGCAGGTGAAAAATCCGGTGACGCTGAATTGGGAGCAATTCCTGGCGTTGCCGCAATTCAAGGATGTGAGCGATTTCCATTGTGTGACGACGTGGAGCCAGTTTGACATGGAGTTTGAAGGGGTGGCGTTTTTCACAATTGCGGATTTGGTGAAACCGAAGCCGACGGCGACGCATGTGTTCTTCAAGAGTTACGACGGGTATTCGACCAATAATCCGCTGGATGCGTGCCTGGATGATGACGTGTTGATTGCGCACAAATGGAACGGGCAGCCGTTGACGAAGGAACATGGCGGGCCGGCGCGGGTGATTTTGCCGAAGCGTTATGCGTGGAAAGGGGCCAAGTTCATCCGGGAGATTACGTTTTTGGATCGGGACATCCTGGGATTTTGGGAGTTGCGGGGTTATTCGAACACGGCGGATCCGTGGACGGATGACCGGTTTGCCTGAGGTGATCAAATTGAATGTGCGTGGGCGCGTGCTATGGTTTTGATGGAGGCCAAGCCTCCGGGAAAGGAAAAAATTATATGGCGACTATGACAGGCATCACAACGATGAAGGCGGTGACCATTCACCGGTACGGCGGACCGGAGGTTTTGAGCTATGAGGATGTGCCGCGACCGGAACCGTCGGCGGATGAACTGCTGGTGCGCGTGCATGCGGCGGGGGTGAATCCGGTGGATTGGAAGATTCGCGAGGGGCTTTTGGGAAAGGCGCCGTTGCCGCAGATATTGGGCAGCGATTTTTCCGGTGTGGTGGAGGCGCACGGGACGGAGGTGAAGGGTTTTAATATTGGCGATCCGGTGTTTGGGGTGGTGGCGGAGGAGAGCGGGAGTTATGCGGAGTTTTGTCTGGCGCCACCGAAGCGGGTGGCGATAAGGCCGCTGCCGTTGGACGATGTGCATGCGGCGGCGTTGCCAACGGCATCGCTGACGGCGTGGCAGGCCTTGTTTGATGTGGCGCACCTTGCCGCGGGACAAAAGGTTTTAATTCATGCGGCGGCGGGAGGCGTGGGCGGCTTTGCGGTGCAGTTTGCGAAATGGAAGGGCGCGTACGTGATCGGCACGGCGTCCGGGCCAGGCGTGGATTTTGTGCGGGGGTTGGGCGCGGATCAGGTGATTGATTATCACACGACGCGGTTTGAGGAAGTCGTGCGTGACGTGGATGTGGTGTTGGACACAATTGGCGGCGAGACGCAGGAACGGTCGTGGCAGGTGCTGAAGCGGGGCGGCATTCTGGTCTCGCTGGTAAAACCGCCGGATCAGCAAAAAGCGGCGGCGCTGGGCGTGCGGGGGGAAATCCTGTACTCGAAGAGCCGGGGAGATCAACTGGCGCAGATTGCGGAATTGGTGGTGAGCGGCAAGGTGAAGGTGCATGTGGAGAAGGTGCTGCCATTGCGCGAGGCACGACAGGCGCAGGAGCTAAGCCAGAGCGGACATGTGCGCGGCAAAATCGTGCTGGTAATTGATTCGCAGGGCGGGTGAACGGTGCGTTGCCTGACGCTGAACTGCTGGAAGAGTGCGAGCGAGCCTGGCTGGGCGGCCGCAAATCATTTTTGTCCCGGTGATCCCAACCTGTTGATTCGCTTTTCTATCTCGAAGTTTGAAAATTCTCGCTTAAGGTTCTCCTGTGCGGACCGTTTATTTCGATTACAACGCCACCACGCCCTTGGATTCACAGGTGCGGGAGGCCATGCTGCCGTTTTTGGACGGCATTTATGGCAATCCCAGCAGTGTGCATCATGTGGGACGTCGGGCACGGTCGCTTTTGGATGAGGCGCGGGAGCGGGCGGCTAAAGTGTTGGGCAGCAAGCCGAGCGAGGTTGTTTTCACCAGCGGCGGCACGGAAAGCAATAACCTGGCGATTTTTGGCGTTGCCCGGTTGTTGAAGGCCAAGGGGCGGCATATCATCACCTCGGTCATCGAACATCACGCGGTGTTGCATTGTGTCGATTACCTGGAGGAGAAGGAAGGATTTGAAGTAACGCGGCTGCCGGTTTCGCGGGAAGGGGTGGTGGCCGTGGATGCCTTGGCCAAGGCGATTCGCTCGGACACGATATTGGTGACGATCATGGCGGCCAATAATGAAATTGGCACGCTGCAGCCAGTGGCGGAATTGGGCGCGGTTTGCCGGGAGCGCGGCGTGCTGTTTCATACGGACGCGGTGCAATGGTTCGGCAAGGAGCCGTTCCAGAACGTGCAACAGTTCCATGCAGACCTGGTTTCCATCTGCGCCCACAAATTTCACGGGCCGAAAGGGGCGGGAATCCTGTATATCAAGTCGCCATTGCTGCCGGATCCGGTTCTATTCGGCGGTGGACATGAGAATGAGCGTCGCGCGGGGACGGAAAACCTGCCGGCCATCATTGGCTTGGTCGAAGCGCTGGAACGCTTCGTGCCGACGCCGGTTTTCGCGAAAGAGAAGCTTTTGCCGCTGTCGCAACGACTCAGGAGCATGGCGGGGCAGTTGCCGGGAGTCCAACTCGTTGGCGCGGGCGATCACGGACTGGCGAATACAGTTTCCTTCCTGGTGGAGGGGACGGATAGCATCGCTTTGCTCGCGGGACTCGATCTGGAGGGTATTTGCGCTTCGAGCGGCTCGGCGTGTTCGGCGGGGTCAATTGAGCCGTCGCACGTCATCGTGGGCTTAGGGGTGGAAAAAAAGCTGGCGAACTCGCTGGTGCGTTTTTCCCTGGGGAGGGAAACCACCTTGGAAGAAATAGAATACTCGGAAATGGTTGTGCCGCGCATTATCAAAAGGGCACAAGGTATACGATAAGCATGGGGTCTGCTGTGAAGAGATTGTTAACAGAGCCAACAAAGTGGAGTTGGGCAATTTTTGAGATCGCTTTATTAACTTGTTTGGTTTTGGGTTCCGTCGTAAGTGTTTGCGGTGACCTTGACACCGAGGGTTGTTTGCCTTATTCACAACCCTTAATAATAAGAATAATTTCAGGATAGACAGATACTATTAAGGGTCCAATGAATCTAACCATCTCGAAAGAGCAAATCATCAATGGCCTGCAAGCAGTGCAAAATGTCGTCAGCACCCGGACGACGCTGCCGATCTTGTCCAATGTTTTGCTGCGCGCGGAGAACAACCGGCTGGAACTGACCGCCACCGACCTGGATGTGACGGTTTCGTGCGGCGTGGAGGCCAGCGTGAAGCAGGGCGGCGCGACCACCGTGCCGGTCAAGAAGCTATTTGGCATCATCCGCGAGCTGAACAATCCGGAGATTGAGATCGAAGTGGATGAAAAGAACACCTGCAGCGTCCGTTCCGGCGCTTCGTTTTACAAGATCAACGGACTGAGCGCGGATGAATTTCCGCCGCTGCCCAAGTTTAAGGAAGACAAGAAGGTCGTCCTCCCGCAGGAAAAGGTCAAAGGGATGATGAAGAAGACCTCGTTTGCCATCTCGACCGATGAATCGCGCTATGTGTTGAATGGGATTTTTATCAGCCTGAAGGAGCACAAGATGACCATGGTGGCCACCGATGGACGCCGGCTGGCGCTGGTGGATGAAGAAGTGGACGTGACCGAGAAGAGCCAGGGAGAATTTATTGTTCCCGCCAAGGCGGTGAATGAGTTGAACCGGCTGCTTCAGGACAAGGGCGAAGTCGAGTTGCGTTACTCCGACAATCAGGCTTCCTTCACGTTGAAGGATGAAAAGGGCTTTTCCATCTTGATCATCTCCAAGTTGATTGAGGGGAATTATCCCAATTATCGACAGGTTATTCCGGGCGAGCCGAAGGAGCGGGTGGCACTGGGCCGCGAGGAATTTCTGCATGCGCTACGGCGCGCTGAGATCATGACGAGCGAGAAGTCCAACTCCGTGAAGCTGGCGTTCACCAAGAACAATCTGGCCATCACGGCCAACTCGCCGGAAGTCGGCGAAGCGCGCGAAAGCCTGGCGATCAATTACAAAGGGAAGGAAATGGCCATTGCCTTCAATCCCAAGTACATGATTGATCCGCTCAATGCGCTGTCGAACGATGAGGTTTTCCTCGAATTGATTGACGAACTCAGCCCCGGCGTCCTGAAGATCAACGGCCCGTTCCTCTACGTGGTCATGCCGATGCGACTGAGTTGAACGAGGATTTCGATTTGAAAATAAAAGGCCGTGCAGGTGCACGGCCTTTTTTGATTGTTGCAGAAGAGCAAAACGCGCAGGGCAGGCCTGCGCGTTTTGTCATAGATTGGAAAACTTAATTATTCCGCCGGCGGAGAAAAAGCAGGCACGCCAGACCGATGCCGGTCACTGCCAGTGTGGAGGGCTCGGGCGCAACCACAGGCGAAAAAGTGACCGCCAGATCATCCACTGCCAGGCCATGATCGTTGCCGGCGTCGTTGAGATCGAACCAGCGAATGAAAAGTTCCTGCCCCGGGCCAATAGTGAGGTCGGTGATGTCCGCACTGATAAGCGACTCATTAAGAGAGTTATTCCCGTCCAACTGGCCCGCAGTGGCACCGACAGTCGGGCTCGTAAACGTCAACGCAGCAAACGTAGTCCAAGATTGAGCACCGGCGGCGTCCGAACTTGTGAGCGGGCCGTTGCTGACCTGGTAGGAAAAAGTTAAGGGCTGAGCACTGGTATTTCCCCCGTTGCGCCATTGTTCGCCGGTGTAGGAAACGTGAAAACTTCCCAACGTGAGCCCGGTATCATTCTGGAATCTCGCACCATAGGCTATGTTGCCGGGAGTTCCGGAAGAAAGCGAACCCAGAGCCCTCTCACTGGAACCCGTGGTTCCATAGCTATAAAGCGCGGCGGTAGCACTGTTGCCGTTGGTTCCGCGATAAGTTCCCGGGAAGGTCCCCACGGATTGTGAGGCGTACCATCCCAACAGCGTGGAATTATCTGTCCAGACGTTGGCAGGGCCTGCCCCAGACAAAGAATTGAAATTTTGATTGTAAGTTCCGCTGGAAAAGAGAATTTGGGCTTGGGCAACGGAAGCCATGACGACGATGACTCCGAACAGAGCGAAAAGTTTTTTCATGCGACAGCAGGTTTTCTAGTTTCCACCCGGTTGAACTAATCAAACGCGGGCTCTTCTGATTTCCGAAAGATACCAACATCAACAACTGAAACAGCAACCGAGTTGGGGGATTTCAGCAGTATCCGTGCCAAGCAAAAAAGTTTCAAAACACTCCGAAATCGAACAGCGGCCACGGAGAAACCGCATTAAAAATGTATTAAAATGCTCAAGGTGGTGATCCCGACACACTTAGCCAATGAAGATGGCTACATCTGTTCCAGCGTTTCAATCCCCAGAATTTCAAGTCCCTGTTTCATCACCAATGCTGTTTAAAAAAGCAAAAGGGCGCAGATCAAACGGCGCCCTTTTTGTTGGAAAGCAGAAGGAATCATTTCCGCCGCCGCAAATAATTCCAAGCCAGCAAACCCAAACCACCAAGAGGAAAAAGGCTTTGCGGTTCCGGGACTTGAGCGGCAGTGACGGTGAAGTTGTCAACCCAATTTCTGTCCGAAGGGCCGCTAGGAATTTCATCACTCACCAAACGGAAAAAAACGGATGAAGCATTATTGATGGACCCAACAGAGCTAAGATCAAAGGACAGGGAAAAGGCTGATTGCAGCGTGGTCGCATTCCAGAACGAGGTGGCAAAACCGGAACCGCTATTATTGGCAGAGTTCGAATTTGTCAGGACCAGATAATCCGTCGCGAAAGTTGTAAATAATGAACCGTCAGTGCTATAGGAAAGATTGAATTTTTTGGAACCGGTCCAGAGGCTGGCTTGGTCGAACGAGAGGGAAATGCCGGAGTATCCTACAGTGCTAAGTTGGAATTGATAATAATCACCAATGGTCCAGCGATCCGTATTCAAAGAATTAGCGGAACCGTTTCCAGGGAAACTATTGTTAGCAGTGGCAGGATTGGCATGAAAAGAGGATGCTGTGCCGCTGCCCACGTCCGGACTAAGCCCTGAAACGGTTGAGTTGGTAAATCCAGATGGGGGAACATGAACTTCAAAGCCCCATTTGGCGAGCGTGATTTGAGCCTGTGCCGATGCGGCCATCACGAAAGCGAAGGCCGCTGAAAAAAATAGTTTCCTCATTAGAATAGTCTTTCTGAATTTTCCGGGCGCAGTAAAAGTCCTCCACAGCAGGAAAAATTGTTTACCATTGATACCAGCGGGCGGGGAAAAAGCAACAAAAGAAAACGTTTCGTTTTAAGCGGCTTAAAGACTACATCTGCTCCAGCGTTTCAATCCCCAGAATTTCAAGTCCCTGTTTCAACACCAATGCTGTCAGGGCGCACAGCACGAGCCGCGAGGCGCGTTCGGCCGGTTCCGCTTTCAGCACGGGACAATTTTCGTAGAACCCGGCGAAATGACCGGCGAGTTCGTAAAGATAATTACAAAGGAAGTTCGGGCGATATTCGTCTGCCATGGCGTTCAGCACGAAATCAAAGTTGAGCAGATGACGCGCCAGTGTGGTTTCCTGGGGAGCGGCAAGAATGACCGGAACATGACCACCCGTGTTGGCGGCAGCGCCGGATTCCACACCGCCCTTGCGGAAAATACTGCTGATGCGCGCGTAGGCATATTGCAAATACGGCGCGGTGTTACCATGCAACGCCAGCATCTTGTCCCAACTGAAGATGTAATCGCTCTGCCGATTCGGCACCAGGTCGGCGTATTTGATGGCGCCCAGTCCGACCGCACGCGCAATCTCCCGGCGTTGGGCCTCGGGCAACTCCGGATTCTTCTCTGAAACCACTTTTAAGGCCCGCTCCTCGGCTTCATCGAGCAGGTCGGCGAGCCGCACGGTTTCGCCGGAGCGGGTTTTGAAGGGCTTGCCGTCCTCGCCGAGAATGGAGCCGAACCAGACATGCGCCAGCTTCGTCTGCGCTTCGGGATGCCAGCGTTTGAAAATCGCAAAAATCTGCTGGAAATGCAGCAGCTGCCGGCCATCGGTCACATAGACGATCTCAGCGGGATGCCAGGTTTCCAATCGGTACGCCAGCGTGGCGAGGTCTGTGGTCGCATAATTCGCCGCGCCATCGCTCTTTTGGATCAGCGCGGGGTTCGGCTTCCACTCGCCATCCTCCTGTTTGAGGAAAGGATCCTGCTTGGGTGGCAGCGAGCCGTCGGAAAACACCGCGATGGCACCTTCGCTCTCTCTCGCAATTCCTTTGTCGCGCAATTCCTGCACCACGCCTTTGAGAAACGGATTATAGAAACTCTCGCCCAGCGCGTAATCGAACTTAATCCCCAGCCGATTGTAAATCGTCGTAAACTGGACCTCGGAAAGCTGGATCATCTCGCGCCAGATGCCGAGATTCTCCTCATCACCCTGCTGCAACTTCACCAATTCCTGCCGCGCCCTTTCGAGCACCGCCGGGTCCGCTTCGCCCGCCGCGTTGATGGCTTTATAAAGACGCTCCATTTCCGCGATGGGATCGGCCTGAAGTGCGGCACGGTTGAGTTGAGTTTTCCAACCGACCAGCAATTTGCCGAACTGCGTGCCCCAATCGCCGATATGATTATCCGTAATGACCCGATGCCCCAGCAGCCGCAACACGCGCGCGAGGGAATCGCCCAGGATCGTGGACCGGATATGGCCCACGTGCATTGGCTTGGCAACATTCGGCGAGCTGAAATCAATCACCACCGTGCGCGGTTGCGCGACCTTTTCGAAGAACAAATGCTCGCCCTTGGCTGCGGACTCCAGCGTATTGGCCACCGCGGCGGTCTTCAATCGAAAATTCAAGAACCCGGCGCCGGCAATTTCCACCGGCTCGCACCATTCGCTGACATCCAGCTTCGCCAGCACATCCGTGGCGAGTTGCCGCGGGTTCAGCTTGCGTTCCTTGGCCAGCGCCATGAGTGCGTTGGTCTGGTAATCGCCAAACTTGGGGTCGGGACAGGGACGGACGAGGACAGACGCCGTGTTGGCGTCCGGCAAAACCGCCGACACCGCCGCTTGCAAACGTGCTTCGATGGATTTATGGAGCAACACAGAATTATGGGCGCCGCAACTGCCGACGCAGAAGATCACTTAACCGACCACCGTCAATCGCGCCAGAGCCGGGAATTATTTTCCACCGTATTCCTTGATGATCCTGTACATGGCGTCCGCCGAGGGCGCTTCCTCCAATGCCTGACGAAATTCCTTTTTGTGGAGCAACTTGGCAATATTGGCGAGCGTGTGGAGATGTTTCTGAAATTGGCCTTGGGGAACGAGGAAGAGCATGACGAGGTTGACCGGCTGATTATCGAGCGCGTCAAAGTTGACCCCTTTCTTCGAGCGCCCAAAAGCGCCCACGACTTCGTAAATCAAATCCGTGGACGCGTGCGGAATGCCAATCCCAAAACCAATGCCCGTGCTCATGGAGGTTTCGCGCTTTTTCACCACGGCGGCAATGGCGTCGCGGTTCTCGGGCTTGATCTTCCCGGTCACGACCAGGTTATTAATCAGCTCGTCTATGGCTTCCCACCGGTTGGTAGCCTGCAAGTCGGGCAAAATATTATCAGGACCGAGAATGTCGCCAAGATTCATAGCTTAAAACAGCCCGAGCATTTCGCCTGAAACGGGCGGCCAATTCAAGAGCAATCCGCACATCCCGGCTGTCGGCCCTTTGCTCACAACAACTTCCCCAGCCGGTGCAGCACCTCCCCGGTGCATTCCAACCACCAACCGAGCGACGTCAAAACCCCCACTCTCGCCGCCAACAACGGCACGCCGAGGAGCAAAACCCCCATATTTCCCAGAAAAATGACCACCGACGAAAACAAATATCCGTGCTGGGTGATATCCGACTGTTCGGTCTTCAAAATGTGCCACGTCAGGGTGACATGAAACGCATACGCCGCCCCCACCAGCAGATGAAACCACACCACATAAGGCGCCCAATTCCATATTAAATGGCCAAGCACGAACACCAGCACCACCAAGGCAACGTAGAGCGGAAAGAAATACGGCGCCAACGAAATGAGAAAGTTGTTTTTGGTCACCACCACATGCCCGCCGCCGGACGTCACCTTGAGTTTCTTGACCTTGCCGCCGAACAACCAGGTCCACAGCGCGTGTGTCAGCTCGTGGCCAAACACGTAAACCCACATCGGCTTGGGCAACAGCAGGTAAATGACCAGCCAACACGCGGCGCCGGACAGCGTGCCCACCCAAATGGTGGTGGCATTGCCGCTGGACCGCAGCACCAGCCAAAACGCCTCCACTGCGCCGATGCATAACGGCAACAGCAGAACGGCAATGATGGTTTTGCACCATTTCGGCATGACCCAACTTTAACCGCCGCCGCGCGACACGAAAACAGAATTGTGACTGTGAAAGGCTCAATCCTCAACCCTGCCGCAACTTTGCGCTTTGAACTTTTCGCCCGGAACTTAATATTTCCCCCATGACCGATAACGAAGTGCTCCAAATCTTCCGCGACACCGGCGCCCTGCTGGAAGGCCATTTCCTGCTCCGCAGCGGCCTGCACAGCCGCCAATTCTTTCAATGCGCCATCGCGTTGCAGCAAATGCCCACGGTCGAAAAACTCGGCGCCGCGCTCGCCGCCAAGGTCCGTCCGCTGGGTGCCGTTACGGTCATCTCCCCGGCCATGGGCGGACTCGTGCTCGGCCAGGAAGTCGCCCGCCAGCTTCGCAGCCGCTTCATTTTTGTCGAAAAGGAGGAGGGCAAACTCGTTCTCCGCCGCGGCTTTAAGATTGCGCCCGGCGAAAAGATACTTGTCGTGGAGGATGTCGTCACCAAAGGCGGCCGCGTGCAGGAAACCATCGACATCGTGCGCGCCCACCAAGGCAATGTTGTCGGCGTGGCCATGGCCGTGGACCGCTCCAACAAAACCGTGAATCTCGGCATTCCCACATTCAGCCTCCTCGCCCTTAATGTGGAAGCCTTCCCCGCGGACCAATTGCCGCCCGATCTCGCCGCCACGCCCGCCATCAAGCCCGGCAGCAAGTAAACGCGGGAAAACGAAGGCTCACAACTTTCCCAAAATTTCCTTCACCCGCACCCACGCGGCGTCATGCGCCTGCTTGTTCGCCTCCTTGGCATCCGGCGCTTCGCCCGCGCGCATGAACCCGTGACCCGCGCCCTCGTAAATCACCGGCTCATAAATTTTACCGGCTTTTTTCATCAAGGCCACCGTGTCCGGTACCGTGGAACTCACTCGCGCATCATTCCCGCCGTAAAACCCGTAAACCGGACACGCAATCCGTGCCAACTCGGACTCTGTTTCCGGTGGCGTTCCGTAAAACACCAGCGCGCTCTTGATCTCCTTGTTGTTCGTTGCAAAGCGAAACGCCTGCCCGCCGCCCCAGCAGAATCCCATTACCACCACCTTGCCGTTGCACGACGGCAGCTTCGCCACGTAATCCACCACTGCATTCAAGTCAGCCGTGATTTGCTCCGGTGGCAAGGACGATATGGCCTTGCCCACGCCCGAACCCAGCTCGCTTGTGCCGCCACCTTTCGGGCCCAAACCCGAGAGCAGGTCCGGCGCGATCGCAATATATCCCGCCTCCGCCAATTCATCCGTCACGCCCCGTGCCCAATCGGTGAGCCCAAAAATTTCGTGAATCACCACCACCGCCGTCGCCTTTTCCTTCACCTCGGGATAGGTGATGAACGATTCCACCTCCCGTTGCCCTTGTTTCACCTTCACCCATTCTCCGTGACGCGGAGATTTATCGAGCCGCGCCTTGGCCCAATCCTGCGCCGAGACCGTGTGCCCCGCCAGCCAGCCGGCGACCAGCAGTAACATCAATCGTTTCATAACCATTCCTTTTTGATTAACCAAGTTGTTGTTTGTTCCCGGGGCGCCTCACACCTCCGGCGTAAAACCCAGCACGATATCAAACCGCGCCGCGAGTTCACCCGTCCGGGAATCCTTCATTGGCGCGAACGGAATAATAATCGACTCCCGCGCCTTGGCATCGTTGATCCCATTGAGCACGCCATCCCGTTCATTCTGCGGTTCACCTTTTACATAACACTGGGTCGTCCACTTCTCGCGCCCCTTCAGCTTGATGGCAAAGTGAATGTGCCGTGTCCGCCCCGGATAGGGCACCGGCTTGATGGTGCGGAACAAATATTCGCCGCTCGCACCCGTCAGGAATCGGCCGAAGCCCTGGAAATTCTTGTCCCGCGCCGCGTGTGTATCCCGGCTGTTGAGGTAAACCCCGCCATTATCCACCTGCCAGATTTCCACCAGCGCATTGCGAATGGGCTGGCCTTTCGCATCCAAAATCCGCCCGCTCAAATACGTGACCTCGCCCACCGCGGGCGTTAGTGAGTCATTCACAATGATCAGGTCGTTGTCCGTGTCCAAAGGCAGATGATCCGGATAAAATGGACCCTCCGTCTGGCGCGGCGTCCGC
>JAQGPA010000125.1 GCA_028293325.1 Pedosphaera sp. | reverse complement strand
CGGCGGAGCGAGGATTTTTGACTTTGGGCGAGGCTTTGGCGAGGGAGCATGCCCAAGCTGGCCTGTGACCGAGCCGAAACGAAGCCAAAAGTCAAAAAGACCGCTTTTCCCAATAATTTTTCCGCCGTACTACAGCATTTATGGAATTGCTCTAACCGCCACCGGCGTGCGCCAGCACTAACAACACCGCTTCACCCCGTCAAACCGCTGCTCCGTCATCTCCACCGGCAACGGGTAAAGACGACTCAAGCCCGCTTGACCGCCCACTCGTTCAGGAAATCGAGAATCTTCTTTGGGTTGTGATGATCCCCTTCCTCAAGCTGATTCGTGTCCTTGGTCGTCAACTGTTTCCCATCCGCATCCAAAACCACAATCACCGGTATGCCCGTCCCGGTGGCATGGTAACCTTCAATGATCTTTCGGTTGTGCTCCTTGTTTACATCCACCAGCACCACCACGTAATCGCTCTTGAGTTTCTCCGCCACTGCGGCGTCCGTTTCCATCGTCTTGTGCAGCTTGTGGCACCAACCGCACCAATTCGCGCCGAACTGAAGCAGCACCCGCTTATTCTCCTTCTTGGCCTGCGCGAGCGCATCGACAATCTGTTTGGAACCATCTGCGGTTTCGTCGTAGAGCGGCGGTGATTTGGCCTGCTCTTCCGCGCGGCTGCCGGGCGCACTGGCCAGCAGCAATGTGCCGATAAGCATGCCGCCAAGGACAAAAAGGATTCTTCCGGTTTTAATGTTTTTTATTTTCATATTTCCTTCCTTGTTGACACCCAGATGATGCTCTATTCCGCGTAAAAATGGAAGGCTAAAGCAACGGCTTCCTAACAGCATCTTTTCACCCCGTCAAACCGCTGCTCCGTCATCTCCACATAAATCTCTTCCGGCGTCCGGGCGCATTCCATTTTCCGCCCGCCCAACAAATCAACCCCGCCCTGCGCCACCGCGCAATTGCAATTCGCCGCCATCGTCTGCGCCCGCTCCAAATGCGCCTCGCCCGATAACTCCTTCGCCAGCGCCAATCCCAGCGCAATCAACCCCATCACGTGCAATGGCTTCGTCTCCACCACCGCATAGTTCGGCAGCCACACCGGCTCCGATTCCCGCAACGTCGCCAGCCGTTTTCGCCCGAGCAGCAAAACCCACTCGCGCACTGCCAGCAACACAATCATCACCACCATCACCATAAAGGCTCCCGCCACGAATGCATCCAGCATGCTGTTGAAATGCAGCACGCGGTTGACATGCATCGCCTTCTCCGCTGCCGCCATCGCCACTGCATCCCCCGTCGCTTTGGCCGCCGTCACTGCTTGTTCCAGCACTGGCAACTTCCCATCCAGCGCTTTGGCTGCCGCTAAAAATCCAATTCGCGCATCACTGTCAAAAATTTTCTGATACCCCGCCGTCATCGTCAATGACAACAACCACACCAATGGCACCAGCGTCACCAAAACAAAAACCAGGCGCGGTGGTTTTGCGCCGGCCTCTTTGCCCTCTTTTTGTAATTGCATCTTCAGAATAATCGTCGTCGCCAGGCACAACCCAATCCCGGCCAGCAACTGGTTCGCAATCCCGAACAGCGGCCACAATGAATTGATTCCCCCCAACGGATCGCGCACGCCCTGTATCAAAAAATAGCCCCAACCCGCCACCATCAACGCGCTTGCCACCAGGTTCGCGGACACCTTCTTCGTATCCGCCAGCGGCTTCCAAATATTTCCCAGCAAATCCTGCAACAAATAGCGCCCCACCCGCGTCCCCGCATCCAGCGTCGTCAGGATAAACAACGCCTCGAACATGATCGCAAAATGATACCAGATCCCCAGCCAGCGACCTTGCGTCACCTTGGAAAAAATCTGCGTCATCCCCACCGCCAGCGTCGCCGCCCCGCCGGTCCGCCCAAACAATGTTTTCTCCTGTACCTCGTCCGCCAACTGCTGCATCTGCTCCGTCGATATCGTGAAACCCGCCGCCTGCACCTTCGCCACCGTGTCCGTCGCCACCGCCGCCGCATCCGCGCCCGCCCCCTTCACGTTCATGCTCAAATAAACCCCCGGATTCAGCGTGCACGCCGCAATCAACGCCATGATCGCCACCAACGATTCCAGGCACATCGCTCCGTAGCCAATCGACCGCGCGTAACTCTCCCGTGTCACCATCTTCGGTGTCGTCCCGCTCGCAATCAACGTGTGAAAACCGGAAATCGCCCCGCACGCAATCGTGATGAAGCAAAATGGAAACATCTTCCCCGGCACCACCAACCCCGAGCCATCCACAAACTTGCTGATCGCCGGCATTTGCAGATGCGGCAGGATGAGAAACACCCCCGCCACCAGCGCAAAAATCGTCCCCAGCTTCATGAATGTGCTCAGATAATCCCGCGGCGCCAGCAACAGCCACACCGGCAGCGCGCTCGCCGCCATTCCATAAATGATAATTCCCCACGCCAGGTCATCCGCCTTCAGCGTGAACACCTTCGCCCATTGCGCATTCCCATGCACGAATTGCCCGCCCCACACCGCCAGCAGCAGCAACACCACTCCGATCGCCGACGCCTCCAACACCTTTCCCACCCGCACGAATCGCAGATACCCTCCCATGAACATCGCGATCGGAATCGTCGCCCCCACCGTGAATACGCCCCACGGACTCTCCGCCAGCGCCTTCACCACCACCAAACCCAGCACCGCCAGCAAAATAATCATGATGCCCAATATCGCCACCAACGCGATATATCCCGCCGTCGTGTTCAATTCCTCCTTCACCATCTGCCCGAGCGATTTCCCGTTCCGCCGTATCGACGCAAACAAAATCACAAAATCCTGCACCGCCCCTCCCAGCACCACGCCAATCAAAATCCACAATGTCCCCGGCAAATAACCGAACTGCGCCGCCAACACCGGCCCCACCAACGGCCCCGGCCCGGAGATCGCCGCAAAGTGATGCCCGAAGACGATCCACTTGTTCGTCTTCACAAAATCCTTCCCATCGTCATGCACCTCGCACGGCGTCGCCCGCCGGTCATCCAACATCAGCACCCGCGCCGCAATCCACTTCGAATAAAAACGATACCCAATCGCATAGGTGCAAATCGCCGCGATAAGGATGTAAACCGAGCTGATCGTCTCCCCGCGATGCCAGGCCAGCGTTGTATACGCCCACCCCCCGGCCACAGCCAACGCCAGCCAAATCAAACTGCCAATCATTTTCTTCATGCCAAAAGTGCTACCCTGAAACCATTAACCCAAAACTCCTGCCAAGCCTAGAATTAATGCTTTCCCTGGTAGCTTGTGGCCTGCGTCCGGCCCCATCGCGCTCACTTGCCTCGCTGCTCCTCACGCGCAATAATATGCCATGGACAATTCCGACCCCATCGACCTCCCCATCGACGGCGTGTTGGATCTGCACAGCTTCCAACCCCGCGAAGTGAAGGACCTCGTCCTCGATTATCTCGCTGCCTGTCAGGAAAAAAACATCCTCCAGGTTCGCATCATCCACGGCAAAGGCATCGGCCATCTCCGCCGCACCGTCCACGCCCTCCTCCGAAATCATCCCCAAGTCATCGAGTTCGCCCTCGACCACCCCCAATTCAGTGGCTCCGGCGCCACCATCGTCACTCTAAGACCCAAAGTTTTGTGATCCCGCCCACTCACCGCGTCTTAACCACGAGCATCCCTTCCTTAAGTGTGATGAAATCCGACGCCAACTCCAGGTCTTCATCCCAAAACTTCATCCCGCAATTTTTGGTGATATCGTTCGCATCCTTGAGGTTGAACTTCTGTAACCCTTTCGCCCCGCCGCTAAAACCATGCGCCAGCGCCCAATCGTTATTCTCCGTCTTCACCACCTCGTGCTCGGCGCCATTCTGGATGCTTACCTTCATTTGCGCGTGAAACTTGTTCGTCCCTTGCTCGTAAACGCCAAAAACAAACTCCCCGCTGAAATCCACATCCTTCTGCTCGAACACCAGCGTGTCGAACCGCTGCGACAAATATTGCGACAGCCCTTCAAATTCCGGGTCCTTCAACTCCTCCAATCCCGCCATGAGCCTCACATAACCATGATGCGGCACCATTACCAGATATACCTTCATCTCCTCCCCCAGCGGTTGCTCCGGCTCCTTTATCGGGTCTACGATTCGCAAATGCCGGTTCAGTTTCTCCGTGCAATACGTCATGCACGCTTGCGCCACTTCCATATGATTGGTGTGCCTCACATAGATCGTCACCCCGTTGTCCGCGTCCAAATTCCACTGCTGCACCTCTCCGCCACCGGTTGCCTCATTAATGGCCGCTACCACGTTTGACACCCGCGAAATGGTTCTCACCACCTTGAACCCAATCACCGCCGCCACCAGGAACACGGATGCAATCACCGCCCACCCTATCCAAGCCGTCTTCATCACCGGTCGCTCCACCTCAAAAGTCGGCCCCGCATGTGCGCGGCGCGATGGTGATAACGGCGGCGGTGGCTGGTCCGAACCCGCCTCCGATGCCGCTCCTTCTGCCATCACCGGCACCGGTGCGGGCACTTCACGATTTATTCTTAGTCCCATCGATGGCGGTGGCACCACCGCTTGGGCGACTGGCACCGGCAGCTCGCTCGCCGTTAAAGCCTGTCGTATAATCTCATTGGTCGCCGCCGTGCCGTCCGCCCCGCAAGCCGGGCAACTCACCGGCCACGGCATCCGTTTATTGATTGGCTCCACCTCAAACTTGTAATCCGTCCCGCAAGCACACGATACTTTGACGTCCATAGGTATTGCTCCAATTGATTACCCCCATTCAATCCAAAAAATCCCAAAAGTAAAGCCCGCCGCACCACCCAATCTTCGCCCAACCTCCAAGTTTGGAGTTCAGCCTTTAGGCTGTCCCCTTCCCCTTGGTGGCTGTGCGCAAGCACCCAGACTTATTTGACCCGGCAAATATTAATCCCATCCCCCAGCGACAACAACATCGACTCCACCCGCCCATCCCGCGCCAGCTTCCGATTCAACTTATCAATCGCCCGTCCATACTCATGCTTAATCCGTCCTTTCTTTCCCAGCCGACCACCCCACAGCATGTTATCAAACAGGATTAATCCATTCCGCCGCATATGCGGCAGCACCAATTCGTAGTAAGCGTCGTACTCCGGCTTGTGCGCATCGATGAATGCAAAATCAAATTTCAACCCGCGCCTGAGTTTCTTCAGTGACTCAATCGCCGGCCCCAAGCGGAGTTCAATCTTCTTCTCCACGCCCGCCCGCGCCCAATATTTCCGCGCAATAGCGGTCCACTCCTCGCTCAAGTCCAGGCAAAGCAACTGCCCCCGCGCCGGCAACCCCTGCGCGATGCAGATCGAGCTGTAACCCGTGAATGTCCCCACCTCCAGCGCGCTCCGCGCGCCAATCGCCGCCACCAGCAAAGTCATAAACGACCCTTGATCGCGCGCGATTTGCATCTGCACATACTCCGGCGCCTTCGCATTCGTCTCCGCCCGCAACGCTTCCAGCACCCGGTCATACGCATGGCGACTGCGGCAACCCGCCAGGTAATTATAAACCCGCTCGTTGAGCGCGACATACTTCAATCCTTTTTGCCGCTTCAAATTCAGCGTCAGCTTCGCCGGCTTTAAAGTTTTTGCCTTCATAAATTTTTACCTTCGAAAAATCCAACCCGTGCAAACACAACCCCGCCTCTGAAAAACTGCCCGCAACTTCCTTCACCCTCGCCCGTCGGACGGGCGAGAGCAGGCGCGCGGTCCCGCATGCGGGACCGCTTCACCTTAATCACGACCGGCGAGCAGAAACTTTCCAGCCCGGCTTTGCCACCCAGCGCATCCCTCTCCCTCGATGACCTATGCGGACCTGTCCGCCGTAGACTTGGCGGAGGGGGAAGCACTCCGATGGGAGAGGGCCGGGGTGAGGGTCCGAAAACATTTACCCTTTTGCTTCAGTTATTCTTTTTCCCCAACCGCTGCACTTCCTTATATCGAAAACAATCTACTGTATGATCATTCACCATCCCAATCGCCTGCATCATCGCATAACAAATCGTCGTCCCCACAAATTTGAACCCGCGCTTCTTCAAATCCTTGCTCATCGCATCGGATTCCACCGTCCGCGCCGGTAAACTATCGGACGCGCGCCAATGGTTCGTGATCGGCTTTCCGCCCGTGAACTGCC
>JAQGPA010000209.1 GCA_028293325.1 Pedosphaera sp. | reverse complement strand
CGGCTCCAACTGGCGGCAGTGTCACTGCCGAACAGGTCGCGGAGGTGGTTGCCCAGGCCTGTCCGGCCAAGGAATATCGCGATAAAAAGGTATTGCTCATCGTTCCGGATGGCACCCGTACCGCGCCAGTCGGTTTGTTGTTTCAAACTCTCCATATGCAAATCGGCTCGGTCACCAAGTCTTTTGACATCTTGGTCGCCCTTGGCACGCATCAGCCCATGAGCGAAGCGGCCATCTGCCAGCGCCTGGAAATCTCCGAGCCGGAACGCAAATCAACTTATGGCCAGGTGCGTTTCTTTAATCATGCCTGGGACAATCCCGCGGCCCTGACCAAAATCGGCGTTATTCCCGCCGCTGAGATTTCCCAACTCACCGATGGCCTCTTCGCGATGGATGTCCCGGTGGAAATCAACAAGCTGGTTTTTGATTACGATCAGATCATCATCGTCGGCCCGGTTTTCCCGCATGAAGTGGTCGGCTTTTCCGGTGGCAACAAATATCTCTTCCCCGGTGTGGGCGGTCCCGAGATTTTGAATTTCTTCCATTGGCTCGGCGCCGTGGTCACCAACCCAATGATTATCGGCAACAAGTGGACGCCCGTTCGCAAAGTCGTGGATCGTGCCGGCGCCCTGGTCAAAGCCAATAAGCTTTGCTTTTGCATGGTGGTGGATCCCGCCAAAAATCTGGCGGGCCTGGTTGCCGGGACGCCGGAAACCGCGTGGGATGCCGCCAGCGAACTTTCCCGTGAGTTGCACATCACTTACAAGGACCAGTCCTTCAAAACCATTCTCTCCTGCGCACCGGAGATGTATGATGAAATTTGGACCGCCGGCAAGTGCATGTATAAACTCGAACCGGTGCTGGCCGATGGTGGCGAACTCATCATTTATGCCCCCCACATCACCGACGTTTCCGTCACGCACGGCAAGGTGATTGAAGAAGTCGGTTACCATTGCCGCGATTACTTCCTCAAGCAGTGGGATAAATTTAAAAACTATCCCTGGGGTGTGTTGGCCCATTCCACGCATGTGCGCGGGATTGGCACCTACGAGAACGGCGTCGAGCAATGCCGCGCTCAAGTCACGCTCGCCACGCAAATTCCGCCGGAGAAATGCCGCGCCATCAACATGGGATACCGTGACCCCAGGAGCATCCGCATTGAAGACTACGCCAATCGCGAAGCGGAAGGCGTCCTGCTCGTTCGCAAAGCGGGCGAAATGCTCTATCAATTAAAAAACCCGCCCAAATGGGCTGGCGGAAAATAGCCTCTCTGTCGCAGTCGTCGCTTTCCGGCTTGATTTTTTGTCCGATTACGCGTGAACTCTTTCATGCGTTTCCCCAGCCTTTTGTTTGCCGCCCTCATTTTCGCTTTGAGTGCCCCTGCTGCTGATTGGCCGCAATGGCGGGGACCGGACCGCACCGGCCATGTGCCCGCCGGTGCAGTCATGCCGACCGCGCTTCCCACTGAACCGAAAATTCTCTGGCATTTAAAAATCGGTGATGGCTACGCCTCACCCGTCGTTGCTGGCGGCAAGGTCTTCTACCCCGATAATAAAGGGGGGCAGGAAGTCCTGCATGCGGTGGATGTCACGAGCGGCAAGGAAATCTGGAATGCAAAAATCGACCAGGCATTTACCGATAATCACGGTCCCTCTGGTCCGCGCTGCACTCCGCTGGTGGACGACGGCCGCGTTTACGCGCAATCCTGTCGGGGCGAGTTGCGGTGCCTGAAAGCCACTGACGGCAGTCCCCTCTGGCAGATTAATTTCACCACTGACTTCAGCGCGATCTTCATGGGCGAAAACGGCAATGCCCTGGGCGCATCCCGCCACGGCAACAATGGCTCGCCAGTGATTGACGGTGATCACTTGCTGGTGAACGTGGGCGGCACCAATGGGGAGAGCGTCGTCTGCTTTGACAAGGCCACGGGCAAGGTAATCTGGAAATCGCAAAACGATCAGGCCGGTTACGCCGCTCCTATCATCGCCACCATCGGCGGCGTCAAACAACTCATCTCCTTCACGGTCGATGGCCTTATGGGGCTGGCTGCGCAGGATGGCAAATTCCTCTGGCGCTATCCGATGAAAACCAGCTATGGCCGCCACGCCATCACGCCCGTGGTGGTCGATGACATGGTGCTGGTCTCCTCGCATGAAGTCGGTCTTGTCGGCCTGAAAATTTCCCGGAAAGGCGATGATTGGGCAGCCGCTCAAGCCTGGCTGAGTCACGATCTGGCCATTAATTTCTCCAGCCCGGTCGCGGTCGGGAATTATCTCTACGGACTTGGCCCATCAAAAAATCTCATGTGCGTGGAAATCAAAACCGGCAAACAAACCTGGTCCAACGATACCTATATCAACACTTCAGCCGACATCGCGTACGCCGGGTTCATCGTCATGGATAAAAACATCCTTGCGCTTACGGATGGTGGCCAACTCGTCCTCTTCGTTGCCGCCCCGGAAGGATTCAAGGAAACCGGCACTTTGCAAGTGTGCGGCAAGAATTGGTGCAATCCCGCATATGCCGACGGCAAGCTCTTTTTACGTGACGCCCGGGAACTTATGTGCGTGGCGCTGCTCCCATAAGTGTCAGTCAGAGGTGTTGAAAATCCTGATTAATAATGAAAACTCTACCTGCCTGCTGGCTGGTTTTGACGGTTCTGGCTTCTGCCTGCTTCGGTACCATGAAGTCATCGGCAGCCATTACCCTCCAGACCGGCCAAAATTTCACCGCCGCCACGCTCTTCATTGATGCCGGTCTGGTCCCTCCTGATTCCGATGGAGCCATTGGTCCGAATCATTTTGTGGAATTCATTAATGGCCGGTTCTCGGTTTTCGATAAAAACTCAGGAACGAGAGTTCAAACCATGACCGATATCAGCTTTTGGAACAGCGCGGGCGTCAGTTTCCCGGCGGGTGCGTTTACCTCAGATCCACGTGTAATCTATGATCCGCTGAGCGCACGGTGGTTCGCTTCGCAAATCGATGTCATGGCGGGTAATGAAATCAGCAATCGGTTTCTTCTGGCGGTCTCCACCAACAGCGATCCGACCGGTGCCTGGAACGGGGTGGCATGGCCGGCGGATCCGGCCGGGAGTTTCGCGGATTATCCCCGGTTGGGGGTGGATGTGAACGGCGTTTATTTGACCGGCAACCAGTTCGATGCGATTGGAAATTTCGCTGGCGTCCTGATTACCAGTATTCCCAAAAGCGATTTGCTGCTCCCCACACCGACGGTTACCAACCGCACTAGTTCCGGCCTCATGCCCGAATCTCAGCGCGGATTCGTTCTCCAGCCCGCCGTGAATTTTAATCCGGCGAACACGCCCGAATTTGTTTTGGCGGTTGATAGCGATGGCACCGACTTTTTGCCGCATACCAACTTGCGAACGTTTAAAATCACGGGCGCCGACACCCCCACGGCGACTCTTTCGGCGAACACTGACATTGTTGTGCCCGATTATTCCGTTCCCATCAATCCTCCGCAGCCGAATGGCATGAACACTCTTGACGATGGCGATCTTCGCATCGGGGCGTACGCTTTTCAGGTGGCCGACGTGGTTTATGCGGTGCATGCGGTTGAGGTCGGTCCCCGGGCTGCGCTGCGCTGGTATCGCCTGCGCGCCAGTGACAGCACGTTGCTTGAATCCGGAACCATCAGCGACACCAATCTTGATCTGTTTTATCCCTCCATTGCCGCGAATACGAACGGCTTCGTGGTGATTGGTTTCAATGGCTCAAGCACAAATAGCTTTATCAGTTCCTACGCAGTCGCTGGCCGGACCATCAATAGCAACACCATCTTCGCCGACAAGGTACTGCTCAAAGCAGGTGCTGATAATTATGAGCTTGCGCCCAGCGGTGGTGGCAATCGCTGGGGCGATTACAGCACCACCACCGTGGATGCCGCCAATCCGGATCATTTCTGGACGATTCAGGAATTCCCTTCCTCCGTCAACGTCTGGTCCACGCAGGTGACCGAGATGATCGTGGCGGAGCCGCTGCCGGTGCTCCAAATCACCGGCTCCGGGCCCGCCGTCGCACTTTCCTGGCTGACAAATAACATCGGGTTCGCCCTCCAATCCAGTCCCAGCGTCGCGCCGGGTGCAGTCTGGTCGCCGGTGACCAACACGGTTGTCACCGTGGGCAACCAATTTTCTGTCACCGTGGACATCAACCCGGCCGCGCAGTTCTTCCGGCTCTTCCGGTGACGCCTGTGCCGAAACCCGGCAAACTTTCCCTTTGAATTCCGCCCCGTTTACCGCCAAAATACTCTTTCGCTTTTTTGGCGGCGACTGGAGTCGCCGCCGTTCAAGCCGGGATGCTGCTGCTCCTTAAGCGCAGTTGTGGAATACTGATTCATGAAACGTACGCATCATTGTAACGAACTTCGCCCGGCGCACATCGGGCAAACGGTGACTTTGTCGGGCTGGGTCCATTCCCGCCGCGACCTCGGCGGCCTGATCTTCATCGACATCCGCGACCGCGAAGGCCGCACCCAAACTGTTTTTGACCCCTCGGACCTGCCCCAGGACCTTTTCGACCGCGCCGCCTCGCTCCGCAGCGAATGCGTCATCAGCGTCTCCGGCAAAGTCCGCCATCGTCCCGCCGGCACCAACAATTCCAAAATCGCCACCGGCGAAGTCGAAGTCGGTGTTACCGCGCTGGAAGTGCTCAACATGGCGGAAGTCCTCCCTTTCCCCGTGGACGATCCCGAAGTCGCCGCCAAGGTGAACGAGGAGTTGCGCCTGCAATATCGTTACCTGGATTTGCGTCGTCCGGAGATGGCTCGCAATCTTCGCCTCCGTAGCAAGGTGGCCACTGCCGCGCGCGTGTTTCTCGATGAGCAAGGCTTTCTCGAAGTCGAGACCCCCACGTTGTTCAAATCCACGCCGGAAGGCGCGCGTGAATTTCTCGTGCCCAGCCGCATTCATCCCGGCCAGTTCTATGCGCTCCCGCAATCGCCGCAACAATTCAAACAAATCCTCATGGTCGCCGGTGTGGAGCGTTATTTCCAACTCGCCCGCTGCTATCGCGATGAAGATTTGCGCGCCGACCGCCAGCCGGAATTCACCCAGGTCGATCTGGAAATGTCTTTCATCGAACGCGAAGACATCTACGCCCTGATCGAAGGCCTGCTGAAGCGTGTTTGGAAAGTGGCGCTGAACATCGATATTCCTGCATCTTTCCGCCGCATTTCCTTCAACGAAGCGCTGAATAGTTACGGCATCGACAAGCCCGATACCCGTTTCGGGATGGAGCTTGCCGACTTCACCGAGGAATTTCGCGCCAGCACCTTTAAAGTATTTAGCGGCGCCATCGCCAACGGCGGCGTGGTCAAGGCCATCAACGCCAAGGGCCTCGCCGGCGCCACACAAGGCCAGATCGAGACCATGACCGAATACGCCAAGAGTTTCGGCGCCAAGGGCCTGGCGTTCATCAAGGTCGAAAAAGGTGAATGGAAATCGCCCATCGTTAAGTTTTTCAACGATGCCGAAAAAGCCGCGCTCACGCAAAAACTCGCAATTGAAGAAGGGGATTTGATTCTCTTTGCCGCCGACCAATGGCTCACCGCCTGCGAAATCCTCGGCAAGATTCGTCTCTATTCTGCCGACGTCCTGAAAGAGCAGGGGAAACTGACCATCCCAGCCGACCGGTTCGATTTCCTTTGGGTCGTCGAATTCCCGCTCTTGAGTTTCGACAAGGAACAAAACCGCTGGTATTCCAGCCACCATCCCTTCACCGCGCCCGTGACCGAGGACATCCCGTTCCTGACGAGCGATCCCAAGAAAGTTCGCGGCCAGCATTATGACATTGTGGTCAACGGCGTTGAATTGGGCGGCGGTTCCATCCGTATCCATCAACCCGATGTGCAGAAAACCATTTTCGAGCAAGTGCTGCAAATCCCGCCGGAGATGGTCAAGGCCCGCTTCGGCTACATGCTCGAAGCCTTCCGTTACGGCGCACCGCCGCACGGCGGCATCGCGCTTGGCTTCGATCGCTTGATCGCCATTCTCTGCGGCACCCTGAGCATCCGGGACGTCATTGCCTTCCCCAAAACCGCCAAAGGCACGGATCTTATGACCGATTCCCCCGCGCCCGTGGAACCCAAACAATTGCGCGACCTGCATCTCGAACTGAAAGTGGCGAAGAAGGAATAGTATGCGCTTTGCCAAAGGCGACGAAAAAACCCGTGAGTTCCAATCCTCTCCCCGATGCCGGGAAAATCCTTACGCTGGCTGACTTTACCAGCGAGGCATTGATTCTTCCCACCATGCAGGGCTGCGATATTCCGGGCGCGATTTTGGAATTGAGCAACACGTTCCAAAAAAGCGATGTCCAATGGGACGCGCAGAAGCTCAATTACATCGCCTTGGACCGGGAGCAGCAAATGAGCACCGCCATGGAGTTTGGCGCCGCCTTCCCGCATGTTCGCTCGAATGCCTGCCTCCGGCTGCAATTCGCCCTGGGTCGCGCTCCCGTGCCGTTTGAGTGGGGCAGGGCCGGTTCGTTGAAGGTGCAATTCGTCTTTCTAAATGCTGTTCCTGTCAGCGATACCACGGGCTATCTGAAGCTGCTTACCGGCATGGCACGAATTGGCAAGGACCCCACATTACTGGCTCAGTTCCGCACCGCCGTCACTGCCCGCGAACTCCTCGAGCTTCTCAGCCGGATTCCTCTTCGCAAATAAGCCGGTTCCAGCCGTTTCTTGCCTTCTTCTTGCCCAAAAATGGCAATCCGCAAAATCCGATTGAATTCTGGCGGTATTTCCGCAGAATGCGACCGTCGAGCAAATAGCTCATAGCTCTTTTTACCGAATGTGGATTAATGAAACTGGAATGGTCCTTTCATCCAAAGTTAGTTGATACTTTAAAAAATTACTCCCGCCAGGACCTGGTCGCGGATCTGGTCGCCGGGGTCACGGTGGGCATTGTGGCCTTGCCGCTGGCCATGGCTTTCGGGATTGCGTCCGGCGTCACGCCGCAAGCTGGCATTTTCACCGCCGTTATCGCCGGCTTCATAATCTCCGCGATCGGCGGCTCCCGTGTCCAAATCGGTGGCCCCACCGGCGCTTTTGTCAGCATCGTGGCCGGGATTATCGTGGTTTACCACATCGATAATCTTTACATCTGCACCATCATGGCGGGCATCATGCTCCTCATCATGGGTTTTACCCGTATGGGTGGCATGATTAAATTCATCCCGTTTCCGGTCACCATGGGATTCACTTGTGGCATCGCGGTGCTCATTTTCAGCACCCAAATCAAGGACTTTCTCGGCCTTCCGGTTGACAAAATGCCTCCGGACTTTGTGGGAAAGATCAAGGTCTTGCTCGAAAACATCCGGGTGATCGACTGGCGCACCTTGGCGCTTGGCGTTGCCTCCATCGTCATTATCAAAACCTGGCCGAAGAAACTCGCGCAACGTGTCCCCGGCTCAATCGTCGCCCTGCTATTGGCAACAGTCGTCGTGGCTGCCTTCAAAATCCCCGTCGAGACCATTGATACCCGCTTCCATGGAATTCCTCAGGGTCTGCCAAAATTTCACTTTCCGGAACTGGCTTGGACCAATATCGAGCACCTTTTTGAGCCGGCCTTTACCATTGCCCTGCTGGCCGCCATCGAATCGCTTCTCTCCGCGGTCGTGGCCGATGGCATGATCGACGACCGCCACGATTCCAACCAGGAATTGGTCGCGCAGGGATTCGCCAACATCTTCTGTCCGCTCTTCGGCGGCATTCCCGCGACAGGAGCCATCGCGCGCACAGCCACCAACGTGCGGAGCGGGGGACGCACTCCCATTGCCGGCATCGTTCATGCCCTCACCCTGCTGCTTATCATACTAATTGCCGCTCCCTTGGCGAAATACATCCCCTTGGCCGTCCTGAGTTCGGTCCTCGTCGTGGTGGCGTTCAACATGGGCGAATGGCACCAATTCCGGCGCCTGGCGAAATGGCCCAAGAGCGATTCCGCGGTGTTCCTCTCGGTTTTCGCGCTCACAGTGTTGACGGATTTGCCCAAGGCGGTCGGGATTGGGATGATTCTGGCCGCGATTCTGTTCATCAAACGGGTCTCCGAAACCATGCAGATCACCGCGCTGAATGAAAACTCCGACCCTGAGGGCGCGCACAATTCTCTGTTCGGCAAGGAAGTGCCGAAGGGCGTGTTGGTCTACCGGGTTTTCGGCGCATTTCTTTTTGGCGCTGCCGACAAATTAGAGACCGCCCTGAAGCGCGCCAATCAGGAACCGGAAGTGCTTATTCTAAAAATGCAAAGCGTGCTGGCGATGGATGCGACCGGCTTGAACGCCCTGGAGGACATCTACGAAAAACTGCACCGTAAAGGCAAGCAGCTCGTGCTCAGCGGACCGCACACACAACCTTTGCTGACGATGGAGAACGATGGTTTCATCGATGAACTCGGGGAGGAAAATGTCTGCCCGCACCTGGATGCCGCGCTGGCCCGCGCCCGCGAAATCCTGGCCCAAAAAGCAGCCTCCCGGGGCCAGCCCGCTCCCAACCGCGTCCCTACTCCTGAATAAAGTAGCTGAGGTTTTCCAGTTCGATGGCGAGATTCACGTTGTTCACCATCACCTCTTCCGGCACGTGCAACACGATGGGCGCGAAATTTAAGATGCCGGTAACACCACAGCCAATCAGCGTGTTTGCCACTTCCTGCGCAGAAGCTGCGGCAACCGTGAGAATGGCCATTTTTACCCCGCGTGCATGAATGGTCTCCGCAAGTTTATCCATGCCTTGAATCGGTTGGGTGATTTTCTTGTCGCGACGGCGTTTGGGATCAATGTCGAAAGCCGCGACAATTTCAAACCCTTCCTTCTCAAAGCCACGATAGGAGAGCAGCGCCAACCCGAGGTTACCCACCCCCACCAATACGACCGGCTGCAGGCTCTTGGTGCCCAGTTCATCGTAGATCATCTGGGACAATTGCTCCACGTCGTAACCCAGGCCGCGCGTGCCAAACTGGCCGAAGTAAGTGAGGTCCTTGCGGAGTTGCGTTGATTTGACACCGGCCACTTTGGCCAGCGTCTCGCTCGAAACCGTGCGAATCGCATTGTCCTTTAGCCGTGCGAGGCAGCGCAGGTAAATCGACAAACGATAAATCGTTTTCCGCGGAATTTCCGGCCGATCAGATTTTTTCAAGCTGGCCAACAAATAGTTCAAACCCGATGACCTTGCAAGCCTGCCTTATGGTGAGCTTAAAGAATTCTGAGGATCGCCTCGGCGGCGCGTCGGCTGGCACCCGGCCCGCCCAGCGAGGTGATAACTCCCGTTAGTTTTTCTTTCACACGGTTGCGTGCCGGTTCATTGCGCAGGAATTCAAGCGTCGCGCGGGAAATATTTTCCGGTGTGGCCGCTGCTTGGATGAATTCCGGATAAATTTCCTCGTTCGCCAGCAGGTTGGGCATGGTAAGAGATTTGACCTTGATGATGCGCCTGCCGATTTGATAAGTGCTCCAGGAAGTTCGGTAAAGTGTGACGGTCGGCACGCCAAAATAGGCGCACTCCATCGTCACCGTGCCGGTTGAGGCGATGGCCACTGTGGCTTGCGCCAAAGCCTCCGCCAAACCACCCACTTGAATTTTAAGTCCGCTGGCCGGAGCATCGCCCACCATTTTGGCCAGGCTTTCGTTCGGCAAAATCATTGTGGCGCGTGTCCCAGGTTGAGCTGCCTGAATAATGCGCAAGGCTGGCAGCATTACCGGCAGATGCCGTTCCAATTCTGCCTTGCGACTGCCCGGGAGCAGCACGATTGAGGAGGTTAATTCCGCCCTCCGCCCTCCGCCCTCCACATTCCCGTATCGGTCCAGCATCGGATGACCGACAAATTCCACCTTCAATTTTGGATAACGCGCTTCATACCACGCCTTCTCGAACGGGATGATGCTCAGTATTAAATTAAAATCCTCCGCCACTTGCCGGGCGCGACCTTCCCGCGAGGCCCAGACTTGCGGCGACACATATTGAATAATCTTTGGATTCCAATCAAAGAATGGCCCGCGTCGCTGGCGAACATATTTTTTGATGGCATGGGCGAAGCGCCGGTTAAACCCCGAGAAATCCACACAGATGATAACGTGCGGTTCCCGGTCCACTGCCATTTGAAAAAGTTCATCAAAAAGTCGCTTAAATTTGCCATACCGCTTGATCACTTCCACCAATCCCACCACGGCGTGCGACGTCATGTCGAAGGCGAGTTCCACTCCCGCTGCAGCCATGCACGGCCCGCCCGCGCCAAAAAACCGGGGCGCCAGATCCGCTTGCAACGGTTGCAGATCATTCGTGTAAGTCGGCTGCCGCTGGATTCCCGCGCGCAACTCCCGGACGAGTTCGGCGGCCAGCATATCCCCGCTGGCCTCGCCGGCAATCACCATGAAACGTTTCGGCGTCATGCGGGATTGATCGGTTTGCCGTCGGCGTCCCGTTTGATCATGTTCTCCTTGAAAAAAGCGGCCACCGCGATGGGCGCCAGACACAAGGCCACGCCGCTTAAGAGATCCGTGATCATCGCGCCGTAACGGATGGCGGCAGGCAACGGGGATTTTACCCACGGCTCAGTCGGTTTCTCCCGCTGGGAGATTCCCGCCGGAATGGGAAATCCTTCGATGTGTATGTTGCCCACTTTATATTCCAAAAAAAATGCAAACCAGACCCCCAGCGCAAGTCCGCTGCCAGCCAGCAGCGTGAACGCCCGCCACCATTTCGGCGGATAATGGCCGCGCCGCAGCCAGCGGAACAGCGCGAAGATCGACCAGCCGGCCAGCGCGGCAAACGGTATGATGATGATAAAGCCCATGCTCGACTAGCGCCCGTCCTGGATCTGCCGCGTGATTTCAAACGCCAAATCCAGCGACTGCTTGGCCGAAGCCCCGCTCACAATTGGCGTCTGCCGCGCCCGAACGCAATCCACAAAACTCTGCAATTCCAATTTCAGCGGCTCCGCTTTTTCAATCGGCACCGGCTCGCGCACGATGCGCTTGCCGCCAAATTGGCTCACAATGGTCGAATCCTTCGCCGCCAGCAGTTTCTTCAGCAATGACGATTCCTCCTCGTCATCACGGGCGATGCGGTAAATGTACCCTTCCTGCGCCCGATAATCGAGCGAGACATAACTCGTGTTTGGCCCGCTGCTGAACACGCGAATTTTCCGCATGCGCTCCGGGCTCACGCGGCTGGCGGTGAGATTCGCCACACAACCGTTCGCAAACCGCAGGCGCGCATTGGCAATATCCTCGGATTTGCTCAATACCGGAATACCAACCGCATCCACGCTGGTCACCGGCGACTTGACGAAAGCCAGCACCACGTCGAGGTCATGGATCATCAGGTCGAGCACCACGCCAATATCCGTGCTGCGGGCGGGGTAGGGGGACAGCCGGTGCGTTTCGATGAAGCGCGGGGCCGTGGCAATGGTTTCCAGGTAAGTAAACACCGGATTGAATCGCTCCACGTGGCCGACCTGCAGGACGCAATTCTTTTGTTGCGCGATTTGCACCAGCTCCGCTGCCTGCACCGCCTTGTCGGTCATCGGTTTTTCGATGAGCAAATGCTTGCCTTGTTGCAGCAACGTTTGCGCGAGTTCAAAATGGGTGGTCGTCGGCGTGACCAGGCTGAGGGCATCGCTGGCCGCCGCGGCTTCGGCCACGGAAGCAAACACCCGCGTGCCATGCTTGGCGGCGATCTTCTGCGCGGTTTCGCCGGCTACATCGTACACGCCCGTGAGGATCACATGGCCGGCCTTCGCCAGGTCGGCATAGATGCGCACGTGTTCCTTGCCGAGGGAGCCGGTTCCCAGGACCGCCACTTTGATGGTTGACGACATCAAGCATGTATAGGGGCGGCCCTTCAAAGTTCAAAGGCAAAATTTGCGGATCTCATAATTCAGCCGGCGCAACTTTGCGCTTTCAAGTTTGCGAGCGAAGCTCATAAAGTGGCGCGTGGATATTCTTGTTTGTTTGACAACCGCGTTGGTGGCGTACCTGTTGGGCTCGATTCCCACCGGTTATCTGGCCGGCCTCACGAAGGGAGTCGATATTCGCACCCTGGGCAGCGGCAATATCGGCGCCACCAATGTTTTTCGTATCTTGGGCCGTCCGGCGGGCATTATCGTTCTGGTGGTGGACGGCTTGAAAGGCTGGGTTTCCGTTGCTCTCGTGCCGCACTTGGTGACAAAACTTTTGGCTCCCGGCGCCTGGAACGAATCCAGTGAGGAATATCTGCAAATCATCGCCGGCCTGTCGGCGATTCTTGGGCATAATTATACCTGCTGGCTCCGCTTCAAGGGCGGCAAGGGCATTGCCACCTCGGCCGGCGTGATCGCGGCGTTGGTCCCACACGCATTTTTAATCAGTCTCGGCGTTTGGATTGTCGTTTGCCTGTTGACGCGCTACGTTTCGGTTGCTTCCATCGTGGCCGCTCTGGTGCTGCCGTTCGCGACGTGGGCCGTCGGGCGCAGTCCGCGCATGGTTATCGTTGCCGCAGTCATGGCAGCATTGGCCATTTACAAGCACAAGGCAAATATCGAACGCCTCATGAAGGGCACCGAAAATAAAATTGGCGCAAAGAAAGTTCCGCCGACGACGGGAGCCGACGCGTGAAAGTCACTGTGTTGGGAGCCGGCGCGTGGGGAACCGCGCTCACGAAACTTTTACATCAAGGCGGCCACACCGTCGCGCTTTGGGGGCATGATGCGGGGCGTCTGGAAGTAGTGCGGCGCACTGGCCGAAATGAACGTTACCTGCCGGGTGTGGAGCTTCCCCAGAGCCTTATTATTGAGGCCGACTTATCGAAAGCGATCGACGGAGCGGAATTTATTGTCGCTGCGGTTCCTTCCAAGGCTTTTCGCGAAGTCAGCGGCCATTTGTCCGCCTTCACCGGCGTTATCGTCAGCGTGACCAAGGGCATCGAATATGAAACCGGGCTTACCATGTGCGGCGTTCTCGCAACCACTGCGCCGCACGCCCGGACGGCAGCCTTGTCCGGACCAACTTTTGCCCTGGAAGTCGCGCGTGGCATTCCCACGGCCAGCGTCGCCGCCAGCAACGACGCCGCGACGGCCGGCGCTGTGCAACAGCTTTTTCATCGCCCCGCGTTTCGCGTCTATACCAGCACCGACTTGCTCGGGGTCGAGTTGGGCGGTGCCTTGAAGAACGTCGTTGCCATTGCCGCCGGGGTGTGCGACGGCCTCGGCTTTGGCGATAATTCCAAAGCCGCGCTCATCACGCGTGCAATGGCGGAAGTCCGGCGTTTGGGCGTGGCCTGCTACGCGCAAGCCGACACTTTTACCGGTTTGAGCGGGTTGGGTGATTTGACGGTGACCTGCTTCTCCAAACTCAGCCGCAATCGCGGCTTTGGCGAACGTCTGGGACGCGGCGAAAAACTCGCTGACGTATTGGGCAGCATGACCGCCGTCGCGGAAGGCTATCCCACGGCCCGTTCCGCCTACCAACTCTCCCTCAAAGCGAAAGCCACGACTCCCATCATCGACGAAGTCTATCGCATGCTCTACGAAGGCAAAAACGTCGCCCAAGGCGTGCGCGATTTAATGTCCCGGGATATCAAGGCGGAGGATTAGCCTTTCCGGGCAATTTAAATCACTGCTCCAGCGCCTGCTGGATCAGCTTCAGCAAATCAGCGTAACTTTCCACGGCTTTGAATTGGGGGAATTGTTTCTGAATCGCCACGGGGGAATGGAACAAATACCCGACATGAGCCTCGGCCAGCATGGCAGTGTCGTTGAAAGAATCACCGGCGGCGATGACGTGGTAATTTAAGCCTTTCAACGCGGCGACGGACTTCTGTTTCTGATTGGCTTGGCGCAATCGGTAATTGACGATGCGATCATTCTGCACTTCCAGCTTATGGCAGAAAAGGGTGGGCCAATCCAATTGCTGCATGAGTGGCTTGGCAAATTCTTCAAACGTGTCGGAGAGAATGAGCACTTGGGTCAGGGAACGCAACGTATCCAGAAATTCCTTGCCCCCGTCCAGCGGCCGTAACGTGGCGATGACGCTTTGAATATCCGACAATTTCAACCCATGCTGGTCGAGGATGTTTAGCCGCCCCTTCATCAGGACGTCGTAATCCGGAACGTCGCGCGTGGTGAGTTGAAGTTCCTTGATGCCGGTCTTCTCAGCCACGGCGATCCAGATTTCCGGGACCAACACGCCTTCCAAATCCAAAGTAACTATAGATTGCTTCACCGCGCTACTCTCACAAGAATTTGATTATCTGTCCAGAGGGTCGCTTTGATTTGAGGGACTTGCCGAAGTGATCCGGTCAATTGCAGCTTTGGCGTCATCTTGGAGAGAACTGTGGGAGCGAGGATCGTTACCGATATACTCCTGCTCCAGCAGTGGCAGGGCTGCACTCGCCTCCGGCCCGATTTCGCCCAATGCCTTGACCGCAATGGAGCGGGCCCCCAGGTGAGTATCAGAGTGATCCTTGAGTGCTGCCATCATTATTGGAATGACTTGAGCCTTGGGCAAATCAATTTTCCAGGCAGCCTGTGCCGCGCGCAAACGCAGACTTTCGTCTTCATCCCGCATCAGCTCAAGAATCTTGGGCATGGCAATTTTTGCCGCGGGCCCCATGCCACCCAGAACTTTCAAGGCGCGTGTCACGACACCAGTCTTTTCATCGTCCAGCGCTTCCAACATGGCAGGAAGGGCGTTGGTTGCTTCCGGCCCAATTTTTGCGAGGGCGTTGGCTGCGAACTGTTGATTGTAACCTTTGCTGTTTTTCAAGGCTTGGACGAGTGCCGGCACCGCCTCTGGCCCCATTTCACCCAGGGCTTCGATGCTCCAGCGGCCGATTTCGTCATTGTCCGATTCCGCCATTTGGCTCAAACGTGGGATGGCGGCTTTGGCGTCTCTGCCCAATTGACCCAAGGCTTTGGCGGTCCACATCAGAACTTCGCCATTCTTATCATCCAGATTTTGTATCAAGAACGGAGTCGCTGGGACTGCCGCTGGACCAATCAGGCCAAGCGCCCGGGCGGACATACTTCGCAAGCTTACATCGGGATTTTGAACAGCCAAAAGCAGCAGCGGCACGGCAGTCGCTGCCTTTGGCCCAAATTCGCCTAAAACGCACGCAGCGCCAGCGCGCACTTGGATGCTTTGGTTGGTCAATAGGTTGACCATGACTGGAATGGGTGCCTGCACTTGAAGATTAATTTTTGATAATGCGTAGGCCGATCGAAGTTGCAGGGCAGGGGAGTTGCGGTTTAAGGCTTCGATCAGGGCCGGGACAGCGGGTCGGGCATCCGGTCCAAGTTCTTGGAGAATTTCGATGACTTTGGCACAAACAACCGCATTGCTATGAGCGACGGCGTTCGTCAGGAGATAAATGGAATGGGCCGCGCCCTTCTTGTAGATCTTTTCGAGGGCATCTTGAATGTACCCGTTGTCATCGGTTTCGAGTCGGGTTAAAAGCACTGGCAGGATCTCGTGCGCTGATGCGCCCCGTCTGACCATTTCCTCGGCTGCCAAACGACTGAACAGAAAGTTATCCGAATCAAGCCAGTGAATCAGTCCGCGCGATGTTGTTGGCAACTTACGCCGTGCCGTTGTGACCGGATCTTCGTGATCATCGATGCGATACATCCATTTCCCAAGCTTGAGTCCGTAAATGGTCGTATATCCGTGCTCTCCTGTGGGGTCGCTCCACGCGTGGGAAAAGAATCCGGAAGGATCGGCACCAATGCCGTTTTTGGCCGCAATAAATCCGGTGGTAATGGTGATGGTCGTGTCGCCATGGGTTATTGTCACCGGTGTAAATGCGGGAGCGATGACAACGGTTACGGTAATGGCAAGGAGGATGAGCGATCCGTAGAACCGTTTTCCATGGCGTTTGGCTTGGATGACTTCGGATCCTTTCATGGCGAAGGCTTCGGATTGCCTGCACTGATGCTTAAATCGGCACCGCTTCCATTTGCCGTTGGGTAAACCGCCGGTAATGGGTGTAACCAACACTGCGAGCGAGCTCGATGGCCTCAGTAAAATTCATCCCCACTTCCTTGGGCGCATGCGCATCGGAGCCGAAAGTGATGGCGACACCATGTTGCCTGGCCATCTGCACAATTTGCTGGCTCGGATAGATTTCCTTGCAATCCTTGCGCAGTCCGGCGGTGTTCAATTCCATGGCCACATTGTTCTTGGCAGCGGCTTTCAAGAAGCGCTCGAACAACGGGGTGCAATCCTGCTTCGGATAAATGCCAAACTTTTTTGGCAGGTCGGCATGGCCGATGATTTCAAAGAGCCCGGATTCCGCCGCCGCCGTGAGCCGGTCGAAATAAATGGACCAGACTTCAAACGGATCGTGCTTTTTCCACTCGGAGATTTTTGACGGACTGTCAATCGCCCACGAGTTGGAAATGTAATGCACGGAACCAATAAAATAATCCCAAGAATGAAGCCTCGCCAGTTTGCGAATCCAATCCTCCTGGCCGGGCAGGTAATCGACCTCCAACGCCAGTTTGATGGTGAGCTGCGGATGGTCCTTTTGTGCCTGGCGCACGTCGGCGACATATTGGTCCAGCTTACTGAAATACATGCGCCACTCGTCAAAATCATCCTGGGGCATGGGGGAATGGTCTGAGAAGCCGATTTCCTTGATCCCGAGGGCCACGGCGCGCGCGGCATATTCGGTCGGTTGCCCCGTCGCATGGTGGCAAAGCGGGGTATGCATGTGGTAATCAGCGGGCCAAACCATGGCGGGAACTATAGCGCGGGACAGGGTGGGGGGCAAAGGATTATCAGATTCGACCGTTGACACATGGCGAACATGTCCTTACTTTTTGTTCGTAAATACCGTGCGTGTTTGCCCCGAATTTACTGTTCGGGGATTTTTATTGCAGTGGCAGGCAACGAGCCTGCCGCGAAAAAAGGATGCACCCGGAATCGGGTTGCACCAGTGGAATAACTATGGCGAATACAATTTTAGTGGGCGCTCAATGGGGCGATGAAGGCAAAGGCAAAATCATTGATGTCCTGACCGAATCGGCGGACATCGTGGTCCGCACCCAGGGCGGGAACAATGCGGGCCATACGGTCTTCATCGGCAAGACAAAATATGTCCTGCACTTGATCCCTTCCGGCATCCTCCGTCCCGGCAAGAAATGCGTCATCGGCAACGGTGTGGTCATCGATCCGGTCAGCCTGGTCGGGGAAATCGATGGCTTGCTCAAGGCCCGCGTGAAGGTGAACGGCAATCTGTTCATCAGCGAAACCGCGCACCTCGTTCTCCCGTATCATCGTGAACTCGATGAGCAGCGTGAAATCCTCAAGGGCAAGAATAAGATTGGCACCACCAAGCGCGGTATCGGCCCGGCTTACGGTGACAAGGCGGCCCGCACCGGGTTGCGCGTCATTGATTTGATTAATCCGGCTCGCTTTGAGCAATTGCTCAAGATCCGCATCAAGGAAAATAACGAAGTGCTGAAAGCTTTTGGCGCGAAGCCAATTTCCTTTAGCAAGGTGCATGCAGCCTATCGCGCCGCCGGCGACCGGTTGCGTCCGTTTGTCACCAACACTGTCGTCATGCTGGATCAGGCGGCGCGGCGCGGCGCGGATATTTTGTTTGAAGGCGCACAGGGAACGTTTCTGGACATCGACCATGGCACCTATCCCTTTGTGACATCCTCCAACACGACCGCCGGCGGAGCCTGCACTGGCTCCGGCGTTGCGCCTAACCGGATGGACAGCGTTGTGGGTGTGATGAAGGCTTATACCACACGCGTGGGCGAGGGCCCGCTGCCGACGGAGAATGCTGAGATTGCCGACATGCTGCACGCGATGGGCCGGGAATTCGGCGCCACCACGGGTCGTGCGCGTCGCTGCGGTTGGTTCGATTCCGTTGCCACCCGCCATGCGGCCATGGTCAACGGCATTGATGAATTGGCCGTCACCAATCTGGACGGGTTGGATACCCTCGAGACCATTAAAGTCTGCGTCGGGTATCGCATCGGCACCACGCGCTATGATTACGTTCCCAACGACGTTGAAACGCTGGCGAAGTGCGAGCCGATTTATGCTGAGTTTCCGGGCTGGCTGCAATCGACGCACAAGGCGCGCAAGTGGAAGGACCTTCCGGCAAAGGCGCGCTCGTATCTCAAGGCGATTGCGGAATTGACCGGGGCCAAATTGACCATTGCGTCCGTGGGTCCGGCGCGCGAGGAAACAATTTTTTTGTAGAGCAATTGATCGGGTGAGCTTGTGAGTGCCACGCCTATTCATCTGAGTCCGGAAGCGCAGGCTTCATTGCCGCGACACGTGGCCGTGATCATGGATGGGAATGGCCGCTGGGCCAAGCAGCGGCATCTGCCGCGCGTGGAAGGCCACCGCGTCGGCGCGGAGTCGGTCCGGGCCATCATTCGCACCGCCGGTGAATTGGGCATCAAATATCTTACGCTCTACGCTTTCTCCGTCGAAAATTGGAACCGGCCCAAGGACGAGGTCGATACCCTCATGAAGTACCTGGCGCACTACATGAAAACGGAGTTCGCCGAATTAAATCGCAACAACGTGCGCTTGGAAGTGATTGGTCAGATTCATCGACTGCCCGAATTTGTCCAGAAGCAGTTGAAGAAAACCCAGGACGCGCTCGCGAAGAATAACGGTCTCACCTTGATCATGGCCCTGAGTTACGGTGGGCGCACCGAAATTGTGGATGCCGTGCGGAGTATCGCCAGCAAGGTCAGGAAAGGGGAATTGGAACCGGCGGAAATCACCGAGGAAGTCGTGGCGGATCATTTATACACGCGGATGTGGCCGGACCCGGACGTCCTGATTCGCACCAGCGGCGAATTGCGCGTGAGTAATTTTCTGCTCTGGCAGATCTCTTATGCAGAACTGGTGGTGACGCCGACGCTCTGGCCGGATTTTCGGAAGCCGCAATTTTACGAGGCGCTGGAAGAATACACCCGTCGGCACCGCCGTTTCGGGGGCTTGTAAATGCTCACCGCAGTTCAATCGGCTCGACACATGGCCGCGAATCATTAATCTCTCACCGTATGCCTGACATGAACGCCCCGCTCAAACCGCCGCTATCCAAGCGGCAGGTTTTCGTGCGTCGTCTGTTCAGCTTCGTGGTGCTCTGGACCATTATTCTGAGCGCGTTGTTTTCCCACAACGAACTGATCTCAGATTACGTCTTTCTCACCATCATGGTGTTGCTGGCTGGGGCTGGTCTGGCGGAATTCTATGGCATCGTGGATAAGCGGGGACTGGTCTCGTTTAAGTATTGCGGAATTTTCGGCGGGGTATTGTTGATGGTCGGCACCTTTTATCATTTGCATGGCAAATTGGGCCTGACCAATTCGCCCGCCCGCGTCAATGACTTCGAAACCAGCTTTCTCATTCTTTTCGTGCTCGGATTGTGCGTGCGGCAATTTGTCTCCCGCCGCAATACCGCCGGCATTCTGGCCATTTCCACCACGCTCTTTGGTCTGATGTACGTTCCCTGGCTGTTAAATTTTATCCAAAAGATTAATTTCTTCCAGAATGTCGAGGGACATTTCTATCTGCTTTACTTCGTGCTCATAACCAAATTCAGTGACACCGGCGCTTATGTGGTCGGCTCGCTCATTGGCCGGCACAAAATGATTCCGCGCATTTCTCCCGGGAAGACCTGGGAAGGTTTCGGCGGGGCAATCGTGGTTTCAACGCTCGCGAGTGTCATCTTCGTCCACCTGGCGCATGACCATATGCCTGCGATGAATACGATGCATGCGATCATTCTCGGCGTCATCTTAAGCGCGTGCGCGGTCATCGGCGACCTCATTGAATCGCTTTTCAAACGCGAGGCCGGAGTCAAGGATTCGGGCCATTTCTTTCCTGGTATCGGCGGCATTCTCGATTTGCTCGACAGCCTGTTATTTAACGCTCCGATCATGTATCTCTATTTGCGACATGTGTTGCACACCCAACCCTAGCGCGCGGCGGACAGTCATTACACTTGCATGAAAAACGTGGTTCTACTTGGCAGCACCGGCTCAATCGGCACCAGCACCATTAAAGTGGCCGATGATTTGCCGGATCAAATCCGCCTGTTGGGCCTCGCGGCCGGGAACAATCTCGAATTGCTCCTCGATCAAACCCGCAAGCATCAGCCCGCCGCCATTTCCATTTCCGATCCGCAAAAGGCCAAGATCGCCCGCGACACCCTGGGCACTGCCACCGAAGTTTTCTCCGGTTCCGAGGGACTTCTTAAACTGGCCACGCTTCCGGGAGCGGACATTGTATTGATTGCCATCGTCGGCACCGCGGGGTTGCAACCAGCGCTTGCCGCCATTCGTGCCGGCAAGGACATCGCTATTGCCTCCAAGGAGATTCTCGTCATGGCGGGCGAAACCGTCATGAGCGAAGCGCGAAAATATGGGGTGCGCGTCCTGGCGGTGGATAGCGAGCACTCGGCCATCTTTCAATGTCTCGAAGACAAGCCGGGCAGTTCCGTTCGCAATCTGTGGCTCACCGCTTCCGGCGGTCCATTTCGCACCACGCCGAAGGAGGATTTTGCCAATATCACGGTCGAACGTGCCCTGAAGCATCCCTCGTGGGTGATGGGCAAAAAAATTACCATTGATTCAGCCACCCTTTTTAATAAGGGCCTGGAGATGATTGAAGCCCGTTGGCTGTTCGATATTGAGATGGCGCGGGTCAAGGTGGTGGTCCATCCCCAAAGCGTGGTGCATTCGATGGTTGAGTTCGTGGATGGCTCAATAATTGCTCAACTTTCGACACCAGATATGTGTCTGCCGATTCAATATGCACTGACTTATCCCGAGCGCGTTCGCAGCGACCGGGTCCAAACCAACCTGGCTAAGCTCGGCAGCCTGACGTTTGAAGAGCCTGACACAGAACGGTTTCCATCCATTAATTTGGCGCGCAGGGCAGGGGAAGTCGGTGGCACTCTGCCGGCAGTGCTGAATGCGGCCAATGAAATTGCCGTTGAAGCGTATGTGAATCAGAAGATTAACTTTCCGCAAATTACAGAAATGGTGCGCTGCACCATGGATCATCACAAGGTGGCGTTGCATCCAACCCTCGACCAAATCTTGGAGGCCGATACTTGGGCACGCTCGGAAGCGTCCGCTTGGCGGCGGAGCTAAACGGTCGGTTGACGGACGGGCCTTTTGCGTGAATTGTTCCAAATCATTGATTTAAGACGACGCTTTGGTTTAGCGCTGATGGAAGATTGCTACTTCCGGATGGGCTGATATATTCAAAGCGCGTCTTTTTGACGACAGGGTTCCAGCAGTGTTTAGCTTATGCACATATTAAAAGTTATTTTTATCATTTTGGAGGTGGTCATCCTCTTTAACCTCCTGATTGCCGTCCATGAACTGGGGCACTTCCTGGCCGCGCGCTGGCGCGGATTGAAAATTGAGCGGTTCGCCATCTGGTTTGGCAAGCCCATCTGGAAGACAAAAATTAACGGCGTTGAATACGTCCTCGGCTGCATTCCGGCCGGTGGTTATGTGTCATTGCCGCAGATGGCGCCCATGGAAATTATCGAGGGCAAGACCGAAACCCCCGCCGCACCGCTGCCGAATATTTCCCCGCTCGACAAAATTATCGTCGCCTTCGCCGGGCCGCTGTTCAGTTTCGGGTTGGCCATGGTTTTTGCTGTAATCGTCATGGTGATAGGCCGTCCGGTGGGCGAGGCTGAAAGCACCACCACCATCGGTTACGTGGAGAAGGATGGTCCGGCAGAGAAGGCGGGACTGCTACCCGGTGATCGGATATTGGAAGTCGATAACAAGCCGGTCACCAAATTTGGCGGCATGGGCGATAGCGTTACCTGGCGCGTAGTGCGCAGCGAGGGACCGACTATTCCAGTGAAGGTTGAACGCGGAACTGAGCCAAATAAGCAGGTATTGACCTTCAATCCAGTTCCCATGAAGGATCCCACCAAGGCATGGCAAAGGAAGAGTTTGCGCCACATCAAAATTGGCCCGGCCCAGGCCGCGATTATTTCTGAAATTGCCACCAACAGCCCGGCAGCGCTGGCTAAGCTGATGCCCGGCGATCAGTTGCTCGAATTAAATGGCGCAAAAATCTATTATCCCTTCGCTTTGGACGACTATTTGGAAGCGCATCCGGACGAAAAGAGCGTTTCCTTGCAGGTGCTGCGCGGGAAAGAAACAAATGCCGTGACGCTGATCCCCGCAGTCGATGTTAAAAAGACAGCCGACGCAGCCACCGAGGTTCCCCCCAGCGGCATTCTCAGTTGGGATGGCAAATGGGAACTGGTTCATCCTAATGCCTTCGAGCAGGTGCGTGGCAGTGTGGAGGCAATGCTTGGCACTTTTGGCGCCCTGTTCTCGCATAAGTCGGACATTAAAATTCAACAGTTGGGTGGCGCCCTCAAGATTGGCCAGGTTTATTATACACTCTTCAGCAGCGAGCAGGGATGGCGGCTCGCGCTCTGGTTCAGCGTATTGATGAACGTGAATCTGGCCTTGCTCAATATGCTTCCTTTCCCGGTGTTGGATGGCGGTCATATCACACTGGCGCTTATCGAAGCCGTGCGTCGGCGACCCGTCAGCGCCAAGCTGCTGAATTATCTTCAAACCGGTTGCGCGGTACTGCTGATCGCGTTCATGCTTTATATCGCTTTCTTCGATGTGCAGGACCTTTTTCCCGGCGCTGGCGCCCGGGATAAAGCGCATCCTGAAATGAAAGCCACGCCGAAATCTGAACCTGCCAAATAATTGACATGCAATACTGCGCGTCTCCGTATCTGTTTCACCGCCGTAAAACCCGCGAAGTGGTCGTGGGCGATCCCGCACATGGCGGGGTGATCATTGGCGGCGACCATCCGGTGGTCATGCAATCGATGATCACCTGCGACACGATGGATACCCAGGCCAGCGTGCAGCAAACGCTTGAGCTCGTCGCTGTGGGCTGCCAGATCGTGCGGATCACCGCTCCAACGGTGAAGGATGCGGCGAACCTGAAGAACATCGTGGCGGAACTCCGGGCCCAAGGCTGTCAGGTCCCCATTGTGGCGGACATTCATTTCAAACCAGACGCAGCCATGGAAGCGGCCAAATGGGTTGAGATGGTACGTGTCAATCCCGGCAACTATGCCGACTCCAAGAAATTTGCGATTAAGGAATACACGGACGACCAGTACTCCGCGGAATTGAAGCGGATTGAGGAAAAGTTCACGCCACTGGTCAAGCTGTGTCAGGAATTGGGCCGCGCCATGCGCATCGGCACCAACCACGGCTCCCTGAGCGACCGCATCATGAACCGTTTCGGCGACACGCCGCTGGGCATGGTGGAAAGCGCGCTGGAATTTGCGCGCATCGCCCGGGCAAATAACTTTCATAATTTCAAGTTCTCGATGAAATCGAGCAATCCCAAGGTGATGATTGAATGCTATCGCCTGCTGGTGGCGCGCCTGGACGAACTCGGGCCTGATTGGAATTATCCCATTCACCTGGGCGTGACCGAAGCCGGCGAGGGGGAGGATGGCCGCATCAAAAGCGCCATCGGCATTGGTTCGCTCCTCTGCGATGGCTTGGGCGATACCATCCGCGTTTCGCTGACCGAGGATTCGCCGCGCGAGATTGCCGTCTGCCGCGATTTGCTCGCGCAGATTCCGACGCTTTCGAACCGGACCACGCTGGCGCTCGATATTAATCCCTCCTACGATCCATTCGCTTTTGAGCGCCGACCGACGCCGGAAATTGAATTGGACGGCGGAATTAAATGCGGCGGCGAGCAAACCGTGCGGGTCATTGTAACCCGCGCCGCCTGGGAAAAGGTAGCGCCCAAAATCCGCCCCAAAGATGATGTCAAGCCGGAGGGCATTTACGAAGATTTGAATATTGCCGAAGTGGACCCCACAGCCGATTTCGGCGTGAATTGCGAAACGCAACTAATAACCGTCAAGGATGGCGTCGCTTTGCCGGCAGTTACTGCATTTCGCCTGCTTGCTGCAAAGCTCAAGCGTCTGGGACTAAATAATCCCATTTTGCTGAAGGATTGCCTCTGTTTTACGCCAACCCCCTTGGAGCCAAAGATCGCCCTGCTGCGCGCGTCCGTGGTGATCGGGTCTTTGCTGGCAGACGGCATTGGGGATGCCATTCTCGTTCGCGGTGAAGCGGGTGGCGGCCAATCGCTACGGCTGTCTTACAACATTCTCCAGGCAGCCGGTTGCCGTTCGTTCAAGACTGATTATGTGGCTTGTCCTTCCTGTGGCCGCACGCTGTTCAATCTCCAAACCGTGACGGCGCGCATCAAGGCCCGCACGGAACACCTCAAGGGCGTCAAGATTGCCATCATGGGCTGCATCGTAAATGGTCCCGGTGAAATGGCGGACGCCGATTTCGGTTACGTGGGCGGCGCCCCCGGCAAAATCAACCTCTACGTCGGGAAGCAGCCGATCAAGTTCAATATCCCGGAGGCGGATGCCGTGGAGCGTCTGGTGGATCTCATTCGTGAACATGGCAAATGGGTTGAGCCAGAGGCCGTCACCATTTAGCTTCATTCACTTTCACGGTAGGCGGCTTCTCGTCATCGGTATTTTGCCCAGATGATAGACCAGGAAAGCATGGAGAAATCGTCGCAATTCCACCACCTGATGATCGCTCAGTTTCAATCGCCCCAACACCGGCCAATCGCTCACCAGGAAGATTCTCAAAAGTTGTTTGATGTCCGGCCCCAACCGGTCCTTCTCCAAATCAGGCTGCAGCCCGAGTTCGCTCAACAGCTTGATTTCAAAGGCGAACAGCGTTTGCGGCTTCGGCGGCTGGCGGGTAAGATTTTTCAAAAAATCGGCCAGCAAGGAGAAAATCTCCGGCAGCGGCGTTTCCATTTCCGTGGTTTGCTCAATGAGCGCGGCCGCATACGATGCCTGTTGAAGATATCCCAATTCCTGCCGCAACCCTGCATTGGTCTCCTTCAGACTCACTTCGCGCAGTGTGTGCAATTCAGATCGGCGGCTGCGTTGAAAACTGAAATCGGCGCGGTAAAAGAGGTCCAACTTGCCTGCAAACGGGGATTTGGGACGACGCGCCCCCTTGGCTACAGTCGCCAGCCGACCTAAATCCGGCGTCAGCCAGTGCACGATCAGGCTGGTGTCCGTGAGCGGGCGTGTGCGGACAATCAAACCGGTGGCGGTTTCAATCATATTGTAACTTTGCCACAAACTTTAGCCGCCAGCCGGAATTTTTGTTGGAACCCCGGGCACATGTTCCGGCGAAATCGAACCGAGACTGATGATAAACTTGATGCCCTCGGCCACGGACATATCCAGTTTGACTACTTCATCCTCGGGTACCAGGACCAGAAAGCCGGAAGTCGGGTTGGGCGTGGTGGGAATGAAAACGCCCAGCAGATCTTGCTGCAACTTGGTCCGAACTTCACCGTGCTGTTCGCTGGTGAGAAAGCCCATGGAATACATCCCCGCGCGCGGAAACTCGACCATGACCACCGTTTTGAACGAACTTTTGCCGCTGGAGGTGAAAGCCTCATTGACCTGCTTGGTGGTGCCGTAAATTTTATTGAGGAACGGCACGCGCAGCAGGGAGGTGTCCACCGATTGGATCAACTTCTTGCCCATGTAATTGCGGGCGAGCAGGCCCACCACCGAGATGAGTAAAATCGTCAGTGTCAGCGCCACCACGCTCCAATACCAATGCATGGGACCCAATCCCTTGCCTTCGTGCGTGATGTCCCGCGGGATGAAAACAAGCAGTGTATCAGTGATGTTTGAAACGGCAAAAAACAACCAGAAGATGACGGCAAACGAAATGATGGCCGGCAGCGCAATGGCCAGGCCGGTAAAGAAATTGGCCCGCCAACTGCCGAAGAGATCGTTTTTCACGTTGCTACCTTAGTTTTGGAATCAAGTTTCCTCAAGCGAAAGCGTCGGTTCAATTCATTCACTAACCGGTTTTCCTCGCGCTTCATTTTCCTGCGCGCGATGGGTCGCGTATCATCATAACCCCGCAGATGCAGGGTCCCGTGAACAACATAACGGACCAGTTCCGTCTGCCAGGTGGTCTTGAAACGGGCGGCTTGAATGAGCGCCTCGTCCATGCAGACAAAGATTTCCCCCATCAGGGCATCTGCCGATACCGCCTCGGCATAATCAAAGGTGATGACATCCGTGGAGCCGCCATGCTGCAAGTGCGTTTCGTTAAGCCGGGTCATTTCCCGGGCATTGACGACATGCACGGTTAAATCAAAGTCTTTGGCGTGGCTCAGTTCGGTCAGCAGCTCAAGAATCAGATCGCGGAACAGGCGCCGATTGAGTGGACGCACGCGCTGATGATTGAGCAAAGATAATTCGCCGCTCATCTGGCTTTGCCCCGATGCTCTTCATAGGCAGCTATGATTCGCTGCACCAGGGGATGCCGGACCACATCGCGGCGGCTAAACTCGACGATCGCAATGCCTTCAGTATTGCGCAATGCGCGATGGGCTTCCGTCAAACCGGAATGTTTATGCGAGGGCAAATCCACCTGCGTCTCGTCCCCGGTTATGACCGCCTTGGAATTAAGGCCCAGGCGGGTCAGGAACATGAACATCTGTTCGGCGGTGGAATTTTGCGCCTCATCCAAAATGATGAAGGCATGATTCAACGTCCGTCCGCGCATATAAGCCAGCGGCGCAATTTCAATGACATTTCGCTCCGTGTATTTCTGGATTTCATCAGGCGGCAACATGTCTTGCAAGGCATCGTGCAGTGGGCGAAGGTAGGGTGTAATCTTCTCATACAAATCGCCGGGCAAAAAGCCCAGTGCTTCCCCCGCTTCCACCGCCGGACGGGTGAGAATGATCCGTGAAACCTTCTCCTCCTTCAACGCCGCCACCGCCATGGCCATGGCGAGATAAGTCTTGCCCGTGCCGGCGGGGCCGATGCCGAACGTCACGTCGTGCTGCCGGATGGCATCCACATACTTTTTCTGGCCAACGGTCTTGGGCGTGACACTGGCCTTCTTGGGGGAAGTCTGGATGCGTTCCGAGAGAATATCCTTGAGCGTGGCCGCACCTTCCTGCGAGATGACGCCCAGGGCATGGGTAAATTCCCGGTTGCGCACCGGCGAGCCGGCCTTGAGGGAATTTTCCAGCAGCAAAAACAGTTGCTTCGCGCGGTCGATCGCTTCGGGCAATCCTTCCAGCTTAATCCAGCCTTCCCGCGACGTGGCCTTGACGCCCAATTGTTCCTCCATCGCGTGCAAATTGCGCGGGTCATTGTTGAACAATTGTTGGGCCAGACGGGCGTTTTCAAAATGAAGAGTTTCAGCGGCCATGCAAAATCTGGGGTTGCGGTGTAAAGTGGGTTTTTATGTTGAGATGGAGGGTCATTCAGCCAGGGCAGCGCGGAGCTTGGCTGCCAATTCACTGAGAGCTTCGGGCAAAACGGTGGTGTTGGCAATGACCGGCATGAAATTTGTGTCGCCTACCCAGCGCGGGACAATGTGGATATGCAAGTGCTCTTCGATGCCCGCTCCGGCGGCGCGCCCCAAATTAATGCCAATGTTAAAGCCCTGCGGTTTCATCACCTTGGTCAGCGCATCCTGGCAACGGCGGACCAGCTTCATTAAATCACTGAGTTCCGTGTCGGTCAGCCCGTGCAAATCCGGGATTTGCTTGTACGGCACCACCATCATGTGACCGCCGGTGTAGGGGTGCGTATTCAGGATGGCATAGCAGGAGCGATCGCGCGCCACGACATAGTTCGCCTCATCCTCAGTGGATTGGGCAATCTTTGCGAACACCGACGTGTCGGTGGTGGCGGGCTTGGGTGCCAAAATGTATTGAATCCGCCAGGGGGCATAGAGCGATTCCATGCAGGGATACTAATGACACCCCTTGAGAATGTCAAAACGCAGTGCCAACTCTACTGTGGACTGCCATGCGCTGAATTACTTCGCGTTCATCATTCGCCCGCGCAGGACATAAACCAGGGCTTTAACGGCGAGTTCCATGAATACGAACGGCTTGGCAATCAAGTCATTACCACCGCTCATGGTGGAATTGGCCCGGCTTTCAAAATCGGTCAGGCTGGTGACAAATACCACCGGCGTCTTCTTGTGTGCGTGCAGGCCGCGGAGCTTGGTGCAAAGCTCGAAGCCATTCATTCCCGGCATGTCCACATCGAGAAAAATCAGGTCGAACGATTTGTTCATGAGCAGGTCCAAAGCGGCGTTGGGGTCTTCCAAATTGACCGACTGCAATTTGGCTTTTTCCAGGGCATAAACCACCGCGCGCCGCGAGATGGCTTCGTCATCAACCACCAACACATTGGCATGCAGCGGCACTTTAGCCATGTGTGCCTCAGGCAGTTTGCTGTGCTCAAAAAGTACACCCAGAAAGTCAATGGCCGACGCCACGGTGCGGATGGTGGACGCGTTAATGTTCTTGGGTTTTTCGTGCAGCTCTTTGAGCAGGGCTTCCAGCGCGTCCGCCATTTGGGCAATTTGAAACATTCCCGCGATGCCGGAATTGCCGGTGAGCGCGTGAATTTTTTGGTATAGTTGCTGAAACTGCTTTACTCGTCCCGCTTCATCCGTGCTCTTGGTCAGACCTTGGAGCAGCGCGCGCAACGTAACCAGCGTAGCCGGCAAACTTTCAATAAAGGATTTCCGGAGCTCGGCTTGGAATTCGGCATCGGAATCGACCGGGGCGGCGGGTTTGGCTTGGGTCGACGCCGGGACATTGGAATTTTCCGGCTCCGGCGACGAAGAAATAGCAGGGGCATCTGCTGCGAGCAGGCTGCGCACGACTTCCACCACCTGCTTGGGGGTGCAATTGGCCTTGGAAAGACACTTGGTGGCTCCGGCTTTCCACGCTTCCTGAACCATATTGCTCAGGTAGGTGTTGGAAAAAACAATAATCGGCAATAGTTGCAAGCCGGGCTTGGCGCGGATACTTTTCAACAGTTCCACACCAGTGACACCTGGCAGTATCAAATCCAGGAGGATAAGATCGGGCTTGAAGGTTTCGGTCAACGTCAACCCGGTTCGGCCATCCAGCGCGATTTCAACCTTGAAGTTCTCCAGCGAGAACTTGTTGGAGTAAATGTTGGCAACCAATTGGTCGTCTTCAATAATCAAAATTTTCTTCATGCGTCAGGTTTTAACCAGCGTCGGGACCGGCTGGGATTGGAGATAATCATCCAGGAATTTTCTAATCCGGTCAAATTCCCGCGTGACATTCTGGGCCAGTTCGGGCGCATCAGCAAGCATGCCCTCGTAACCTTGCCGTTCAAGTTCGCGGAGTGGAACAACAATCGTGCCCATGCCGCAGGTGGAGCTGGCTCCAGCGCAACTATGGGCCAGCCGCCGCACTTCTTCGGCCGAACCGGCCTTTACGGCAGCGGAGAGTTGTTCAACCTGCCGGGAGGTCTGTTGCACATAGAGTTCCGCCAGTTCGCGCAGGTTATCCGCACTGCCATTGGCGAAATCCAACAAGCGCTCCATATCAACGGGAGGTTTCTCCGCCACCACCGGTGCTGCTGCTTCCGTGGCTGCCGCATTGGCAACAGCGGGTTCCTCCAGTTCGCCCTCGGCTTCCTTGGAGAGACTGGCTTTTGAACCCCAGCGCTCCAGGACAAGCCGCACATCTTCCGGCCGCACTGGCTTGGAAATGTAATCGTCCATTCCTGCGGCCAGGCATTTTTCCCGGTCTCCCTGCATGGCATTGGCCGTCATGGCGCAGATCGCAATATCTGCCTTGAAATGTCCGGCCAGCATGGGCGTCTTTTGTCGCTCGCGAATCTGCCGCGTGGCTTCCAGTCCATCCATCTCCGGCATTTGCACATCCATGAAAATGATGTCGTAGGGCTCTCGCTCCAGGGCCTTCAAACATTCCAGGCCATTGGATGCCACAGCGGCTTGATAACCCATCTGCTGGAGCAGGCGGATGGCAACCTTTTGATTGATGAGATTGTCGTCGCAAACCAACACGCGCAGTGGCAGTCGGCTGGCCAACGCCCGATCCAGTTTTGGGCCGGTGGCTTTTCTGGCCGCCGGTTTGGCCTTGGCGCCCGAGATAACCCGGACGAGCACTTCGTGCAGTTGCGCCGGTTTAATCGGTTTGGTCAGGCAACTGGCAAACGCCACACTCGTAAAAGTCGCGCTGTCCGAACGCACGCCCATGGAAGTCAACAACACCAGCGGCAGCATGATGGAGCCGGGCAATTGGCGGATCTGCTTGGCCAGCATGAGGCCGTCCATGTCGGGCATTTGCATGTCGAGGATGGCGAGATCGAAGCTTTCGCCCTGTTGCATCCATTCCAACGCCTGCGCCCCGCTTTGCGCGCTGCGGGGAATCATTCCCCATTTGCTGGTTTGCAAAGTCAGTATCCGGCGATTGGTGGGATTATCATCAACAATGAGCAGACGCAAATCGGCCAACTGTGGCTGGGGACCTTGCAGCGAAAATTGTGGTGTCGCGGCGGCCGGTTGGAACGGCAGTACAAAGTGAAACGCCGAACCTTTTTGCGGAGTGCTTTCGACCCACATTTTGCCGCCCATCAACTCAACCAGGCGTTTGCTGATGGCCAAACCGAGGCCGGTGCCACCGTATTGACGCGTGGTGGAAGCATCAGCCTGGCTGAACGATTTAAACAGCCGGTCCAGCCGGGAAGGGTGGATGCCGATGCCGGTATCGCGAACAGAAAAATGGAGCTGTGGCAATTCAGTATTTGCCGCGGCAGGAACGTCGCCGGCAGCTTGCGTCGCAACGGTATGAATTTTGACCTGCACCACCACTTCGCCTTCGGAAGTAAACTTGATTCCGTTGCTGATGAGGTTAACCAATACCTGGCGCAGCCGGGTGACATCTCCCAAAACGTGAGCCGGGATTTCGTCATCCAGTTGGTAGGCGAGATCGAGTTCCTTCTCCGCCGCTTTGGCGGCCAGCAGGTCCAGGCCATCCTCAATGCAAATGCGCAAATCAAACGGCCGGCTTTCCAATTCCAATTTTCCGGACTCAATTTTGGAGAAGTCCAGGATGTCATTGATGATGGTTAATAATGATTCGCTGCTGGAGTAAATCGTTTCCACGTAACTCCGCTGCTCGGGATTCAGGGTGGTTTCCAACAGCAAACCAGTCATGGCGATGACCCCGTTCATCGGGGTGCGGATTTCATGGCTCATGTTCGCCAGAAATTCGGCCTTGGCCCGGACGGCGGTTTCCGCCGCCACGCGCGCAGCGTCCAAATCCCGGTTGGTCTGGGTCAACTCGTCCTGCAGCCGCTTGGTGCGCAGGGCCGCGCAAAGTCGTGCCCGCAATTCAGCGGATTCAAAAGGTTTGGTCAGGTAATCGACGGCTCCCAGTTCGAAGCCACGCAATTTGTCCGTGGTGCTGTTCCAGGCGGTCAACACAATCACCGGGATGGGTCGGTCCAGCGGCTTTTCTTTTAATTGGCGCAACACCTCGAAGCCGTTTAATCCCGGCAGGCCGAGATCCAGCAGCATCAGGTCGTAAGGCTGCTCCCGCACCAATGCCAGCGCCTGTCCGGCATTGGCGGCGTTCGTGAGCGTGATGTTATCCTCATGCAGAAGGGCGGAGAGCACTTCGTGCATCTTGGGATCATCTTCGACTAATAATACTTTTGATGCCGGCAAATTCATACTTTTCAGCTACGGGGCCATTTTTATGCACAATTCATGCGTAACTGAGCTATGCGTAGAGCACATTCAACACCAACGCACGCCAAAGGCCAAATTGATTTTTATTTTAAAGGCCCAAACCCTTCGAATATCGCCTTCATTGGCTTTTTCCCATCCAGAAGGGCTTTGAAGCCTGATTATTATATAGTTACCCATGGGCATTTTGGCTCGAAATCGGCCATTCCGGGCGCATTTTTAGACACTCACCCCGACCGTGGTTTTTTATGCCATGGGCTGAAGAATTGGTCTAAAAAGAGTGGCAAATGCCATTAAGCCGCTTTTTGCGGACTTAAGACCGAATTCAAAGCTAACTTTGGTTCGTAATTCGGGAAATAAGACGGCTTTACACCCGCTTCCAGCTCCAAAGAAATATTGCAAGTGAGGCATAAAAACGCATAAATACCCGCACATGGTTCACACTGTTGTTGATCGCGGGACAGTTGGCGAAGCATCCGTTTTTCGCGATACCTACCTCAAAGCTTACCGGGGTATGGTGCTTGCGCGCGTTCTGGATGATAAACTCGCCAGCCTTTATCGTGGCGGCAAGATTCACGGGGGCGTGTTTCTGGGGCGGGGGCAGGAAGCCTTGAGTGTCGCCGTGGGACTTTCCCTGCGTAAAGGAGATATTTTCGCGCCGTTAATCCGGGATGCCGCCGGCCGGTTAGCCTTTGGCGAAACAGTGCTGGATGCGGTCCGGACCTATATGGGCTCCCCGCTGGGTCCGATGCGCGCGCGCGATGGCAATGTCCATCGTGGCCGGCCGCGTGAAGGCCTTTTCCCGATGGTTAGCCATCTGGGAGCGATGATTTCGGTCGTAAATGGCGCATTGCTTGCCCATCGATTCAAAGGCAAGGCCGGCACCGTTGGCGCCACCTGCCTGGGTGATGGTGGCACCTCCACCGGCGCTTTTCATGAGGCGCTGAACCAGGCGGCGGTGGAACGACTGCCGCTCATCCTGGTTATTGCCAACAACGAATACGCTTATTCCACTCCCACCACGAGCCAGTTCGCCTGTGAGAACCTCGTGGACCGGGCGATTGGTTATGGCGTCAAAGGTCATTCCCTGGAAGGCAACGACCTGGATGCCTGTTTAAAAACCCTGCACACGGCCGTGGAACAGGCGCGAAGCGGGCAGGGGCCACAACTCGTGGTGGCCAAGTTGCTGCGACTTTGCGGCCATGGCGAACACGATGACTCAAATTACGTGGATCCGCGGTTTAGGACGGCGCCGCATGGCCGGGACTGCCTGAAAGTGGCGGAAGAGCATTTGCTGCAACAAAAGTGGGCGGAAGCCAAGGCATTGGAAACCTGGCGCAATGAAGCCATCCAAAAAGTTGAGGAGGCGGTCGCCATCGTGCAGCGTGAGCCGACACCGGATCCTTACAAAGAAAATTGGTGCGCGCTCTCGGCCAAGCACCTCAGCGAAGGATACGACGAACCATGAATTTCTTGACCATAAGTTTGCACTTCAGCGCCCGCTGGCAGATATGAGCATCACCTATCTGGAAGCAATTCGTGAAGCTCAAGCCAAGGCCCTGGCGGATGACCCGCGGGTTTACATTTATGGGCAGGACGTAGGGGCCTTTGGTGGCGCGTTCAAGGCGACCAAGAATCTCGCCAAGGAATTCCCCGGTCGGGTGTTGGATGCTCCCATCAGCGAGGACGCGATGGTTGGCTCGGCGATTGGCGCCGCCATTGAAGGCATGCGGCCGATTATCGAAATGCAGTTCGCAGATTTTTCCACCATTGGTTTCAATCAAATCGTCAACCAGGCGGCCTCTCTTTTTTGGCGCACAAATGTGACCTGTCCCATCACCATCCGGTTGCCCGGCGGCGGCACCTCCGGCGGCGGTCCATTTCACAGCCAAAGTCTGGAAGCCATTTATGCGCATTTTCCGGGCTTGATAGTGATGACTCCAGCCACGGTGGAAGACGCTTACAGCATGTTACTGGAAGCAGTGGCGATTGATGACCCGGTCATTTTTTTCGAGCACAAGTATCTTTACTACCATCTTAAGGCGGAAAAACTTCCCACCGAAGCCATGCCCACGGGCAAGGCACGCATCGCCCGCGCGGGGCGGGATATGACCATCGTGGCGTATAGCGCCATGGTGCATGAGGCACTGGCCGTGGCCGAGGAACTGGCCACGGAAGGAACGGAAGTTGAAGTGGTTGATTTGCGTTCCGTGAAACCGCTGGATACCGATACCATCATGGCCTCCGTCGCGCGCACTGGACGGTTGCTGTGCGTGGGTGAATCATGGCCGTGGGGTGGCGTCACGGCGGAGGTGGTCGCGCGCGTCAGCACCGAGGGATTTGATTTGCTCGATGCCCCGCCACAACGGCTCAACGCCAAGGATACTCCCGTGCCTTACCATCCCAATCTTTGGGCGGCACATCGGCCCACGGCCCGAAGCATCGCCGCCGCGGCCCGCAATCTCCTGCGACTTTAATCTTATGCCACAGATTCCCATTATCATGCCCCAGCTTGGCGAATCCATCGCCGAGGCGACGGTTGTGCGTTTGTTGGTGAAGGCCGGTGACCAGGTTGAAGCAGACCAGGACGTCCTGGAAGTGGAAACCAACAAGGCCACGATGAATGTCGCGTCGCCTTGCCCCGGCCGCGTCCAGAAGCTGCTCGTGAAACTGGAGGAAAGTTATCCCGTCGGCGCGGTGCTCGGTTATCTCGAAGCCAGCGCCGAAGACATTGCCCGCCTTGGTTTGGCTCAACCGCTGGTCACCGAGGAAGAATCGGAGCCAACGGCAAATGGCTCCGACAAACCGGCCAACGGTGTAGAGCGACCGCGCGGGGTTGAACCAACCGTGCGCGGCTTGCCGGTTCCGGCGCATGCCGCAGGCGCGAGTTACATGTCGCCCCGCATGAAGGCGCGCATGGCCGAATTGGGTCTGCACGCGGCCGACTTGTCGGGCATTGCCGGCAGCGGAGCGGCCGGCCGGTTGACGATTCAGGATTTCGAAAAATTTCTCGCCAATCTCGAAAAAAATAAATTAACCCAGGCCTCGAGCATGCGCGTGGCGGTGGCCGATGCCATGCGCCGCAGTTGGACGCGGCCACTGGCCACCGTGGCCTTGCCGATCTGCATCGACGCCGTGCTGGTCCATCGCAAAACGTGCGACCCCAAGCCCGGTCCGGCGCTGTATGCGTTGCGCGCCCTCGCGCTGGCACTGGCGGAAAACAGCGCGCCCGCCGGACGATTGGTGGGCAGCAAGATTGTTCATCCCAGATCCATCGATGTTGGTTTTGCCGTCGAAGCGGAGGATGGCGTTTTGGTGCCGGTCATTCGGAATGCCGACAAGCGCCCGCTCAAGGAAATGGTGGAACGGTACAACGAGCTGGTGGAATTTGCGCGCCAACGCCGGCTGCCGCCGGACGCCACGGGCGGTTCGATTGCCACCGTAACGAACTTCGGCACCTTCGGCTTGACCTGGGCGACGCCCATTCCGTTGCCCGAGCAAACGCTGGTGTTGGGCATGGGCGCAGGCCGCTTGTCGCCGAGTTGGGATGCGGCCAAAGGACAGTTCGTTCCCGTGATGGAAGCGAATTTGACATTGAGTTTCGACCATCGCGTGCTGGATGGTGGCGCAGCGGGACGCTTGCTGGCGCGCATCGCCGCGCTGCTCGCGCAACCTGAGAAACTCTGATTCCAGCATCGTCCCCAGGTGAAATTTGGCGCACACATGTCCACTGGCGGCGGCGTTTGGAAGGCGCTGCAGCGGGGCATCGCCATTCAATGCGAGGTCGTTCAGCTTTTTGTCAAAAACAACATGCAGTGGTTTGGGAAGCCGCATTCGCCGGATGATCTTGCGCTCTATGCCAACGAACTGGCCTCCCAAAAACTAGCCGCTGTTTTTGGTCACACCGGTTATCTGATCAACTTGGGAGCGCCGGCTTCGGAGAATAGGGACAAATCCATCAAGTCGCTCGTTCAGGAAATTAATCTCGCGACTGATTTGGGGATTTCATTTCTCGTGTTGCATCCCGGCGCGCATCTCGGCACGGGAGAGGCCGCCGCTATTAAACAAATTGGCGCCGGGTTGGATGAAGTTTTCCAAGCCACCAAAGTATCGCCCGTCCGCATTGCGCTGGAAAACACCGCCGGGCAGGGGACCTGTCTCGGGCATAAAATCAAACATCTGGCGGAGATTTATCAACAGGTGAAACGCCCGGAACGCCTGGGTGTGTGCCTCGATACGGCTCATTTTTTCGAAGCAGGTTATGATCTGCGCACGCCAAAAGGCTGGCACGCCGCTATCGGCGAAGTCGATGAGCTCATCGGATTGGACCAAATTCTCGCCTTCCATTTGAATGATTCCAAAACCGATCTTGGCTCGCGGGTGGATCGCCATGAGGGCATCGGTCAGGGGAAGATTGGACGGGAGGCGTTTCGTCATATCGTTAATGATGTGCGATTCCGTGATTTGCCCGGTTGCCTGGAGACGCCGAAATCCGCCGATCTCCACGAAGACGTTGAAAATCTTGCCCTTCTGCGTTCCCTGGTCAACGAGCCACACTAAACTTTGGGGTAAATTGTCTCTCGCTTGGTAGGGTGAGACCCTATTGTTGAAATTTGACGAACGTTTAAATTAATTACGCTTGCTAGTTATGGTGGTTAGTTAGGTTCGGGGCGGCTCTGAGTGGAGCCGCCCTTCCTTTTTAGTTCCAATCTTTATTTTCCGGGGTTGTGACCGGAGCATCCATCTTCTTGTCCCCCAGCACATCTTCGATATAAAGGCGTTTGATAAGCACCAGCACGGTGGCGAGGAGAGGCGTGGCGAGCAGAACGCCCAGGAAGCCAAACAGGGAGCCAAAGAGCACCATTGCGATTAAGGTTAATACCGGCGGCAGCCTTGCCGCCTGCCGTTGAATAATGGGGATGAGCACATGGCTTTCAACAAATTGCAGCCCGACAAAGAACAACAGAACATAAAACGCCAGGATGGGACTGTTTAAAAAAGCGAGCAACACAGTGGCGGTCCCCGCAATGAATGGTCCGATAAGCGGAATGAAATCCAAAACGCCCGTCAGAATTCCGAGGATTACCGAGAGCGGCACGTGCAGCAGGTGAAGCCCAATTCCGGTAAACAGGCCCATCAAGGTCATTGAAATCAGTTGCCCCAGCAGCCAGCGGCGCAGCGTAGTTCCAATGTCATACAATACCTCCCGCATTCGGGGCCGTTGTTCCATGGGCATTAACTTAAGCAAGCCGCCGAGGTAAAGTTGTGCGTTAAAGGCCAGATACAGCCCGACAAACAGAATCAGAAAAAAGCCGGTGATTACCGCAAATGTGGTTGAAAAAATCCCGCGGGCTTCACCCACAACGGTCCGTGCCATGGGAACGAGTCCGGCGGGATCGATCGCTTCCAGCAGGCGTTTGCCCCAGGGATATTCGTTTAGCCTGCTCCTCACCTTCTGGATGGCTTCGGGTATTTGCACGGATAACTGATCCACCTGGTCGGAAATGGGACCAGCCATCAACCAACCGACACCGGTTAGCACGACGAGAATGACAGTGATTACCAGGATCAATGACCAGCGCTTGCCTAATCGGGTGCGCCTTGACAGCCAATCGCTCATGCTTCGCAGCAGGATGGCCAGAAGGATTCCGGCGAATAAGAGCAGGAAAATATTCGCGCCAAACCATAACAAAGCCAGAATGGCGCCCGTTCCGATAACAACCCACATGACAATCCAAACGCGACGGGTAAATTCACGCCGGGACAGGACCGCTTCGGACGGTTTCCTGGAAGGTTCCTCTGGCAACGCAGCTTCTCTCCTTTCCCACAGCTTCCAAAAGCTTAAGCAAGCTCGCCCAATTCACAAAAAACACAAGGCGCCGCGCTTTTCAACGCGACGCCTTGCCACACTTAAGACTCCGCCGGTCCGGCTTAAAACATCGAACAAAACACGATTGCGCCCTACCGGATGATTTGCCAACCATTCTCTTCCATCGCCCCGCGCAAGCGGGAAGAAAGGAGCGCGGAATTTATTCCGCTTCACCTTAATCACGACCGGCGGGCAGAAACTTGCGCGCCCCACTTTACAACCCGCCGCAATCCACTCCGCTTATAACGAATGCGGGCGCACTCGAATGGCTCTTCAGGTTTTGTTATCTTAGGCAAACTGCACTTTATTGGTCGGCGCTTTTTCATCCCAACCGCGCGTCGGCTGGCTGGTCACCGACGACACTTCCTTGATTGAGATTTGATTCCCGCGGGACTTGGCTCCCTTGACCGGAACCTCCGACGGTTTGCAGGTTTGCTGGTTGACCTTTTGGTACGCAGCCGGCTTGTAGCGAATGTAAATTTCCGCCGGTGTGTCTGGCTCGAAGAACAGGATCCGCGACTTCGGCGGGATGCAATGATACTCCTTGTTCATGATGGTGCCGCCGAACGTAAACCGTTTCAGATAGGTTGCATCACGGTTCGTATAGGCGAGCGTCATCACGCGGTCGCGTTCCGGAATCGCGCAGTAGAAGAGGTCTGGTCCCACAAACAACTTCTCCGGCAGTTCGGTAACGCGATAATGGCCGTCCTTGAAGACGAGAATTAATTTGTCGAACTTGGTGCACTCGACCTTGAACTCCTCGCCCGAGACTTTGTAACCGACGTAGCCGGACTCGCGATCATAAGCCACCTTAAACGCCTTGAAAGCCACTTCCTTGGCATCCACTTCGTCGTAGCGGCTGCTGCGGGTCAACCGGGGATATAGCGGTCCGTATTTTTCGAGCAGCGCCTCAAGGTGACCGATGACATATTTGGTGAGCTGCTTCAGGTGTTTGCGGGTTTCCTCGAGATCCGCTTTTACTTTCTCGATTTCCTCCCGGTGCTTGTTGATGTCGAACAGCGAAATCCGGCGGATGCGCACTTGCAACAGCCGTTCCACATCCTCATTGGCCAGTTCACGAATCAACTGCCGTTTGAAAGGCTTAAAGCCATCATGCACCGCGGCGAGCACCGTCTCGTTGGTCTTGCATTGCTCAATTTTCTTGTAGATGCGTTCCTCAATGAAAATACGTTCCAGTGTCCGGAAATGAAGTTCGTCGGTGAGTTGCTTCTGCTTTAACTCCAATTCCCGCTTGAGGATTTCTTCCACCTGCCGGGTGTTTTCCTTCAACACCTCGCTGACGGTCATTTCGACCGGCCGGTTGTCCCGGATGACAATGATGCGGCTGGCAATCGTCACTTCACAATCGGTGAACGCATAAAGCGCATCGATCAGTTGGTCGGCGCTGACGCCATTGGGTGCTTTGATCTCGATCTCCACCTCCTCAGAAGTGAAGTCGTTGATTGACTTGACCTTGATCTTGCCCTTGTGCGCGGCGTCCTCAATCGAACTAATCAACGAATCCGTGGTCGTCGTCGGCGGGATTTCCTTGATGGTAACAGTCGATTCATCCTTCGCCTTGATCTTGGCGCGGACTTTGATGCTCCCTTTGCCGTCATGATAATCACGCGCATCCATCAATCCGCCGGTCACGAAGTCAGGCAAACATTTGAACGGTTGCTTCTTCAGGATGGCAATTTGGGCCTCCAGCAATTCTGGAAAATTGTGCGGCAGAATCTTGGAGGAGAGCCCGACCGCGATGCCTTCGGTGCCGAGCATCAGCAACAGCGGCAGCTTGCAAGGCAGCGCGACCGGCTCCCGGTTGCGGCCATCGTAGCTCGGCACAAACTCGGTGATTTCGTCGTTGAAAACCTCGTTGCGCGCCAGTTCCGTGAGCCGGCACTCGATGTAACGGGAGGCGGCGGCGACATCCCCGGTGAAAATATTGCCAAAGTTACCCTGGCCTTCGATGAGGTAACGCTTGTTCGTCAACACGACGAGCGCATCGCCAATGGAAGCGTCGCCGTGCGGATGATATTGCATGGCGTGGCCGACGACATTGGCCACCTTGATGAACCGGCCATCGTCCTTCTCGTGCAACGCCCACAGAATGCGCCGTTGCACCGGCTTCAGGCCGTCCTGCAGCTTGGGAATGGCACGATCACGGATGACGTAGGAGGCATATTCCAGGAAGCTGGTGTTCACGCGCCGATGCAAAGGCAGTTCAATCTTGGCGGGCGCAAACGGATTGCGCGGCACCAGCGGAACTTCCTCGGCGAGGACATGGCTTTCGCCATTTCCCTTGGCACCGCGTTTGGGTTTGGCCGCTTCGCCGTTGGCGGGCTGGATTTCCGGAATCGGCAAATCGGGCTGCTCGGAATTATTTTTGCGTTTAGCTGCGCTCATTTAATAAAAAGTTATGGGGTGACAGGCTTAGTTGGCGTTCCTCAATCTTCCACGGGCACGACCAGGTTCTCCATGATGTAATCTTTGCGTTCCGGCGTGTTCTTGCCCATGTAAAAGCCAAAGATGTCTTGCGCATCGTGCTTCGGCGCGTGTTCGACCTTGCTAAGACGCATTTCCTTGCCGATGAATTGTTTGAACTCGGCGGGCGAAATTTCTCCCAAGCCTTTGAATCGGGTGATCTCACAGCTTTTGCCAAGCTGGCTGGATGCTGTGTCGCGTTCTGCTTCCGAATAACAATAGATGGTCTTTTCCTTGTTGCGCACGCGGAACAGCGGCGTTTCGAGCACGAACAAATGTCCATCATGCACGAGCTGATCAAAAAAGCGGAAGAAGTAGGTGATCAGCAAATTGCGGATGTGCAAACCGTCCACGTCAGCGTCGGTGGCAAGAATGACTTTTTCATAACGCAGACCTTCCAGGTTGTCCTCAATATCGAGGCTGCGCATCAGATTGTACATTTCGTCATTGCGATATACAATATCGCGCTTGAGGTCCCACACGTTCAGCGGCTTGCCTTTGAGCACGAAAATCGCCTGAGTCATGACGTCACGACAGCTCACAATCGAACCGGCGGCGGACTGACCCTCGGTGATGAAAACCATTGAGCCTTTGCCCTTGTCCTTGGCTTTGTCGAAGTGAAGCTTGCAATCCTTAAGCTGCGGGATGCGAATGGTGATGGCCTTGGCGCGCTCCCGGGCGAGTTTTTTGACTTCCTGCAATTCCTTGCGGAGTTGCTGGGTGTCCTCGACCTTGGCCATCAACTTTTCCGCGACTTCTTTGTTGCGATGGAAGAAATGCAGCAGCTCCTCGCGCACCTGGTTGACGAGGTCCGAACGAATTTCCGTGTTCCCGAGCTTGTTCTTGGTCTGCGATTCAAATACCGGGTCCTGCAAACGAATCGCCACGGCGCCGACCATGCATTCGCGCACATCATCACCCTCATATTTCCCCTTGGCGTATTCATTGACTGCCTTAAGCAAGCCTTCGCGGAAGGCGCTTAAATGCGTGCCGCCATCCGAGGTGTATTGGCCGTTGACGAACGAAAAGAACGTCTCACCGTAGCGGCTGTTGCTGTGCGTGAAACAAAACTCCAGCGTCTTGCTCGCGTAATGGAGCGGGGGATAGATCGGTTCGCTGTTGTCCGCCTGCAAATCCTCCAGCACCAGGTCCATCAACCCGCGTCGAGATTGAAAGGTCTGGCCGTTGTAGATGAGCTTGAGACCGGTGTTCAGGTAACTGTAATGCCGCAAACGCTTTTCAACCAACTCAGTGCGAAATTCAATTTTCTTGAAAATGTCCGGGTCCGGCTCGAATTGGATGAACGTGCCATCCGGTTCATTGGCCGCCTTGCCATTTTTGTCCGCCTTGAGCTTGCCGGCCTTAAACGAGGCCTCCGCAAATTCTCCGGAACGATGGCTGCGCACGAGGAACATTTTGGAAAGCGCATTAACCGCCTTGGTGCCCACGCCGTTCAAGCCGACGCTGAATTGAAAGACGTCATCGTTATATTTGGCCCCCGTGTTGATCTTGGAGACGCAATCAATCACCTTGCCCAACGGAATGCCCCGCCCGAAATCCCGCACGGCCACGGTGCTGCCCTCGATGGTGATCTGGACCTCCTTGCCATGGCCCATGATGTATTCGTCGATGGCGTTATCGATGACCTCCTTGAGCAGGATGTAGCAGCCATCGTCGTAATGGGAGCCGTCGCCGATCCGCCCGATGTACATGCCGGTGCGCAACCGGATATGCTCCAGGGAGGAGAGCGTTTTGATTTTGCTTTCGTCGTAAACGTTTTTCTTACTTTCAGCCATAATGTTAAGAGCGAACAATATTCAACGGATCGCTCCGCTTGCCAATCAGGAATTTTAAGGAATCGCCGCTGGTCGGGCGGAGTTTGTCCAGCCCAATTTACACTTTACACGAGGAGGGTCGGACAAATCCCGTCCAATCCCAAGATAAACCAAAAAGTTTCGCAGGGAAATATACTGTGCCGAAGGAGAACCGTCAGGAGGCCGAAATAAAGTGGAAGTGAAGCAGAACCGCTTTGCAGCAATACGAAGCGCTAATCCGCACCCTCGGCGAGCGAATGGGGCTTGCAGGAGTAAATGGGACGGGAAAGGGGCTCAACAATGGGGGTCGCGGATTTGGGGCTCGAATCGCGCTCAGTGTCGGGTGTGTTCGATTTGGCGCGGGATGAAGTCGTTTCGGGCTCGGTCGGCGTGGCCGACTCTGCTTTGCTCTTATTCTCTAACATGCGACTTCTATACCACCTTTCGACCTGCTTCCGCTCTTAGGTATTCACCCCATGAGCCGGAAGTTCCGCTCAAAATCTGGAACAGCAGAACTTTGATTCATTCGAACGGCATTAAGCGCTGCGTTTTTCCGCGCCCACTTTCAAAGAGCCCTCTGCCGATTAGCGCCGATGTTGGTTGTATTGCCAGGCAATCCGGACAATCATGTCCTATGAACATACTTATCGAAGACGCGGAGAGCCTGGAGTTCCTCAAGGAGAATGGCAAATGGACTAAAAAGCCTGCCGATGGAAAAAAGTTTGCGAACACGCAGACTGCCTTTGCCGCTGCGAAAGCGGAACCGATTCACAAATTCAACATTGTCTGCTATTTCCCCGGGACGATGCAATTTGTCAACCTGGACCAGGGCAATGCCACGGACAAGACAACCAGCGCCGCTTAATACGCGGTGATTTTCCGGCAATGAAAACGCGCTGCGAGCCAGGTGGCTGCAGCGCGTTTTCAAAGCGTATCTTAAGGATACCCGCCCTTACTTCTTGGGCTTCGCCGATGCGGCTGTATTCTGCTGCTTCTTCTGATTAGCGGCACTGGTCTGGCTGGCTTTTTGGTTCGACTTCTTCTGATTTGATTTGGGGGATTTATCACCCATGATTATTTATCTTTCGCTTGTTGGTTAACTCACCGTCGGTATCTTTGTTTCACCGCAGGCGTCCGGCACCGTAGGGGGATTGACGTCCTGTGTAAATAACCGAAATGGAAATCCACAGTGGCGGAAGGCCGGTTGTTAGGTTTGTTGGACGTAACCCAAATTCCTACACGCCCAGTTTGGCGGCTTCCGACGCTTCGTGTGCGGAATCTGTGCAGGGTTCACCAATCCGATCATTTTGCCCAGGAAAGTGGTGCATGTTCATCGTGAGGAAGCTTCTGTCCGGCAGAAGCCAGAGCGGCGCTGGCTGCGCGTAGTCGTTTCACCCGCGCAGCGCTGAGTGCACACGGACGGTCAAAAGCAATTGCCTATCAGTTCAAAGATACCGGACACTGGGTTTTGGGGGAACGGCCCAAAGAAACGACCGACGCCTTGATGAAGTCCCTGGGGTTTATTTCTCCGGCACCCTCGCATGGGTTTGTTGCCAGAATGCAGTTCCTGCGGGGTATACTCTCCATTGGAGCAATGACCAGCAGACTGTAAGGATTCCTTTGGAGCAGGAGAAACACATCATGAAACCAAGAAAGCAGGAATATAAACAGAGGACTCGCTCAAAACCGGAAGAATACGATCTCCTCGTGCTGGGCAGCGGGACGGCAGGCAAGCTCATCGCCTGGACCCTGGCCAAAAAGGGGATGAAGACCGCCTCCATTGAGCGAAAATATGTCGGAGGTTCCTGCCCCAACATCGCCTGTCTTCCGAGCAAGAACATCATCCATAGCGCAAAAGTCGCTTCTTACTTCCGGCGAAGCGAGGAATTCGGCATCACCAAGGCCAACTGGAAAATCAACATGCCAGCCGTGCGTGAGCGCAAGCGCAAGATGGTCGCCGGTCTGGTGGACCTGCATCTCGATTTATACAAAGAAAGCGGAGCGGAGCTGGTCATTGGATCAGGACGCTTTGCCGGACCCAAAACTATCGAGGTTACCTCTGCCGATGGCGTTATACGCCTCCTTCACGGGAAGCGGGTCGTCATTAACACGGGAACCCATGCGACCATCGATCCTACGCCGGGCCTTCTGGAAGCGAACCCCTTGACCCATGTCGAAGCCCTGGAGCTCGACCGCATTCCGGAACATCTCCTCGTCCTGGGCGGCGGTTTTGTCGGCGTCGAGTTCTCCCAGGCGATGCGCCGCTTCGGTAGCCGGGTGACGATTATTGACCGCAACGCTCGCCTGGTTCATCGCGAGGATCAGGACATCTCGGCGGCCCTGCATGGGTTGTTCAGGGATGAGGGAATCGAAGTGGTCACGAGCACTCGTATCAACCGCGTTGAAGGCAAATCCGGTGAATCGGTGAAACTGAGCGCCAACCGCGACGGCTCGGAACTCGTCCTGGAAGGCACCCATCTCCTGGTCGCGGCGGGTCGCACGCCCAACACCGACGGTATTGGCTTGGACCTCGCCGGAGTGGAAACAACCAACCGTGGGCACGTAAAAGTGAATGAGCGCCTGGAAACAACGGCGCCCGATGTCTGGGCGGCGGGCGAGTGTGCCGGCAGCCCGCACTTCACGCACATCTCCGAAAATGACTTCCACATCGTGCACGACAATATCCTGGGCGGCCATCGCGTGACCACCGGACGGCAAGTGCCGTTTTGCATATTCACGGACCCTGAGTTCGCCCAGGTCGGTCTTAGTGAAACGCAGGCCAACGAGAGCGGCATTGCCTATCGACTGGCGAAAGTCCCGCTCAGCGTGGTATGGCGAGCCCGAACGCTTTCCGAAACCCGGGGCTTCATGAAAGCCCTCATTGACACCAGAAGCGATCGCATCCTTGGCTTCAGCGTTTTCGGAGTCGAGGCGGGAGAAATCATGGCAAGTGTGCAAGTCGCGATGATTGCTGGACTCCCCTATACCGCGTTGCGTGACGCCATCTTTACCCATCCGACCATGGCGGAGGGACTCATCCCGCTTTTTGCAAATGTGCCGCCCACATCCGTCCCTGTTTCCAAAGCGCAGGTTTTACACGCATGAGCATGAATCTCCCTCGAACGCCTTGACGTGAAGGGCTCAGCATCGCAGCTCAACGGTGCCCATTGTGCGAGGCTGCTCCCTGTCGTGCTCAGCATGATCGCCGGCAGCGCGGATGTCACCAGCTTTCTCGGACTCGGCCTGTTCAGCGCCCACGTTACCGGCAATCTGGTCATCCTCACCGCACAGATCCTGGGTCGGGGAGCAGGCGCCACCTGCCTCGTCCTTTCCCTGCCGCTTTTCATCCTGGTGCTCGGTCTTACGAGGCTGCTGGTCGCTGGCTTGGAAGCGCTTGACATCAACTCCTTGCGGCCTCTGCTCCTGCTGCAGTTCCTGCTGCTGGGAGGCACTTTTGCCCTTGGCATCGCCTCTGACCACCACCCGGATCCAGAGGCGCGAAGCACGCTCCTTGCCGGCCAACTGGGCGTCGCGGCCATGGCCGTCCAGAACGCGCTGGTGCAGCTTTCGCTGCATGGGGTGCCCCCCACTGCGGTAATGACGACGAACCTTACGCGCTTCATCATGGATGCTAGCGAAGTCCTGCTGGGACATGATCCAGCCGAGATGGCCGAGGCGCGTCATAGAGCGAAGCATCTCTGGCCGGTTATCGTTGGCTTCATCGCGGGCGCCGGCCTTGGTGCGGTGTGCTTTGCGGCCGCAGGCCTGAAGTCCTTGGGCCTGCCCGCCGGCCTGGCCTTGCTCGCACTGGTCATGAGTCTGGCTGTCAGGCCGGTTGGCAGAAAGCAATGACGATTTGCATCACGGGAATTACCGGTTCAATGTCATTGCCATCCAGTTGCCTGGCTTGCGGGAACGGCGTGACGATATTCCCCAAGTATTTCGGGTTTCGGATTTCAGGACGTATAAATAACACTTCCAGTCCAAGTGACAATCCCTCAACCAGCTCTTCCCTCCGCCGCATCCAGCGCCCGATCCAGATAATCGGCGGCGCTGATCAGGCCCAGGTGCGTGAGGGCTTGCGGGAAGTTCCCTAATTGCTCGCCCTTCAACCCCAACTCCTCGGCATAAAGTCCCAGGTGATTGGCGTAGCCAAGGGTTTTCTCGAAATAGAACCGCGCCAGCTTCAGGTCCCCGGCGCGCGCCAGACACTCCACGTTCCAGAACGAGCAGGCGGTAAAGGTCCCTTCCCGGCCGCGAAAACCGGTGTCGGCTCCCTTGATGATGCAATAGCGATAGACCAGCGAATCCTCAACCAGGTGCTCGTTGATGGCGTTGAGGGTCGAGCGCCAGCGCGGATCGCTCGGGCCGATAAACTTGACCAACGGCATCAATAGCGCGGCGGCATCCACCGTCTTGGCCCCTTTGTATTGCACAAAGCTTTGAAGCTCCGGGTCCCAGAACTTTTCATAGACATCCCGGTAGATTTCATCACGAACCTGCTGCCATTTGGCCACCGGGGCGGGGAAGGAACGCTTTTGGGCCAGGCGCAGTCCCCGGTCAATCGCCACCCAGCACATGACGCGGGAGTAGAGGAATTCCTGTTTCCCGCCGCGCACCTCCCAGATGCCCTCGTCGGCCTGCTGCCAGTTTTCACAGACCCAATCCATCAATTGCGCCAGGCGCCCCCAGAGATCGTAGGAGATCAGCTCGCCGAACTTGTTGTAGATATAAACCGAGTCCATCAACTCGCCGTAGATGTCGAGCTGGAGCTGGTCGCAGGCGCCGTTGCCGATGCGCACCGGGCGCGAGTTCATGTAACCCCGGAAATGTTTCAGGATGGTCTCGTCCAGGTCGCGCCGCCCGTCGATGCCATACATCACCTGCAAGGACGTGCCCGGCTTGAGCTCGACGCACCGGGCCTCGAGCCAGCGCATGAACGCATCCGCCTCGGCGGTGAACCCCAGCCGCATCAGCGCATACAACGTAAACGACGCATCCCGAATCCAGGTGTAGCGGTAGTCCCAATTGCGCACCCCGCCGACCTCCTCCGGCAACCCAAACGTGGGGGCCGCCACAAGCGACCCGTACTGGGCCGAGGTCAGCAGTTTCAACGCCAGGGCGGAACGATGGACCATGCTGCGCCAGCGGCCATGATAGTGCGATTTGCGAATCCACTCCTGCCAGAAATTCATCGTCTCCTTGAACGACTCGGCCACGTAATCTGGCGCCGCAGAGGGGGATGAGCCCGGGTGCCGTGCGTCCTCCAGCACAAAGGCGGCGGACTCGTCGGAGCGGAGGCAGAACTCGGCCACCGCCGCCCCATTCTCGATTCGGACCGGCACTTCGCTGCGCAGGCGCAGGACGGTCTTGTCCTGCCCTTGGCTGTGGAAGAGCACTTCGCTTTTTTTCTTCTCGACGCGGTGCCCGGCCCGGCCGTAATCAAAACGCGGGTCGCAAACCATGCGCCAGGTCATGTCGCCGCGAATGGTTTTGGCCCGGCGCACCAGGTTGTGGGCATGGCCCAGGTCCATGATCGGCATGAAATCCGACACCTCGCCCACCCCGGCCTCGGAGAGAAACCGTGTCAGCAGGATGTTCGAGTCGGGCATGTAGATCTGCTTGGGATGCGCCGGCTTCAACACCGGGGCCAATTGGAAGCGGCCGCCTCGGCGATCGTCCAGCAGCGCGGCGAAAATCGTCGGGGAATCGAATCGTGGAAAGCACATGAAATCAATCGAGCCGTCCATCCCGATCAGCGCGACCGTGTGCAGATCCCCGATCACGCCGTAATTCTCTATCGGTTTATAGTGCATAACTGAAAGCTCCCTGCGACACAGAGTAAGTTACCCCCACCGGGCGCGCGGTTCAACCGGCTGACGGAGCGCGAACGGCTCGTTCGCGTATTTCCAGTTGCCATGACTACGCCGTCCACGGTGAAGAATACAATAGCTGTCTTTGACAGCGAGGTGTCCGGTTAATATGTTTAGCTAAGAGGATGAGATTGAATATGACGGTCAGTTCCCCACAAAACGATTCAGCCGCGGGCGCCGGGCAGCACTCCACGCCGGAACTTACAATGGCTTTCCCACGGCAACTGCGGATGATTTCAGGGAACTATTCATCAGACACATGGCCGGCCGAACCGACAACGAACAGCTCCCGTTAGCAGGGGGCTGCGGACCCAATCACATGAGCGAAAGCCTTCCAGTAATTTATCTGGCGCGCCACGGCGAGACTGCCTGGAGTCTCACGGGCCAGCATACGGGGCTTACCGATTTGCCGCTGACCGAGCATGGCGAACGCAACGCTCGACGGCTTGGGAAGCGGTTGACCGGACTCGTTTTCGCGAAGGTCTTCACGAGTCCGTTGCAGCGGGCAGTTCGCACCTGCGAACTGGCCGGCTTTGGGGCCGTAGCCGAGGTGGATCCCAATCTGGTCGAATGGAACTACGGCGAGTACGAAGGTCTTCGAACGGCGCAGATTCAAGCGAAACGTCCCGG
>JAQGPA010000204.1 GCA_028293325.1 Pedosphaera sp. | reverse complement strand
CAATGGTGCGGATATTTTCGGCGAGCGTGGTCATCAGCTTGCGCTGGCTGACGCTCACTTCTTCATAGGGGAACAACACAATCACGCGAACGCCGGGGACATTATGAAACGCGTGCGCCACGGCCGACCCGGTATCGCCGCTGGTGGCGGTAAGAATGGTGACTTGCCGCCCGGTCTCGCGCAAAAAATACCCGAACATGCGCGCCATCATCTGCGCCGCAAAGTCCTTGAAAGACGCCGTCGGCCCCTGGTCGAGACGCATGACGTGGACGCGGTCGTAGGTTTTTTCGAGCGGGATGTTGAAATTATAAGCGTCGCGGCACATCGCGGCGAGCGCATCGTCCGGAATGATGCCGACGGTAAAACGCGACAAGACGCGGAACGCGATTTCGTGATAAGGCAGCCCGGCGAACGCGCCGATTTCTTCCGGCGTGAGCCGTGGAAATTTTTCCGGGAAATACAACCCGCAATCCGGCGCCTGGCCGGCCAGCAGCGCCTCGCGCAGGTTAACGGCGGGCGATTGCTGGTTGGTGCTGCGAAATAGAAGTGCGCCCATGGCTATTCAAAATTCTCCACGCGGATCATCACCGGGGCCGCCTTCACCGCGGCCAATTTCCCGATCTTGCCCAGCGCCTTTTCCATATTCGCATTCGTCGCGTCATGAATCATCAAAATCAACGGCACGCTTTTTCCCTCGTGTCCTTCGGGCTGGATTACCGACGAAATCCCAATCTTCGCCGCGCCCAAAATCGCCGTGATCTTTGCCAGCGTCCCCGGCTTGTCGATGACGCTCAACCGCACGTAATACCGCGACACCACCGCGCCAATCGGCAGCACTGCGCCATCCCGTTCATGCGGCACGAACGGACACACCCGGCTCTTGATGCCGCATTTCAAATCCAGCGCCGCATCCGCCAAATCACTCAACACCGCGCTCGCCGTCGCATCCTGTCCCGCGCCGCGACCGTAATAAAGCGTATCGCCCACCACGTCACCGCGCACCAGGATGGCATTGAAAACCCCGTTGACGCTCCCCAGCACATGCGTGTTGGGCACCAGCGCCGGATACACCGACACCTGCACCGCGTAACTGCCCGGTTTCCCCGCCGCATCCACTCGCTTCACGATGCCCAGCAGCTTGATAGTATAACCCAACTGCCCCGCAAATTGAATGTCCTGCTGCGTGATGGCACAAATGCCTTCCACATAAATCTGCTTCGGGTTCACCCAAAACCCGTGCGCCAGCGATGCCAAAATTCCCGTCTTATGCGCCGCGTCAAAACCATCAATGTCCAGCGACGGCTCCGCTTCCGCGTAACCAAGTCGTTGCGCGTCCGCCAGTACCTCCGCAAAATCCGCTCCCTCCAATTTCATCCGGCTCAGGATATAATTGCACGTCCCGTTCACGATGCCATACAGCCGCGTGATGCGATTCCCAATCAACCCTTCGCGCAGCACCTTGATGATCGGAATACCGCCCGCCACGCTCGCTTCGTAATAAAGATTCGTCCCGTAACGCTGCGCCGCCGCAAACAATTCCTCGCCATGCGCCGAAAGCAGCGCCTTGTTCGCGGTTACCACCGACTTGCCTTGCTTGAAAGCATTCAATACCACCGTCCGCGCCGTGGTCGTTCCGCCCATGAATTCGCCGATGAGATTGATCGACGGATCATCAATAACACTTTGCCAGTCAGTGGTTAACAGGGCAGGGGAGATCTTGACGGCGCGGGCCTTCCGCACGTCCCGCACGGCCACTTTTGCCACCCGCAACTGCACCCCCAGCCGCGACGCCATCAGTGCGCCATTCCGTTGAATGGCCTGATACACGCCACCGCCGACAGTGCCGCTGCCTATTAAGCCCAAGTTAACCTGCTGCATAAGGTCGGGCAGAATGCCGTGAATCGCCCCCCGCGACAATTCCTTTTTGAACCCCTCCGAAAACTCGGAACGCTGAACGCTGAGCCCTAAACATCTTTTCTTTGTCCCCATGGTGACCAGTCCGGAAGGACCCGTGCGCAAGCACCTCGGTCGTAGCGCCGACTGGCAGTCGGCTGTATCGCGGGCTGGCAGCCCGCACGGTCCAGGTATGGAACGTCGGCAATACCCAAAAGCCAGCACTCCAGGCACCCCGAAGGGCGTGGCAGAACCTTGACCAACCTTGTCTCATAAAAAAACTACCTTCCGATACCTTGACTGACCTTCCGTTACCTTCCGATACCTTCTTGTCCCCATGGTGACCCGTGCGGAAGCATCTCCACAGGGCTGAAAGCCCGCCATGTGACAGCCTGGGCTGAAGCGAGCACCGGCGAGCGCAGGCCCAGGTAAACCGCCCATAACCCTCCAAGCGCTGTAAGCGCGACACACCATCGGCCACCGCCGCCATCCGCGCGCGTCCGTGTCCGTCCATGCCCGTCCACGTTTGTCCATGTGCGTCCCTTTGGTCCCTTTCGTCGCTTTCGTCCCTGTCCGTGGCTAAACTCCTCCTCCGCCAACTCGGAACGCCGTTCCCCTCCGCGACTTCTCCGCGGTGAAACTCCGCACTCCCTTGTCCCGCCATCCCGTCCGCCATAGCCGCCGTGGCGAAGCCGGAAGCATCTCCGCCAACCCTGAACTCTAAACGCAGAACTCTCTTGTTCATGTTGGCGATTCAACCACAAACCCAAACCCTTGGATGTCGCTCGTGTCGCTCCTGTCGCTCAGCTTTTATAAAAGAAAAACCCAACCATCCCCTTTATTTGCAGCCTCCTGATGCGTTCCAACCTCCCAATTTGTAAAAAACCTGCCGCGCAAAACCCCTCCAAGTTCGGAGTTCAATCCCGCATGCGGGATTGTCCCATCCCCACCTTCGTGCCCTTCGTGGTGAAATTCTCAATTCCGCACTTGCCCAGCCCATTTCCCCAATCAAAAATCGCAAATTGCAAATCGCAAATCAAAAGTGCTTCGCGCCCGCCCTCGTAGCGCCGACTGGCAGTCGGCTGTATCGCGGGCTGGCAGCCCGCTGAACCCCGAAATATTCAAACGTGCAAAAACGCCCGCCCCAACCCTGGACAAGAGCATGTCGCAACCCCGTCCAGCCGGGAGCACCCGCAGCCTCACCCGGAGCGCGGCTATGTGCTGCACTAGCCGCAGCAATTCGAGAACGACCGGCCCGGAAAGCCAGGCCCAAAACCCAGCCATACCCAGACAGCCAATTTCTTTTCCCAATTCCGCACTCCACACTCCACACTCCGAATTTGAATGTCCCCCTCCGCGCCCCGCGCGCGTAAAAATCCCACCCTAAAATCTGCAATTTCTCCTTCATGAAATCCCCCCAATCCCCCACACTCCCGCCATGAGGAAACGCCGCTCCCGCATCCTGCTCGCAATTGCGCTACTGGCCTTCCTCGGCGCATTCCTCTGGCATTTGTCACAGCCCAACGAGCCAATTTACCAAGGCCAGCCATTAACCGTTTGGTTGGAAGCCGCCAGGCAACCCTTATCGGACCCCGATTCAACCGAATCCATTCGTCAGATTGGAACCAACGCCATCCCGACCCTCTTGCGCCTGCTTCGTGCCAAGGATTCCTCTCTAAAGCTCAGGTTGATAGCCCTGGCTCAAAAGCAATCCGTCATTAAATTCCATAACATCTCTGCCGAGATTCAAAATAACGAAGGTGGAGAAGGATTTGCAATACTGGGTGCCCATGCCAGCAATGCCGTTCCGGCATTGATCAAAGTTTTCGACGACAATATTTCCGTGTCTTCACGGTTTTCAACCGCTGGTGCCTTGGGAGCGATCGGTCTGGAGGCCGCGCCAGCCATTCCCTCACTGTTAAGTGAAATGACCAACTCAGATATGTATCTTCGCACCAGCATTATTCAGGCCCTTGGTTCAATTCACTCCCGGCCCGATTTGGTTGTCCCTGTGTTAACCAAGTCACTTCAGGACACGAACTCTCCCATTTGCTGGTTTGCTGCGGAAGCACTCGGAAAATTTGGCCCCGAAGCTCGTGCGGCCATTCCCACTTTGATTCAATTGCTCGCTGACCAGGGTGTAATCGTGCGTCGTGAGACGGTCTCGGCCCTCGGCCAAATACACTCTGATCCGGAACTGGTCGTGCCCGCATTGATAAACGCCCTGCACGATCGTAGCGCTGAGATCCGATTCTTTGCTGCCACCAATCTTGGATCATTTGGCCCAGCCGCCAAGCCGGCCATTCCGGCTTTGATTCAATCGCTCGCTGACCAAAATGAAATCGTGCGTCTTGACGCGGTCTCGGCCCTCGGCCAAATACACGCTGAGCCGGAATTGGTTGTGCCTGCATTGATAAACGCCCTGGATGACCAAACGAATTGGATTCTCAAGCGCAGCGTTGTCCGCAGCCTCGGGTCGTTTGGCGCAGCCGCAAAGCCCGCAGTTCCCAAGTTGATGGAATTGCTTAAAGATAACGACCCCATCGTGCGTAAACGCGCATCCGAAGCCCTCCAGCAAATCGACCCCGAAGCCGCCGCTAAAATTCTTACTGCTCCCGACTCGATAATAAAATAAACCTGCCGAAATATCCCTGCCTAACCAACCAGCACATCCGACCGGTTGGTTACGATTTGATACCCAAAATTCTCCTGCGCCGCGTCTAAAAACTCGGCCAACTGCTTGGCATCCACTTTTCCTTTAAAAAATAATTTGCGACGATCCTTGCGGGTTGACACCAACAGATAAGTTCGCTTTTGCAGCGCTTCGAAAATCATCCAAACACCCACCAGGCCAAAAAAAATGAAGCCTAACCCATACCTGAGCATCAGCCCGTTTCCAAGGCAGATCGGCACGACAGCGCTTGCTCCCAACGCGGTCAAAAGAATCCCCAGGACGAGTTGTAGCACGGGATTTTCCGCTCCGCTGCCCGAACTCAATTCAATCCGCTCGATCTCTGCCTTGTTCACGAACACCAGGATCCTCCCCTTGCTCACTTCCGACACGCCCTCCGCCGATGCTTTCACCGTCAAGTATGCAACACTGGTTTTTTCGGCTATCATGCAATAAGTGCTCGTAGAATAGTCATCGGCGCCTTTCCGGCAATGTTAAAGGCAAGGTTGTTCGCGTGGTTCGCGGTTAAACACTTTTCCTTATCCGTCCCGCATGCCGGATCCGTGCCTGTCGCGCCATCCCGTCCGCCATAGCCTTGGCGGCGGCGGATGCATCCGTGGTTAAACAATTTTTGGCTTCCCCCTCCACGTCTCCCTTTGCCAGTGCGGAAGCACCTCCGCGGTAAAAATGCTTTTCCCCTTCCGCATCTGCGTCCATCCGGTCCCATCTGCGGTAAAAAATCCCCTCCTCATCCGTCCCGCATGCGGGATCCGTGGCGGGTTTAACAAAACCTTTTGTTTATTAGGGTTTGCTTGCACGATGGACGGCCACTGTCAGCAAAAGTGTCAGTCACGGGGCGGATGATTAAACAATTCGCCAAAACTGACTAGAACTTGCTCAAACTTCGCCATCACCGGCGTTGACAAACGCCGGTGATAACGCTTCGTGCCCTTTCCGACAGTGCGGAAAGGAAATTGGTCAGGATTGCGCCTTCGACAACCCTGAGATGGATTTTTTTAGCGGCTTACTGTATCGTCTAAAGATGCAGTAGCATCTCACTGATGCTTGGGTTTTGTGGAAGTCGAAAAAGGCGGCCACGTAGCCATAAAGAGATGGATCAACAATCAACTTCCCGCGACATCCGTAATTCTCGATTAAACAAGCCATTAAAACTGAAATAGATCATGATGAAAATCACCAAAGAGAGGAAACTCATTACCTTTATCAACGTCTTCAACGTTGATCCCGAAAAACAGCAACAACTGGTTAACCTGCTTATCCAAGCTACCGAGAGCTCTGTGCGTCATGTGCCGGGCTTCATTTCCGCCACCCTCCACCGCAGTCTCGACGGTGCCAAAGTCGCAATGTATGCCCAATGGCGCAGTATTGAGGACTACCAAGCGATGCGGGCGAATGCTACCGCTTTGCCTTTTATGCAGCAGGCGCTTGCTCTTGCGAAGTTCGATCCTGGAATGTATGAGGTCATAGAAATCTTTGAGCCTCTTCCTAAAGATTCCTGATAAGATTGGTGTCAGTGAAACTGTCAGCGAAAGCAGAGAAAAATTATGAAAAATAGTGGCGCATTATGGCGAATTTACCTTGATTTTACAATGGTTTTTGCTATTTTACGAGCACTCGATTCGAGTTTACAGACCGTGTGTTTCCGTGGTTAAACCCAACTTTATTTTTCCCCCGCCCGATACTCAATCACCTCCACCTTCTCCAGCGTCACCAATCCGCCGCCCAACATCCCGTCCAGCGATGGCAGAAACGCCCGAACCTTCTCTTCGCTATCGACAATCTCAATCACCATCGGCAGATCCATCGACAACCGCAGAATCTTCGCCGTGTGCAACCGGCTCGATTTCCCAAACCCCATCGGCCCGCGCAACACCGTCGCCCCCGCCAGATGCGCCTCGCGCGCCTTCAGCACAATCGCCTCATACAACGGCTGATGCTTATACCGGTCGCTCTCGCCAATGAAGACGCGCAGGACAACCGCCTCGTGAGGAATTTGCATATCAATGTCCTTTGGTGGAATTAATGCTCATGGCCAATATGTGACCCAGCCAGACCGCAACCAAACATAGCACAAGCGACGCCACCGAGTTTGCGCCCGCCTTCAGCCAATCACCTTCCCGCATCAGATTCAACGTCTGCAGGCTGAACGAGGAAAATGTGGTGTAACCGCCGCAAATACCCACCATGAAAAAAATGCGCGCGTTGGATTGCGCCAGCCAGCGGCCATCGGGTCCGGTGAGAGTGCTGAAGAAACCAATAACAAATGAGCCGGTGACATTCACGATCAGCGTCCCCCAGGGAAAAGTCTCGCCTATTTGCTGCCCAATCACGCCGGAAAACCAAAACCGGGCCACGCTACCCAGCGCGCCCCCCACAGCCACCAAAAGATAAGTCAGCATAAAAAAGCTCCTGCCAATGCACAATCCATCATGCCACTGTCAGGAGTTATCAGCTCTGAAGACGGGTCAGGCGGTTTTCCCTTTTCGGGACGGCAAACTCCATTGCCAAAGGCTTTTTAGGCAGTTCACCCCCCTTTGGCAACCCAATTCTCCCGCTCCCGTAAAACCCCGTCCTTGACTCATTTCCCCCCAACTTTATTATTCCGCCCTATTTGATTACAGCAGAACAATTACTATGAGCACTATCCTTGACATCCAGGCCCGTGAAATCATCGATTCACGCGGCAACCCCACCGTTGAAGTCGATGTGATCCTCGCCGGCGGCGCCGTGGGCCGCGCGGCCGTCCCCTCCGGTGCCAGCACCGGTGAACACGAAGCCCTCGAACTCCGCGACGGCGACACCAAGCGTTACGGCGGCAAAGGCGTCAGCAAAGCCGTCAAAAATGTCCGCGAGAAAATATTTCCCGTCCTCAAGGGTGTCGATTCCATCGACCAATTGACCGTGGACGGCCTCATGCTCCAGCTCGACGGCACCGAAACCAAATCCAAGCTCGGCGCCAACGCCATCCTGGCCGTCTCGCTCGCGAATGCCAAGGCCGCCTCCGAAGCCATCGGCATCCCGCTCTTCAAATATCTCGGCGGGCCCAACGCCAAAGTCCTGCCCGTCCCCATGGCCAACGTCATCAACGGTGGCGCGCATTCCGATGCCCCGATTGATTTCCAGGAATTCATGATCATTCCCAAGGGCTTCGATACCTTCTCCGAAGGCCTCCGCGCCATCACCGAAATCTTCCACGCCCTCAAATCCGTGCTGAAGAAAAAAGGCCTCTCCACCGCCGTCGGTGACGAAGGTGGCTTCGCTCCCAAGCTGGATAGCGCCGAAGCCGCCATTGAAACGATTCTGCAAGCCACCAAGGACGCTGGTTACAAAGCCGGCAAGCAGATCTTTCTCGCGCTCGACGTCGCCAGCTCCGAGTTCTACACTGGCAATGGCAACTACGTCTTCAAGAAGAGCAGCGGCCGCAAATTGACCGGTGATGAACTGGTCAACTTCTACGCTGAACTCTGCGCCAAATATCCCATCATCAGCATCGAAGACGGCTGCGCCGAAGGCGACTGGACCAACTGGAAAAAGCTCACCGACAAACTCGGCGACAAAATCCAACTCGTCGGCGACGATCTGTTCGTCACCAACGTGAAGTTCCTCCAGAAGGGGATCGACCTCGGCGTTGCCAACTCCATCCTCGTCAAGGTGAACCAGATTGGTTCCCTCACCGAAACGCTGGACGCCGTTGAACTGGCCAAGGAAAACGCCTACACCGCCGTCATCAGCCATCGCTCCGGCGAGACCGAAGATGCCACCATCGCGGACATCGCCGTGGCCACCAACGCCGGCCAGATCAAGACCGGTTCCCTGAGCCGCACCGACCGCGTCGCCAAATACAACCAGTTGCTCCGCATCGAGCAACTCCTCGGCGACAACGCCGTTTACGGCGGCAAATTCTAATCTGTCGCATTTGTTCTGAAATGAACTCCGCCAGGGCCGCGCAATTCGCGCGGCCCTGTTGTTTTCCACATGGCGCGCCGCGGGTCTGATCATCAGGCTCAAGCGGTGGGAATTGTAACAAAGAACGGATTTAACCGTTCACCCGCCTCGGCAGTGCGGTTTTCGACTTGGCCATTTCTTTCATCAGTATTTGACATCTGTATTCCACCCCTACAATATCTCCACAAAATAACTAACGGGTTCCGCGGATAAATGTGCCACGGTGAAGGGAATAAACGGCGAGCCTGCCCGGTAGCATGGGTGGTGATTGGCCGGGGTCATTGTGGGTCCTGCTCCGCGTGAGTTCATTATATCGCACCGAGGCGGGAACCATTTTCACTCCTCGTGCATCTAATATCGGATCACAGACGCTTTTAGCGGCGATATCACGAACAAAACCCTAACCCATGATTAACTTACCGAGCCAAATGAGTGCCGCCCCCATCAATGGTTCCCGCCGTCCAAAGCCCGCCGCCCCGAAAGGCAAGGCGGTCAAGACCAAGGTAAAACTCAAGGAATTGATTAAGCCGCCCACGCGTAAGTCCCGTTCGTCGAAAGATGAGCCTGTGGTCTCGGACTACGAACAGGAGGTTCCTCCAGGCGAGGAACGCGTGTCCGGATACGATGGCAATACCGCCATGACGTTGTATATGCGGGAAGTCGGCCGGGTTCGACTCTTGACCGCGGAAGAAGAAATTGACCTTGCCCGCAAGATCAAGAAGGGGAGCGCCAAAGCCCGTGAGTTGATGATCCGCGCAAATCTGCGTCTCGTCGTCAAAATCGCCCGCGAATATGAAAACCTGGGCCTGCCACTGCTTGATTTGATTAACGAGGGCAATATCGGGCTCATGAGTGCCGTCGAGCGGTTCGACCCGACCAAGGGCGCCAAACTTTCCACGTACGGTTCCTGGTGGATCAAGCAGTCCATTCGCCGCGCGCTGGCTAATCAGTCCAAGACCATCCGGTTGCCGGTTCATATGGTGGATAAAATCTACCAGATGAAAAAGACCGCCCTGAAATTACAGGAGGTTCTCGGCCGCGAACCGACCGATCCCGAACTCGCCGCTGAATTGGGCATCACCGTCCGCCAGGTGAATGACATGCGGGCTTCCTCCTCCCGGCCCGCTTCACTCGATGCTCCCATCGGCGATGATGATTCCACTCATTTGGCCGATGTTGTCCGCGACGAAAACGCCACCAGCCCCTATGAGCAACTCGAGGAGAAGACCATCACCGATATGCTCGAAAGCCTCGTCAGCCGCCTCCAACCCCGTGAAGCCTCCATCCTGCGTTATCGCTTCGGGCTCGACGGCGGACAGGAACGGACCTTGGAGGAAGTCGGCCAGAAATTTGGTGTGACCCGCGAACGCATTCGCCAGTTGCAAAATCTCGCCTTGCGGAAGCTCCGCAAAATGATCGAAAAAATCGAAGTTATTTCCAACGCCGCCTGAGGCTCAATACAGTACCGATGGCAGAAACGGGCCGCGCGGTTCATTGTACAGCCCGCGGCTCATCAACGTAAACGGCTGGGTGATGCGCAACCCGCGGTTCAGGCACCAGCGCAGCAGTTCGCCATTGCGCGTCGGCAACAACATGCCGGCTCCGGCGAACGCGGTCGCTGCCCCGATCAATGCCTTCAAATCCTCATTGCTCTCCCCAACGGCATGCCCCAAAAAGCCCACCACGGTGGCATAACCCGTGATTCGCCCCTCGTGTTCCACCACCGTTGCGGTTCCCTGCCGCACCGCCTCCAGCACCTCCCGCGCACGTTCGTGCCCATGCACCACCCCGCAAACCCGGCCGCACGCTTCCAAATCACTCTCCATCGCCGCCCGGACTGCATGCCCCGGAATTTTCAGCCCGAGTGCCGCACCCTGCACGCAGGACAACGGCTCCTGCGCCGTAAAACCGAGCTTCGTATAGAGCGACATGGAGCGATTGTGATAGGCCGCCTGCACGAGCCGTACGCCGGCAAAGTTTCGCTCCCGCGCCCGCCTCAGCACCTCCTCCATCATGCGCCGTCCCACCGAGTTGTTTTGCACTTCGGGATCCACCGTCACCGGTCCCACGCCCGCAATAATCGCATGTTCCCACAGAAAATTACTGCCCACGATCCGGCCATCCAGCTCCGCGACCACGGAATACACGTCACCGCGTGAAAGCAGCCAGGTGAGTAATCCAATCGCCACCTCCGGCGCAGCAAAGTCCGCGGGAAACCCGTGCTTCTCCGCAATCGTTTTGAATGCGTTAAAACAAATGCTGCCGCACGCTTCCGCATCCTGCGGCGTGCCCATTCGCAATTCGATGCTCATGAAACCTCCATTCGCATGCCTGATTTTTGCCACAAAATGGCCATAAAATCAATCACGCGAATAAAGTTTCCATGCCCGGGCGGAAGATTTCGCGGTGGCGAGGGAACTCATTTGATGACCAAATCGTCCGGCGTTTCCATGATTTTGTCCGGACCCGCGGAGTGGATTTCCATTTCCATCGCTGCCAGTTGGTGGAAAAAATACGGCGTGCCCCAGGGATCCACCAGTTCACCTTTTTCATTAATCTGGATGCCAGGTTGGTTGGCGAGAAAATCCACCTGTTGCGGATTGGCGCCCTGCAGTGCCTTCGTAATTTCCTCATTCGTGCCCACCGGGTTCCCGCCAAACCTCAAGCCATATTGCCGCACTGTGGTCCGCATATTTTCCAGCATTATCTCCGGCGCAAGCTTTTCCGAATCCGGCACCGGTGAAACAGGTGGGACTGCCGCCGCGCGCGTGGTCGGCGCAGCCACGGGCGCTGAAGGTTCCTTGCTGTTTGCTCCCGGTGAATTGGCTGCGGAATTATTACTCGGTGCCGCGGCCGATGCTGCCACCGGCGGTGGCGCAATTATGGTCTGAGCGGATGGCGCAGGTGTCGGCCCAGATTGCGGAACTGGCGTGCGGACGGAATGCGAACAGAGGTAAAATACCAATCCTGCTGTGACTGCAAGCAGTAAGATAGACGGCAGCCACTTTCTCATACAAAACCGAGATTGGGCGTCGAGAAACGGCTTAGATTCGGGAAGACCGTGGCCAGATTACTGTTGTCCACGCCGAACCAGGTCGCGATGGTTGCAAAATATTGGTCAATCGACGTGGTGGGAATCCAGCGTCCGGTGCTGGTGTCATTCGGCCCATTGACTGTCAGCACCGGGAAGGTGCCGTAAGTTTTTTGGCCGTGGACCGCGCCGCCCAAGACCAGGTGATGGCTCCCCCAGCCATGATCGCTTCCCTGGCCATTGCTCGGGAACGTGCGCCCGAAATCGCTGGAGGTAAAGGTGGTCACGTTCGGGGAAAGGCCGAGCAATTCCATCGCGCGCTGAAAGGCCATCATGCACTGGCTTAACTCCGCCAGGAGATTGGCGTGCGAGCCAATGGTGGTGGAACCAGCGCCCGGCGTCTGGTTGGTATGCAGATCATACCCGCCCACCTGGCAGAAAAAGATCTGCCGCTTCATGCCAAATCCGCCGCTGGCGGCATCCTTCTGGCCAGCCTTGATGAGCCGGGCAATCATCTTTAATTGCGGGCCCAGCGACGAATTAAAAGCATTCCCGCCCGTGGGTGAGGTAATGCTCGTCGGGAAGGCGGGCGACCAGACGGTTGAGGCGCTATCCGCAATGGCGTTATTCAACAGCGTGCTGGTATTGATCGTGTGTGCCGCCACGTTGGCGTAGGCCTGCGCCTGCATGTTGGGATAGGGAAGACCCAGAACATTGGTCAGGGCCGACAGCCGAGGGCCCGTCACCCCGGCGAGGGAAATCGCCCCGCCAGTCGAAACGGAGTATTGGGAAACAATGTTGCCCACTTCAAATGTATTGGCCCCGCCCAACGTCACCGAGAGCGAGATGGGCGCATTGGGCTGCACGGCAGCCAATAGATCGGCACAACGCCCGCCCCAGCCGCTGGTCGGTGCCGCGTCCGGGATGGAGGTTTGCCATTGCGTGACCTGGTCCGCGTGTGAAAATAGTTGCGGCGGTTTCTTGAGAATGCCGCCCTGATACTGGGCGCGCGTCATGGGAAAAACCAGCGTGCCCGTGTTGAACAAGGTTGCCAGTTTGCCTTCCCCGAAGAGGGTCACCAACTCCGGGCAGGCGGGATGAAACCCGTAGCCATGACCATCGCTGTTGAGCGGCGAAATGGGCAGCACGTTGTGGGCTGTCCCGCTCAGGGGAATCGCCAGGACAGGGGTGCGAATGGCGGCGTAGTTGTCGTATTCAGTCTGAATGGTTGGAATGATGAGATTGTTCGAATCATTGCCGCCCGCCAGAAAAATGCAGACCAGCGCCTTATAATCATTGATATTGCTCTGTGCCACGGCGGCATTCATGAAGCGCAGGTCCCGGATGGCAGAGGTGAGCGCCGCCGTGCCCAGCGCCGCGCAGGCGGCCTGGCGGATGAAATCGCGGCGGGTCGTCAGCACGGAAATTTTTTTCTTGTCCATAAGGCTATTGCTGGATGGTGAAGTCAGGTGAGGTGAGGATCAACAGGACCACGGCGCGAACCCGGTCGCGCATCTGCGCGTTCGTGGGCGTGGTGTAAGCGAAATTGGTGTTGTTGGCCACATAGTTCACAATCGACGTTTTGGCTCCGGCGGATAATTTGCCGCCGAGCAACAACGTGTTCAGCGCATCCACCAGGCTCGGAACCCCCGCGTTGGAAGTATAGGCGGGTGTCATCCAAGGTGCCAGATCCAGTGCGATCGAACCATTCCCGCTTGCAAAGCTGCTCAAGCCATTGGTATCGCCTCCGTCGTGAGTGTTGAGCAGCGCCCCTTCCAGGAAATTCATCTGTAGGGCCACCGTCGTGTCCGAGGTCAGTTGAAACTCCGGCGTGGTCAGTCCCGCGGCGGCCAGCGGTCCCTGGAATTTGTAATCCGGGAAGAAGAAGTTAAACACCGTCGGCGACCGCAACGGTGTCTGGGCCAGGCCGCTGTCCGTGGCCCCCATACTCCAGGTGCTCTGCTGCACCAGCACGGTCCCGGAGCGATTGAGTGGTGGCGCCACCAGCGGAAGCACGGTCATATTGTTGTCAGTTTGGTTGGTCGATACAGTGCTGACGGTGGTGAAATGCATGTTGTCAGGCACGCTCAGCACTTGGTAGATGCCGTCAGGACTGCCATCACCCACATCGAAATTAATATAAACATAATCATTCACATGCAGCCCGTGATTGCCCGCAATGCTCACGGTCAGGTTGGTGCTGATTTGTACAACGCCGCTGCTGTTGGTGGTGTTTTGTATAAAGCCGCCGCTGGTCCACTTGGGGAACACGCAATTTCCGTTACGTGTGGCCGAATCGGACGCCGTCACCGTAAACGTCGAACTCGTCGGTACCGAGACCACCATGTTCGACCCGCTCAAACCTCCGCCCGTAAGGAAACTTAGATACACAGAGTTGCCCACCGCCAAGCCATGGCCTGAATTAGTTACCGTGATTAGATTTGCGACCTGGCCATAAGTGCCCGCCGAAACCCCCGGGGCATTAACCGTGAACGTCGTCGGGCCGGTGACCGTTACGCCGTATGCCTGCGTGTTGGGCTCCGGTTGTCCCGAAGGATCCGTGAAATCAAGGAAGATCGTGTCACTGTTGGTCAATCGGTGAATGCTGCTCGTGGTGATCGTGATCGGCCGGTCGCCACTCTCAAGGTAAGTCCCGCTGATGGGCGCTGGCGGCGAGAACGCCCGCGCCGGCCCTGTGACGCGGATGAGCGGTTCACGTTGCTTGCCGTACGTTGGCAGAGTGTAGGCTGCGCTGCTGCGCGCCTCGTAATCGAGCAGGATTGCCTGGATGACCGCCTTCATGTCGCCACGAACGCCGGAGCCGTTGTCATTGAATACCTGAACCACACGATACAAGTAATCCCGGCTCGGATTGCTGGTCACCAACCGCTGGATCAGTTCCCGGCAGATGAATGGTCCGACATTCTGATTGTAGAAAATGGAGTCCATCGCGGATTCCAAATCTTGCAAACCATAGGCGTCATAGCTCGCATTCGTCGAGAAAGCCTGATCGTTTTGGGCCGGTGGCAATATGACATTGTCCAGCAGGCGTTTGGCGCCCAGATCGTGATGGGAGGGCACAAGCACCATCGCGTTCGTGTAATTTGCGCCGGGACTGAAACTCGTCGGCGAACGGCCGTTGGTCAGGTTTGGCTGATAGTAATTCCAACCGGTGAACACCGCGGCAAAGCCCATGACCACATTCTGGTCGTAGGTTGGCACCAGGTTGCCGTGCGAGTCCATCACCAGCGTGCCGTCCGGCCACAGCCGGTTCAGGCCCACGGAAAATAGCTGTTGAATTTCACGCGCGTAATTCTCATTGGCATGCAGCCCCGTTATGAGACTGCCCTTATCGTTGCCGCGCATGTCCAGATACAGGCCCATCGCGGGCGTCAAGGTCACCGATTTGAGCAGCGTGCGAAAATTGCCAAACGAATTGTCCAGCAACGTGTCGTAATACGAGGAAAGCGCCCGGGCATTGTTTTGTAGAACGCCGTTTTCGGAGATCACCATGATCTCGCTCAACGCAAACGCCACCCGTTGCCGCAACTGGTCCGGCGCCGTGACCGACTCCTGCCACCACGCGTTGAACGTTAGAGAACTTGGGAAAAGTGTCGTCGGGTCCGGGCTGATGTTGGTCATCACAACCGGCAGATGGTGGGAGGCCGGCAAATTAAACTGATTGCTGATCCATCCGGCGTATCCCAACGATTGCACCGATGCGATATCGCTGGAGGTCGGTCCAAAGGTCGCCTGAATCAGGAAACGTGACGCCGCATTGGCGTTGGCATGATCATCCGTCCAAGCCGGTGGCGCGGGCGGCGGCGTGAAGCTCGGTGTGCCGTCGGCCGGCGTGAAGTGACCGGTGAGTTCACCGTCCGGATAATTGGCACTCAGAATTGTGATATAGGCCTTGCCTTCGTTAATGATCTCCAGGATGTCCGCCACATTCGTCAAGGTTCCCGTGGGTTGGATCTTCCAAATATAACTGCCATCGTTCTGTGGCTTGGCCGCTGAGATGTCGAACATGACCTGGCTCGGACTGCTTAAATAAGGATCATTGTCAATGTGTTCACCCGTCACCGCTGACGACAAACCGCTGAAAGTGAAATTTAGAACCGCCTGTGAGCCGTCCGCGCTCAGGCGTAGCGTGGCTGAGCCAACCGGCGTGTTGGTGACTCCATTTTCCGCCAGCATGTTCGCCACATAAAACGCGCCCGGCACCAGCGACGGCGGCAGCGCAAAGAAACGTGACAACACATAACCCGGCACCACCCCGCTCGGCGCGTTGTTTGTGCCGCTCGGGTCTTGCAGCCAGCCCACCGCAAAATTATCTTTTGCCCCAACGCCAGCCTTGTGCAGCACTTCAACGTAATAACGCTGGCCCGCAACCAGCGCCAGCCACCCGGATTTCTGGTTTGGCTGAACATTCCATTGGCGTGAGCCTGTGCCATTGGCCGGCGGCGGCGTGGCATTGGCGCTCGGCGACACATAGCAACGCCGCACTCTGTTGGCCGGCTCGCTGTCATTGGAAATCCAGAGTTCCGCCGAATCGCTCGCGGCAATCCAGAAATAATAATTCCCCGTCACCGGCGCGGTCAGGTATCCACGAATGCGTTCGCCATAATTGTCACCGAAATCCGTGACACCTTCCAGCGTCCCAAGGGTGTTGGTGCTGGTCGGCGGCAGATTGACCGGGATGTCGGCCACATTCGTGCCCGGAACGCCGGTCCAAATCTCGCGCGTGACGGAACTGCCGGTATCGATGACGAGCAGGTCAAGCACTGACGACCCCGTGCCCACGGCATTGCTCGCCGTAATTGTGAATTGATAATCTCCAGCCAGTGTGGGCATGCCGCTAACCACGCCGTTCGTGGCATTCAAAGCCAGTCCCGGCGGCAAGCCGCTGGCAGTGTAGAGTGTGGGTGAATTGGCTGCGGCCAAAGCGTTGCTGAACGCGATGCCGAGAAAACCATACCAAGCCAATGGACTTGTCACGGAGGTCGGCGCGGGTGGCACTGTTGATGGATAAAGTCGGCTGGTGGGTATCGCCTGTTTTGACTGGCTGGGACTGTACCAATACAAGTGCGCTTCCGCCGTCCCAGTGTTTTGGTAATATTCCATTTTAACGTTGTAACGGACACCGCCCTGAAGATCGATCGAGTTGATCCAATCCGTCGCACTCTGATTTACCCACTTATCAATGATCAATTGATCATTGACCCAAAGTTTGACTCCGTCATCCGTCCGGGTATCGAAAGTGTAGGTTTCCGTATATTGTGGCCGCACCTGTCCGGTCCAGCGCACGGTATAAAAACCGGCGCTATTGATGATTGGCGCGGTGCTTGTTCCCCAGACAAAATCAACATTCGTATCCAGCCGGGTCATTATCAGTTTTGTTGGATTAAAATTGGCGTTGCTCGAGTAGGTCGAGCTGGAATTGGTGAAATATTGACCGGTCAGTCCGGTGCCGGTGGGCGTCGGCGACGGATAGATCACCACGCTGGCGTTAGTGGCCAAGCCTTTCGCGTAACCTGGCCCGGATTGCAATTTCATCGTGGCGACGACCGGTGACATCAGGTTGGTGTTGGCCAAGGGTGTCAGTGTGATGTTTTGCGAACTCACGCCGACTGGGAAACTGACCAGGCGGGGCAGGGTGATATGATCGACTCCTTCCACCGCAAACCCGGTTCCCGGCCCATCCAGGGTCAGGCTTACTGTAATGGCGTTCAGGGGAAAACCACCGCGCGTTACGGTGTAGGTTCCCTGGTCGGTGGCGCTTTGCCCAAAGTCTGGCTCCGTGGCGGTTGGATTGCTCGCCGTGATGGTTATGACATTCTGCGAAGCCAGCCGATTCGTGGCATAGGTGCGGTCGTTCATCGGCAGACCGTTTCCATCCAGTTGGCCGTTGCTGGCCGACTGAGTCGGATCCAGGCCGAGTTGATATTCTTCCCAGTCATTTACACCGTCTCCATCAGTGTCCACATCGGAAATGGCAATCCTGAAAAATTTTGTTGTCACGCTGGCCGGCACGGTCAGGGTTACCACGGCGCTTGTTCGGGCAACCATGCTGACTTCATTGCTCCAGGCCGATAAGCCCGTGTTGGTCAGCATTAGTGCGCTCTGCAATTGATACTGTTTTCCCAGTGCGCCTGGCATGATCACGCTAAAATTTGTGCCGGCGGTCGACATGAGCGCGATGCGGGGAACGGAATTTGAGTCCAAAGGATTTGTCCCGGCGAGGGCCTCAAGCCGGTTGATCACTCCGTCGCCATCACTATCCGCATTCGGGTCAAGACCGCTGGCGCCATACATCAACTCCCAAATGTCACTCATCCCATTTAGGTTGGAGTCAATCATCTGCGCGTGCAGCGAGCTCGTTCCCAGCAGAATGGCGAACAAAAAAATCCACAAGCCGGCACGTTCAACAGGTTTTCTCAGGCCAGTACGCATAAAGGGAAACCTTGATCAGGGATGAATTAGATTCTGGTTTGCCGAAAATTGAAGTTAACCTGCCAGGTGCTGGTCAGGTGCTTTTGCGAGGGTGCGGTCCGGTTGAAAACCAGCGGGGCTTCCGTGCCGACCGAGGGAAGCATGATGCACACTACTCGGGTACTTCTCATAAAACGTGTGAACTGCGTTTAGGTTAGCTTTTGAGGTCATTATGTCAAGTAATTTGCCGGTTGAAATCGCCGAATAACGGCAGCTAAAACGCGGCAGAAATTTTGCGCCGATTTTGCCGGGCTGGCCGGCTTTTTGGACACTCGCACAACTGGCTGGACTAACGTATGCTCCCGTCCGAAAAGCGGGCGGCTGCTTTTCATTTTTTGCAAAGTGAATACCGAAACTGAAAATAATTCCTTCCCCAAAGGCCTGAACAACGCCTTTCTGTTCGCGGTTTTTAATGCGCTCTCCTTTCAGATTGTGCTCAGCAGTCCGATGGTGCTCTACGCCAAGACGCTGGATGCCAGCGCCACGGTCCTGGGCATCATCGTCGGTATGATGCCATTGTTGGTGATCTTCCAGATTCCCGCCGCGAACTACGTGCATCGCATCGGCTACAAACGTTTCGTTTATGGCGGTTGGGGCACGCGCGTGCTGTTTATTTTTGGGATGGCGCTCGTCCCCCTGACCGGCGTTTTCCTGGCTGCTGAGAGTCGCCTCGCGTTGCTGCTGATGTTGTTGTTCTGCTTCAATCTTTCCCGCGGCATTTCCAGTTGCGCCTGGCTGCCGTGGATCACCGCCCTGGTGCCGCCAAATTTACGCGGTAAATATCTGGTGGGCGATGCGGCTTATTCCAATTTTGCCAGCTTCCTGACCTTTGTCGTTGCCGCGTTCTGCCTGGGTGAGGCTCCGCAGCCCTGGCGCTTCTCTGTATTGTTTGTCTTCAGCGCGCTGATGGGCGCCACCAGTTTGATTTTTCTCAAACGCATCCCTGATGTTTCCATCCCTGATGAAGTTCGCACTGCCACCACGCGCGTCCCGTGGCTCGAGATGATTCGTTATGCGCCGTTTCAAAAATTGTTGAAAATGGTGGCGGGCTGGTCGGTCGCTTATGGCGGCATCACTGCTTTCACGGTGGCCTATCTGAAAGTGGAGGCGGGCATGAGCGAGAAGCAAATCCTGCTCGTCACCTCCGTGATGTTTCTGGGCGGCTTGAGCAGCCTCTGGTTTCTGGGCTCGCGCCTCGACCGTCTCGGCAGCAAACCGGTGCTTAGCTTTTCGTTCATCCTTTGGATTTTAATTCTCGGTGGCTGGCTGGCGTTGGCGGGCCGGCTCCTGGCTCCCCGCTTGCCGATTGTGCTGGTGCTGGAGTTGTTGATGGGTTTGTTCGCCGCCCTGGTGCAGATGGCCAACACCCGACTTGCGATGGCCGTTATCCCGGTGATGGGCCGCAATCATTTCTTTGCGATTTACTCGGTGCTCGGCAGTGTCTGCCTCGGTCTTGCCCCCATCGCGTGGGGATTATTGATTGATGCCGTGGGCAGTTGGAAAGTGGTCCGGTTTTATTTGGAGTGGAATCGTTTCTCGGTTTTCTTTGCCGCGGCGGGCGCGGTGTTTTTTGTTGCGTTCATCCTGGCGCGCCGGTTGCACGAACCCGAGGCCATCAGCATGGAGGCGTTGTTGCGCGATATCCTGATCCAATCCCCGCAACGCGTCTGGTTGCGGTTATGGCCGCGGCCCTGAGTTGCCGGGCGCTCAGAAGCGCAGCCGGGTGAAGGGCGCGTCAAACCAAAGGCCGTTAAAATCAAATTGCATCTGGGGCGGGTCCCATTCCCCCTTTACCCAGAGCAGTTCGTTGCGGGGCGCCAGTAACCCGCAAAATTCATCGACCATTTCCTCATCCAATCCAATCAATTCATAACGGTCCCGGCGTAATTCTTCCTTTGCCATCGCTTGGAAAAGTTGTTCCGCGGCGGCGGGCGAACGCTTCATTATCCATATTTCCGCCTCGGGCACTTTCACGGCGAGCTTGTTTAATTTGGTCACACTGCACTCGCCGCATTCCACCCAGAGCTTGGGGCGCAGCTCGTAATCCAATTGCACCAGGTCAGGCACGAACGGAATGGCGCTCATGTGCAGGTTGGTTTCAATTTGCAGCCGCTCGCGAAAAAAAAGCAGATACGCCAGAAACTTGAGTGCCACGTGGGTGAGGGTTTCGGTATCCTGCCGGCCAATGATGATTTTTTGCGGTAACTCGCGCTGCCGGTCCTCGCTTCGCAGATGAAAACTGTACTTCGCACTCATTCAGTTCCGGCTTCCGCAGCCTCCCTCATTCCACAACATACACCGGCGTGCCCACGGTGACGAGACGCACCAGGTATTCCGCGTTCCAATTCGCCAGCCGGAAGCAACCGTGCGATTCTGTCCGCCCCACATCCTCGGGCCGCGGCGTGCCATGGATGCCGTAACCCGGCTTGTCCAGCCCGATCCATGCCACGCCTACGGGATTGTTCGGGCCGGGTGGCAAAATTAACTTCCGGTTCAATTCGTGCGCTTCGGGTGATTCGGGAAACACATCGGGATCAAAAGTATAATTGGGATTGGGCGCCACCGCCGCCACGTGCAATTCACCCACGGGCCGTTTCTCCACGCGTTTGGCGATGCTGCACGGGAAATGCACCAGCAGATTGGTGTCCGCATCAAACGCTTCCAGCGTCTTGCCCGCGAGATGAATTTGAATAAAGGCCGCTTTCCCCTGCGGCTCCGGATAGGTCGCATTGGGCACTTGCACGACGGTCCCGGCAACCACATTGGTCCAATCCATCGCCGGATTTAACCGACGGATGAAATTGGGATGCGCGAAATGTTTTTCCGCCACCAGTTCCAGAATATTTTCATAATCCAGTGCGGTTTGTTGTGATTTACCCAGCCACGTTGCGGCGATTGGCTGCAGTCGCGCCAGGTCGTTGGTGGAAATCATGTAGGTCGTATAGGGCGCCTCATTTAACAGCAGCTTCTCGCGCGTCAATGCATCCAATTCGCCCGTGACGGGCAAATGTTCCTGTCGCTGAAAGGCCGCCAATGCCGCGTGAGTTTGCGAGCCGGCCACGCCATCGAGCGAGCCACAGGAAATACCCTCGTCCACCAACGCCAGTTGCGCCTCCAGCATGTTCTGGACTGGTCGCGGCCAGGCGCCGGCATTAACCGCCCGCGCACTGATGGGTGGCGCAATGGGACGCGCAGCTTTCGCTTCGACAGGTTTGGCAGTCTTTACCACTTTACGGCTCGGATGCCCTGACTGCCACCAGAGCCAGCCCAGAAACACGAGGAGCGCCAGAATCAGCAGCCAATAAAGAAAATTCGACCGTGATTTTTGCGGCTGTGACAATCGATATTTTGATTGCGGGCTCACAATTGAGAATCAAGCGGCTGCAAAGGCGGTCATCGTCGTTAATCCTCGCACCCGGCCATCATGCGCTTTAGAGTTCAAAGAATAACCGGAGTTTGTCCACGAACGTGGCCTGGTATTCGGTCTGTTTGGCCTCGGCTACGCTGGGCCGGGTATTGGCAGTCACGATGCCCTCGGTCTCCATCTGCCGCCGCGCCAGCAATTCGCTCAGTTTGCCCAGCAACTCCGGGTTCTCCTTCAGGCTGTGCGCGATCACCGTCTTGCCAATTTCCACAACTTCACAATCGGTATGCGCGACCACGGTTGCGCTCCGCTTTTCACCGGTTAACAGTGACATTTCTCCGAAGCAATCACCGGAGCTGAGCGCAGCGACATGCGTCGGTGAGCCGTTCCGTTCCACCACCACGTTTGCCTCGCCGTCCACCAGGATGAACATCGAATCCCCGCGCTCACCCTGTTGGATAAGCGTCTCGCCGCGGCCGAAATGGACCACGCGCCCGCGCGGCAGCAGCGTATCCAATTGATCGTCGTTAAGGCATTTGAACAGCGTTTGCTGGCGCAGAATGATTCGGGCCGTGCTCTGCGTTTCCTGCTGCTTGGTGCGCGCGGGCCGTTCCAGTTGCACCGTGCGCACCGGGAAGGGTATCTTGATGCCGTGACGTTGGAGTGCGTACCATATATTCGTGCGGATGGCGTCGCAAACTTCGTTATAAGCGCCGTGATCGTCCATCCAAAACTTCACTTCATACTCATTGGCGTAATCACCAAAGTTTTTCAGGTAGGCCTTTGGTTTAGGTTCGGGCGCCACTCCCTTGGCATTTGCGGCCGCATGCGCGAGCACATCCTTCACCCGCGTGGGCGCCGCCGCGGAATCGATGTTGACCGGGATGCGCATGGCATGGCGCCGCTCCGGTTGGTTGAGATTGACGATCGTTGCCTTGGCGAGATCGCGATTGGGAATCTCGATGGAAATGTCATCAATGGTCCGCAATCTGGTCGAACGCCAGTTGACCTCCATCACTTCCGCATATCGGTTGTCCACCATGAGCCAGTCGCCGTGTCTGAATGGCTTGCCGACTTGCAGTGCCATACCCGAAATGATGTTCCCCATCAAATCCTGCATGGCGAGACCAATCACCACCGCCGCAATTCCAGGGGCGATCAACAGGCCATGGATTGTCTGTTTATAACCAATGTCCAGGACGAGAAAAATCGCGACCAGCACGATGGTCAGCCGCGCCACTTCGCTGAGAAATTTCGGCACCCGAACGTGATGCCGTTGCTGGAAGTAAAGATCCCACACATAACGATCAACCAGGGCGATGACAAAGATTGCGCCCAACAGGACGGTTACGGCTCCCACATGCTGGCGCGAGGAAAAATCCAGGTCGAACAATGCCGCCGGAACCCAAATGGCCACTCCCAACGAAAACAGATGATGGAGATACCCGAGCTTGACGCCGTGTCGCCGTTTTAAATATCGGCCCAACAACACCATCAAGCAGTAAAGTCCCGGCACGGAAAGAACCAGCAGCACGCCTTTGTAACCAGTTGGCAGATAGTCAGACGCTGTTACCAGATCACCCATGGCCCGAACTGTAACAAGAAGCCGAAACGGTCACAACACTTTGCGCGAATCCCCATTTCAGGCCATATTTATTGGTAGCGTTCAGTTGATGCCGCTTGGGCAGGAGAAGGTCCATTTCGGGTGAAGTCCGCCACCGGGCTTTTCACGAAAATCCACCCCTGGCATTCGACAACTTTTTATCCCAAACCAGGGCTTGACCTTTCCTCCTTCTCTGGCACATTAGCCGACTCGATTTCGACCGAAAGACTGACCGAAAGACTATATGGAACATATTCGTAACATTGCCATTATTGCCCACGTGGACCATGGCAAGACCACGCTCGTGGATTGCTTGCTCAAGCAGTCCGGCACGTTTCGCGCCAACCAGGCCCAGGCTCATGAAGAACGCCTGATGGACTCGATGGACCTCGAACGTGAAAAGGGCATCACCATCCGCGCCAAGAACGCCGCCTTCAAATACAAGGATTATCACGTCAACATCGTGGACACCCCCGGCCATGCCGATTTCGGCGGCGAAGTCGAGCGCATCATGAACATGATTGACGGCGTCCTGCTCGTCGTGGATTCCGTGGACGGCCCCCAGGCGCAGACGCGCTTCGTGCTCCGCAAGGCCCTCGAAGCCGGCGCCAAGCCGATCGTGGTCATCAACAAGATTGATCGCGAACATGCCGCCCCGCACAAGGTCCTTGACCTCGTGTTCGACCTTTTCGTCTCGCTCCATGCTACCGATGAGCAGCTCGATTTCCCGGTCATCTACGCCAGTGCGAAGGAAGGTTATGCGAAGGTCGAAATCACCCACGCCAGCGGCACGATGGAACCGTTGTTCGACGCCATCATCAAGCACATCCCGCCGCCGCGCGCCCAGGCTGGCGACGGTTTCAAGATGCTCATTGCGAATCTTGATTACTCTGAATACGTCGGTCGTATCGCCTTGGGAAAAATTGTCTGCGGCAAGGTTAAAGTTGGCGACCCCGGCGCTTGCATTCACGGCGATGGTCATAAAGAAGTAGGCAAGATCACCGCCATTTATCATTTCGAGGGCATGAAACGCATCGAAATCACCGAAGCCCATGCCGGCGACATCGTCGGCCTGGCTGGTTTCGAAGGTGCATTCATCGGTGAAACCATCACCGACAGCCCCGACCGCGCGCCGTTGCCATTCGTGCCCATTGACCCGCCCACGATTCAGATGCAGTTCGCCGTCAACGATGGCCCGCTCGCCGGCATGGACGGCAAGCTCGTCACCGCGCGTCACATCTGGGATCGCCTGGTCAAGGAAATCCGCACCAACGTTGCCTTGCGCATTTCCCAGACCGACCAGCCGAACGTCTTCAACGTCAGCGGCCGCGGCGAAATGCAAATCGCGATTCTCGTCGAGCAGATGCGCCGCGAGGGCCACGAAGTTTTGGTTTCGCGCCCCGAAGTCATCTACCGCAAGGACGCGGACGGCAAGTTGCTCGAACCCATTGAAAAACTGTTCCTGGAAATTCCCAAGGACGCGATGGGCGACGTGATGCAGAACCTGGCGAACCGCAA
>JAQGPA010000187.1 GCA_028293325.1 Pedosphaera sp. | reverse complement strand
CGTCAAGCATCTATCGGCCCGAACGATGATATATATCTAAAAATATAGGCTAGCACGATTGGAAACGCGGCGATATGGTATTGCCAGTCCCCCAATTCCAGAATGAGGCAAGGAAATGTCCGACACAGTACGGTCGACCGGCAAGGCCCGAAGACCACAAAACGCACGTGAGGGAACTGTACTCTCCGCACCTCCGAGACCATGGCAAAGCCCAAGATAGCAGTGATCATCAGCACTACCCGCGCCACTCGCTTCGGCGAGAAGCCTGCGAAGTGGATCTACGACATCGCAGCGGCGAGAGCGGACATGAGCGTGGAGCTTGTCGACTTGCGCGAATACCCCATGCCGTTCTTCGATGAGCCGGCCTCGAATGCCTGGGTGCCGTCGAAGAACGAAGTGGCGCTGCGCTGGCAGAAGAAGGTCGCCGAGTTCGATGGGTATGTTTTTGTCACTGCGGAATACAACCGCGGGATTCCCGCGGTACTCAAGAACGCCATCGACTACGCCTATCCGGAGTGGAACCGCAAGGCGGCCGCCTACGTGGGATACGGAAGCGTCGGGGCGGCCCGTTCAATCGAGCAGCTGAGACTGAACTGCGTGGAGCTGCAAATGGCTCCGACGCGCGCCGGCGTCCATATCCAGGGCGCCGATTTCATGGCCTTGTTGCAGCAGGGCAAGGACATAAAGGAGCTGTCCTACCTCGAGCAGAACTCGAAGACCATGCTCGACGAGCTTCACTGGTGGGCAAGCGCTCTCATGGTTGCGCGGGCGGATTCCAACGGAAACAGCCCATCGCCGAAGCGCCCCGTAATGCGTCAATAGAAGGAACCGAGACATGCTATTCAACCGTAGAAAACTGATCGCCGTGATCGGCGCGACGGGGCAGCAGGGAGGCGCGGTCGTGCGTGCCCTGCAAGCCCAAGGCCAATTCAAGGTGCGCGCTCTGACGCGCAATCCAGGCAAGCATCGCGAACTCGCCGACGAAGTTGTCGAAGCAGACTTGGACCGCCCGGAAACCCTCAAAGCTGCATTTGAAGGGGCACACGGCGTTTTTCTGGTCACCAATTTCTGGGAACAGGGTACCGACGAGCTCAAGCAGGCAACGGCGGCGGTACGCGCTGCCAGGAATGCCGGTGTCAAACACTTTGTCTGGTCGACGCTGCCCGATGTGGAAGCGATCAGCGGCGGCAAGTTCCGCGTTCCGCACTTTACCGGCAAGGCCAGGATCGATCGGATAGTCAAGGAAGCCGGGTTTGCGAATCATACGTTCGGCATCGCGCCTTTCTTCTACCAGAACCTTGTGGGCTCCCTTGCTCCGCAAAAGCGGGCGGACCGATCCCTGGGCTGGGCTCTTTCTCTGGATCCAGCTGTGCGCGGCATTCACATGGGCGACATCAGCGAGCTGGGCAGCATCGTTGCCGGAGCATTCGCACAGCCGGATCAGGCCGGTAATGGCGAGTATCTGCCACTCGTCGGTGATTTCATAAGCTTCAACGAAATCGTCGACACGCTAAATCGACAGGGTCACAACTTCTCCTTCACGCAGGTCCCGGCCGACGTCTTCGCCACTCTCTTTCCTGGAGCTGCGGAGATCGCCGCGATGTTCAGCTACTTCCAAGCTCATACCTATTTAGGTTCGGATTCGTCCGACCGAATTGCGCTCGCTAAAAAAATAGCAGGCAGGCAACCGACCAAGTTTTCGACGTGGACTCGACTGAATGTCCCGGTCCAGAACCCCTAAATGCAACCAGTCACTCACTGCGAATCGCAATTATGAAAACGCGACTAAACATGAAAATCGGTGTGAGCGGTGCGAGCGGTCATTTGGGCAGGGCCACGGTTGCGGAACTCGTGCAACGGTCCGGCGGTCACGAGGTAGTGGCGATCTCGCGCACGCCCGAGACCATCACTGCGCCCGCCCAGGGCCGGTTTGGGGACTACAACCGGCCCGAAAGCCTTGCGGAGGCCTATGCGGGTCTCGATCGTCTGCTCATCATCCCGACCCTGGAACCCGGAAAGCGCGCGGCGCAGCACGTCGCTGCCATCGACGCGGCCGTGAGGGCGGGCGTCAAGCATATCGTCTTCATGTCGACCGCGGGCGCACGGCAGGAGGAGGAGCCGGCGCTCAGCGCCTCTTACTGGCGGGGCGAGCAGCATCTTATCGCCACGGCGCCGGCCTGGACCATCCTGCGCATGAACTTCTATGCCGAATCCTTCGTGCAGCAGGCGCAGGCGTCGCTGGGTCAGGGCGTGCTGACCGGGCTGGCCGAGAACCGGGTTGCTTTCGTTGCGCGCGGTGACGTGGCGGCCGCCGCAGCCGGAATCCTGATCGGCGACGGCCATGCAGGCGCGATCTACAACGCTACCGGCCCCGAGCGCCTGTCGGGTGCGGAACGCGCGGCCCTCATCGCCGAAATCACTGGCCGGCCGCTCGCGTTCCTTGCCATCACGGAAGAGCAACTGCGCGCCGGACTGACGCAGGCGGGTCTGCCGGTGGAGGTCGTCAACATCGCCATCAGCATCCAGGCGAGCTTCGCGGTGGGTGCGTTCGACATTGTGACCGGCGACGTCGAGCGCCTTGGCGGCCGGCCGCCCAAGCCGCTCCGCGATGTGCTTGCCGGGGCGCTGAAATCTCCTTCGGCCTGAAGAGTTGCACCGTGCAAGACTGCATTTGCGTGACAGGTGAGAGCCACAAATTGTGCGAGGGGACCGTTCATTGCTTCAGCAGTAGTCTGTCAGGTTGGTTGAATTAGCGCAAACACGTTCGTTTTGTGCAAACACCAAGGGTAGCAAGTGCGACGGCGACCCCTCGTCGTCCGGCCGAGTCCCTTTCGCCTCCCGCAGGTCCATCAAGCCTGACGGCTGTCTTACCCGAGCGGATTTGGTAAAAGTCAGGGCAGAAGTTATGATCCTGTAGAAGATGAGGCTCATTCCGATCCAAGTCGAATGCTACGCCGGAGCCAAGTCGGGTGAGACACCGCGCCGATTTACCTGGGAAGAACGGTCCATCGAGGTGGGCGAAGTCCTCGACCGGTGGTACCAGGTCGAAAGCAAGCCGGAGTGGCCACAAGCCGATTATTTCAAGGTGCGGGCCACTGACGAACGGGAATACCTGCTCAAGCACGACTTGGAGGCAGACGAGTGGTTCCTGGGGCAGCAGTGGTCATAGCGACCCGATTCCGACCCTCGCCTCCAAGCTTTGATGCACGTGCATCAAAGAGTTTCGCCGGTCGGAGTGGCCACTGTCAGTGAAACTGTCAGTAACCGGCGAGCCTCAGAACTATTCGCCACTACTCGCCAGTATTTGCTGAAACTCGCCAAAACTCGCGTTCTCAATACGCGGTGAAACCGGACTGCTTCATCGATTATCGACCAGCGAACCCCGGAATACGACGAAGTACTCCATAATTGGCATGTCACTTACCGGCGGATCTTCGTGAGCGCGTCAGTGGCTAGTTTGGCGATGGCGGGGTTCGGGTCGCGGGTAACGGTGTCCAAATCGCTGGCAGCGTCGCGAGCTTCCGGGCCAATGTCGCCAAGCACACGCAGAGCGGCAGGAAGAATCTGGTTGTCGTAATAATAGGACTGATGCTTGGTGCGATTCAGGGCTTCGACAAGAACCGGGACAACCACCTTTGCCTGTTTCTTATTTTGCCAATAGAGTGCGGCAGCGTAAACGCGGACGCCGACTTCGCGATCGCGCAGCAGCGCATCGAGATCAATCTCAGATTCCGGGTATTTGCCACCGACCTGCGCCAACAGCCCGACCGCCTGCATACGATAATAATCTTCCGGCTGTGCCAAACCCGTGGTACATACGGCGAGACATTTCTCCCGAGGGAAGCCAAGTTCCATCATGGCGGGAAGCAGCAGCATGCGGACGAAAATCCGGCCCGATTTCCCGCACCACGAGTCGAGCATGCCGAGCGCCTTGGATTTATCCGGTTCGGCCAGCTTCATTTTGGAGAACAATTCGCCCGCTGCCATGAAGCATTCGTCCTCCGCCGTGACCCCCTGGCCGCCGCTTCCGCCGCCCGGGAGTGGAACCATCGGCTTGTCAAGCTGGCCCTGAAGAACGCGGAAGACGGCAGGCAGGGAGCCAGCGTCTTTTTCAAATTCCCAAAGCGCAATTGATGAGTCCATCACCACCATGTCATCGGTTGAGGTGGATTGGAGCTTTTTCAAGGCGGAGAGAGCCGCAGGAGTGGCAACGCCCAATTGGCCGAGAGTTTGCGCAGCCTGGTGCTGCACATATGTATTCGTGTCAGCCAGGGCAGCCGTCAGGGCGTTGAGTGTTCGAACTGAAGGCGGCTTCACGCTGCCAAGCGCGCTCAGGATTTGAACGGTTCCCCATTGCGGAGTGCCGTTCTCCAAAGCCGCATCGAGTTTGTCGCACACAGCGGCGTCAATGCCAACTGCCCATAGGGCCATGCCCCCCGCGTTCGAATCGCCCTGATCCTTGCTTTGCAGAACCTTGATGATCTCTGGCACGGCAGATTTTCCAGCGGGTCCAAGTGTTTGCAGCACCTGGCAGGCAGTCCAGCGACGCTCCGACATCTTTTGCGGATCCGGAAAGGAGTGGAAATACCTGGTGCTACCGGGCCATTTCGCCTTTGTCCAAAGCAGGAAACGGGTCGTCATGCTGTCTTTTTCGCGCAAGACCTCGCGCAGCGGCGGGATAGCTTTTGGTCCCAGCTTGCGAATTCTCAGCATCTCGGGATGCGACCAGCGGTCGGCGAGAGTGACGTTTGAAAGCGTGTCCAAGGCCGGATGCATGACGTTGGTGACGCTGTTGCGGAGATACAGCAGGCCGCAAACGGGCAGTATGACCACGAGGAGTGCCAGCCAGAGCCAGCGAGATCGGAATGGACGGTTCATTTGGATCCCCTCTCATAAAGGGGGAACGGGGGCGTTGCAAGGAATTAGAGCGGTTTAAGAAATAGTGTGGCCATTCGGTGGGAGCTGAAAAGGAAGCGGTCTTTTTGGGTTTTGGCTTCGTTTCGGCTCAGTCACAGGCCACTGCGGGCATGCTCCTTCGCCAAAGCCTCG
>JAQGPA010000154.1 GCA_028293325.1 Pedosphaera sp. | reverse complement strand
TTTCAAATCCGGAACAGGCGCGGACCGTGGCGGCGGCGGCCGAGGCGATTGTGGTGGGGAGCGCGGTGGTTCATCAAATTGCGCTGCATGGCCAGGGGAAGGAATTAGTGCCGCGCGTGACGGAGTTTGTGAAGTCGTTGGTGGATGCGATTAAAAAATAATCGCGCCGCGCGAGTTACATGTAAATTGGAGTCATTGAGCATGAAAAAGAAAGCGAAACCGAATACGAGTGACCGTTACGTTATTATCATGGCGGGCGGCAAGGGGGAACGCTTTTGGCCGGTCAGCCGGGAAAAGACGCCGAAGCAACTCATCACGTTGCTGGGCAAGCGGTCGTTTCTACAGCAGGCCGTGGATCGCGTGTTGCCGTTGGTGCCGCTCAAAAACATCATCATCATCACCAACGCGGTGCAGGCGCCGACCGTGCGGAAACAATTGCCCAAGTTGCCCAAGCATAATGTCATTGCCGAACCGTGCGGCCGGGATACGTGCGCGGCGGTGACGCTGGGATCGGCGATTGTGGGGGCGCGGTCCACGACGGCAGTCATGGCGGTGCTGCCGGCGGACCATGTCATTCCGGAAGAGAAGAAATTTCAACAGGTGCTGGCCGATGGATTTGATCTGGCGGCGCGCGGGCGGGCGATTGTGACCATCGGCATCAAGCCGACGGAGCCGGCGACCGGTTACGGTTATATTCATGTGGGCGCGCCGTTGCCGCCGCCGGAGGGTGGCAAGCCGTACAAGACCACCTTCTTCCGGGCGGAACGGTTTGTGGAGAAGCCGAATTTCGACCGGGCGTTGGAATACGTGAACAGCGGCCAATATCGTTGGAACGCGGGGATGTTCATCTGGTCGTTTGTGACGGTGACCGAAGGGTTGCAGAAACATCAACCGGAGATGTTCGAGGCGTGTCAGCGCTGGTTCAAGGTGGCGAACAAACCGGCCAAGCTCGATAAAGTGCTGGCGAAGGAATATCCAGGCATCAAAAAGATTTCCATCGACTTCGCGCTGATGGAGCATGCGCAGAATGTGGTGGTGGCCGACGGTTCGTTTGAGTGGGATGATCTCGGTTCGTGGACGGCGCTGGCGCGGCATATCAAACCGGATGCGGAGGGGAATTGCGCGGTGGGTGATTTCATCCATGTGGATGCGGCGCGGAACATTATTTTCGACGCGCGAACGAAGAACCGGACACCGATTGCAGTGGTGGGATTGCGGGATTCCATTCTCGTGCAAACCGATGACGCCACGCTGTTGGCGCACAAGAGCCAGGCGCAGAAGATCAAGGAAATGGTGGCGAAACTCGCAGCGACAAAGGAGTACAAGAAGCTGGTCTGAGCGGGCGGGGCGCATTCACCCCAGACAACATTTAATTTTGAGTCGGGCGCAAAGCCGTGTAGGTTCCGGTGGGCCAAGCCCGACTCGTGAATAAATTAATGACCAGAATGATGGGCGGGCTGTCCTTGAACAGCGTGCCGCGTGTAAGGAGGGTGATCGTGGCGGTGATTGGCGGCACGGTGCTGCTGATTGGGATTTGCCTGATTGTGCTGCCCGGGCCTGCATTCCTCGTCATACCCGCCGGATTGACAATTCTAGCGACGGAATTTGTGTGGGCGCGCCGCTGGTTGCACAAAGTCCGGGAGGTTGTCAACAAAGCCAAGGGATCACTCAGACGGTAAGTGCCACCGAACGCTATTGGAATTTCGATTTTGTGTTTTCGTAGGCCTTTTCCACGTCATCCCAAGCGGAAGCAAAGCCGGCCTTGGTTTTATCCCAGACTTCCTTGCTGGAACCTTTCAACTCGTCGTATTTCTTTTTGAGCACATCGCGTTGTTCGCGCAAAGCGGCCAGGGCTTTGTCGGCCTGTGCTTTTGCGTCATCCTTATAACCGGAGGACTTTTTAGAAAGCTCGTCGATTTTTCCGTCCAACTCCTTCATCTTTTTGTCCATGGTCGCGACGAACTCGTCTTTGCCCTGGCTCACGTAATCCCCGGTGGTTTTCAGGGCCTGCTGGTAATCTTGCTTCACATCCTTGGCGGTTTTATCGTCATGACCGCAACCGATGAGGGAGAGCGTGAGCGCGAGGGCAATGAGACAGCAAGCAGATTTCATCTGCAATATTATTGCACGAACGGTCGTGAACTCAAAAAGGTATTTAGTTGGAATCCAATCACGATTCGCGAATGGCGGCTTGCAGTTGGAGTTTGAATTGCTCCACCAGTTTTTCGTGAGCGGCATTTACTTCCGCGTCGGTCAGGGTGCGCTCGGGATGACGATAGGTGAAGGCGTATGCCATGCTCTTTTGGCCGGTAGGCACATTCTTGCCGCGGAAGACGTCGAACAATTGCACGCTCTCCAGATTTTGCGGTTTGGTTTGCCGGACGATGTTGAGCACGGCTTCGTGCGTGGTTGTTTCCGGCACCAGCATGGCGACGTCGCGGCGGATGGTGGGGAACGCCGGGAGGGGCTTGAGAGTTTTGGCGGTATTTCGGCGGGCGAGCAACAGATCGAGATTCAGTTCCGCCAGGAGCACGGCGTCGCGCAAGTCATAGCGCTTCGCGAGCGGGGGCAGGAGTTGGCCGAGTTCGCCGATGGTTTGTTTGCCGAGTTGGATGGTGGCGGATTCCAGATAGAGAGCGGTGCTGTCCGGGCGGCGGGTGTAAGTCACGCCGCGCACGCCGAATTGTTCCAGGAATTCTTCAAGGAAGCCTTTGAGATCGTAGATGTCGCAGGTGGCTTCGCGATCATTGCCGGACCAGAACGAAGGATGGCGCAGGCCGGTGAGGGCTATGGCCACGCGGCGTTCCTCGCGGACCTGGCCGTTGTTTTGGCCGAAGACGCGGCCGACCTCGAAGAGCGCCACGTCATTGTTTTTGCGATTGAGATTATGGCGCAGGGCGTCCAGCAAACCGGGGAGCAGGCTGGGGCGCAGCACGTTCATGTCGCTGCTGAGCGGATTGGCGAGCGGGATAGCGGCCTCAATGCCGGCGGACTTGTCGGAAACGAGGGTCTGGCCCTGCGCTTCGTTGAGGCCGAGGCCGGTGAGAATGCGGCGGGCGTCGGCCAATTCATCATGGACGGCATCGTAGGGATGGGAGCCGATGGCGCCGCGCGGCGGAGGGGCGGGGATATGCTCGATGCCGTACATGCGCGTGACTTCCTCGATTAAATCGATCTCGCGCTTTAAATCGACGCGGAAGGTGGGGACCTCGACCAGGCAATATTCTTCAGCGTTCTCGATGGACACTTCCAGGCCAAGTTGGCGCAGGTATTTAACATTTTCCTTCGCGGATATTCTCACGCCGAGCAGATCGCAGACCTTGTGATGGCGCAGGGTGATTTCCTTGCGGGTGGCGGGGTGCGGATAGGCATCGATGACCCCGCTGGCAAGCTGACCGCCGGCGGTTTGTAGAATCAATTGCGCGGCGCGCTGGCTGGCCCAGTCGCAAATGCCGATGTCGCCACCGCGTTCGAAGCGATAGGATGATTCGGTGCGCAATTCGAGTTTCTTGGAGGTGGCGCGGATATTCTGGGGCTTGAAGTAAGCGCTCTCGATGAGAACGTCCACGGTCTTTTCGTTAATCTCGGTATTTTGGCCACCCATGATGCCGGCCAAGGCAATGGGCTTGGATTCATCAGCGATGAGCAGCGTTTGGTTCGTCAAGGTGCGTTGCTGGCCGTCCAAGGTGGTGAATTTTTCGCCTTCGGCTGCGCGACGCACGACGATGGTGGGGCGATTGCCGGCGGCAGACGTGAGCAAATGATAATCGAAAGCATGCAGCGGCTGTCCGATTTCCAGCATCACGTAATTAGTGACGTCCACGACGTTGCTGATGCTGCGGATGCCGACTTTTTCCAGAGTGTTCTTGAGCCAATCGGGACTGGGGCCGATTTTGACGCCCCGCACGACACGCGCGGTGTAGCGCGGGCAGAGTTCGGCATCATCAATGCGAACAGCCACGAGGCTATCGACGGAAGTCGGAGAACTGGTTCCCAACTGAATTTCCGGCAACTTGAGCGGGTTGCCAGAGACCGCGCTGATTTCGCGCGCGATGCCGACGACGCTGTTCAGGTCGGGACGGTTGGGAGTAATTTCCAAATCATAAACCACATCACCGGCGGAACGGCCGAGATATTCGGCGAAGGGTTGGCCGACTTTGGCATCCGGCGAGAGAATGAGTAATCCGTCCACCTGGTCTGGGAGGCCCAATTCCTGTGGGGAGCAGAGCATGCCTTGCGACTCGACACCGCGGATTTTGCCAATCTTGATGGTGAAAGGTTGTTCACCCGGTTTGGGAGGCAGGGAGGCGCCGGGAAGGATCAGCGGCACCTTGTCACCGGCTTTGAAATTTTGCGCGCCGCAGACGATTTGCCGTTCGCCCTGGCCATCGGCCACGCGGCAAAGAGAGAGGCGGTCGGCATTGGGATGCTTGTCGCGGGTCAGGACTTCGGCGACGACGACGCCTTCGAATTCGCCGCCGAGCTTCTGCATGCCTTCGACCTCGATGCCGATCATCGTGAGCCGTTCGGCGAGTTGGTCAGGGGACCAGTCGAATTCGACGTATTGTTTGAGCCAGTTGAGAGTGACTTTCATGCAGGTAGAAATTTATGAAGCAAATCCGATTCGCCGATTTTCATTTTGTTCCAAAAGCTTCGCTTTGGCCCGTTCAAATTCTGCTTCGTTCAAAACGCCGGAATCCTTGAGCTTTTTCAAAGCGGCAAGTTCACCAGGCAGACTTTGCGATGAAGGATCCACAGGGCGGGAATTCCAAGCTTCGTTCGATTTTGCGGCCAATAATTCACAAAATGATTGGAAAGCTGTGGCATCAGGTTTATCAAACCAGATTTGAAGCTGCCCCTGCCCATTGCGAAAATAGAAGACATTGGCGTTCACGGATTGTGTCCGTAATTTCCAAAAGCATACCAAAAAAAGCATGCCAAAAAAGAAGAGTGGAAACCCCATTGCTATGACCAACCCCCGGTCTGATGAGGTAACCATGCCGACCAAGGTGCCGACGGTGGCGAGCCCAAAAATGATGGCACCGATTAAAGAGCCAACTTGCATGAATTTCAGACGCACGGGATTTGGATTCACGTGCCAAAGGGGGACTTTGAATTGATTGTGTGTAAAAAAATGTTTGAGAGTGACTTCCAGATCTCCATCCGGACGGATCTCAAATTTTTGATAGCCGCGCAGAAAAACCCGCTGCTCGATGGAAGTTGCCCTTTCTGGAATCATATTTCTTAATTATTAAAACTGCCGCAAAAATCTAACATCGTTTTCGTAGAAGAGGCGGATGTCGTTGATTTCGTAACGGAGCATGGCGATGCGTTCGATGCCGAAGCCGAAGGCCCAGCCGGACCAGATTTCGGGGTCGTAGCCGACGTTTTCAAAGACTTGAGGATGGACCATGCCGCAGCCGGCGAGTTCGAGCCATTCCTTGCCCATCTTCCTGACCATGGGGCTGGAGAAATCGATCTCGAAGCTGGGTTCGGTGTAGGAAAAATAGTGGGGGCGGAAGCGGAGCTTCACTTCTTCACCGAGCAATTCCTGAAAGACGAATTCGACGGTGCCTTTGAGGTCGGCCACGGTGACGTGCTTGTCCACGTAGAGGCCTTCAATTTGCTGGAAAGTGGGGTTGTGCGTGGCGTCAGCGTTGTCGCGGCGATAAACGCGGCCCGGGACGATGATGCGAATGGGCGGCGGCTGTTTTTCCATGACGCGGATTTGCACAGAGGAGGTGTGCGTGCGAAGCAGCGACTTGGTGGGGGTGCCTAAATAAAAAGTGTCCTGTGAATCGCGCGCGGGATGGTCAGCGGGCGTGTTCAAAGCATCGAAACAATGGTATTCGTCTTCGATCTCCGGGCCGTCGGCCACGACGAAACCGATTTTGCGGAAGCTGCGGACGATGTCCTCCGTGACCTGGGTGAGGGGATGGAGCTTGCCGAGGGGACGGCGGCGTCCGGGCAGGGTGAAATCGGTTGGTTCCTTGGGCAGGGCGGCCTTGAGTTCCAGTTCAGCGCGGCGTTCGTTGAGGGCGGCTTCCAGTTCGATTTTTGCCTGGTTGACGAGTTTGCCGGCGGCGGGCTTTTCCTCCTTGGGGAGGGTGCCGAGCTGTTTCATCAGGGCGGTGAACTTTCCCTGCGCGCCGAGGTAGTTGCCCTTGGTCTGCTCCAAGGCGGCGAGGTCGGACGCAGCGCGGAGGTCGGCCAGGGCGGCTTGTTTGAGCGGTTCGAGCTGATCGTGAAAGGACATAAAGTTAAGGAAATCAGGCGGTGGAATGCAGCGGGCGGCGGGGGAACGACCAGGATGGGTTGGCGAGTTGCATTCTGATTCGAGTTGTTAAATAAAAAACGGGCGTCCCTTTTGAGGTCGCCCGTTCGCACAGTTAAGATCGAGATTCCGGCAGCGGATCAAGCCTTGGCGGCTTTGGCCTTCAACGCGTTTTGGGCGAGTTTGACCAACTCACCGAAGGCGGCGTTGTCCGTGGCGGCAATGTCCGCGAGCACCTTGCGGTCGAGGGCGATTTTGGCGGCCTTGAGACCTTCCATAAAGCGGCTGTAGGTGGTGCCGGCGGCGCGGGCGGAAGCGTTGATACGAACCTGCCAGAGCGCACGGAAGGTGCGTTTCTTCACCTTGCGATCGCGGAAGGCGTATTGCTTGGCGTGATCCGTCGCATCTGCGGCGTAGCGGTAAAGTTTGGAACGGCGACCACGGAAGCCTTTAGCGGCTTTAATTGTCCGTATGCGGCGCTTGCGGGAGGCTGGGGCGTTGGTAACTCGCATGGAAAGTTAAAAGTTGGGGTTAAAGTTGGAAATTATTAGTGGCTCCAAGGGAGGCACTGCGTGATGCGGTAAGCATCGGTGGGATCGACCTGTTTGGAGGTGCCCAAGCTGCGGCGGCGTTTGGGGTTCTTGGAGGCGAGCAAATGGCGCTTGCCGGCGCGGGAGCGCATGACTTTGCCTGTGCCGGTAATTTTGAACCGTTTGGCAACCGACTTCTTCGTTTTGATACCTTTGGGGCGTCTCATAAATTCAGTTTCGTTACAAAAGAGCGCGCAATATAGAAGGTCTGGAGAGGCGAATCAAGGGGTATTTTGAGGTTTCTGGCATGCCAAAAGCGGGAATCAGGGGAAAACAAGGAAAAGGCGGAAGATTATGCCCGGGCGGCGACAGGGGGCGAGGATATCTGGTTGGTCTTCAACCAATAGTAGCTCAGGTCGGTAATGAGTTTTTGGAAGGCATCAAATCCGACCGGCTTTTGGATATAGCTGTTGACGCCCAGTTTGTAACCTTCCTGAAGATCCCGCTGCTCGGCGGAGGAGGTCATGACGACAATAGGGATCATTTTGGTGCGGGGATCATTTTTTAGTTCGCGCAAGACCTGCAATCCGTCCACTTTGGGCAACTTCAAGTCGAGAAACACGACCCGGGGCGGGTGGTTGAAACTGCGCCCGGAGAATTGGCCGTTGCAAAAGAGAAAATCGAGGGCTTCCTCACCATCGCGGACCACCTGGATGAGGGAGGTGAGATTGCTTTTGCGGAGGGCAAAGAGAGCCAGTTCCACATCTTGAGGATCATCTTCCACCAAAAGGATGTCGGTATCGTGGCTGGCCATATTAATTCAGAGTCGGATTAACCTGGGCTGCCGGAGGGCGCCAGTGTGAAAAAGAAAGTGGCACCCTTACCCACCTCCGCCTCGGCCCAAATTTTGCCGCCGTGCTTGCGAACGATACGCAGGACAGTGGCCAAGCCGACCCCGGTGCCTTCGAATTCCTCGGCCCGATGCAGGCGTTGGAAAACGCCGAACAATTTATTGGAATATTTCATATTGAAACCGACCCCGTTGTCGCGCACGAACACGATAACATCCCCGTTGAATTGCATTTGGTCAATCTCGATCTTTGCGGGCGTGCGCTGTCGCGTGTATTTGGCGGCATTGGCAAGCAGGTTGATGAAGAGCAGCCGGAGCAAGCCGGGATCGCCGTCAAAAGTGGGAAGCGAGCCGATGCGCCACTCAATTTGCCGGCCGTTGGTTTCTGATTGGATTTCGGCGAGGGCTTCGTTGACAACGGAATTTAGCGGCACGGATTGACGGTTGACCTCCTGTTTGCCCACGCGCGAGAGATTGAGCAGATCATCCACCAGCCGACCCATATTCTGGCTGCCCTGCCTGATTTTGGCGGCATAGCGGAGCGCCTCCGGGGAGAGCAGGGGACCGCATTCCTGCTCGAGGATTTGGGCGAAACCATCGACATGACGGAGCGGCGCGCGTAAATCGTGCGAGACCGAGTAGGTAAAGGATTCCAGTTCCGCGTTGGTGGCGACCAATTCCGCCGTGCGCTGGTCAACGCGCAGTTCCAGTTCCGAATTCAGGCGGCGAACTTCCTCCTCGGCGCGTTTGCGTTCAGCGATCTCCTGCTCGAGGTGTTTTTGTTGCTCAATGGCGTTACGGGCATGGGCATCAGCGCGGGCACGGGCGGCGTGCATGGAACGTCCGAACCAAATGATGGCGGCCGAGACGCAGATGAAGGGGATATTACCTACCAGTTGGTCGAGGGTGTTGAAACCCAAGGTATGGCGCGGGGGGACGAAAGCCCATTCCGCCGCCAGGAAACCGAGGAGGCAAGTCAGGACCGAGGGGCCAAAGCCGAGATGCCAGGCCACCAAAATTATGGCCATGGTGGTGGTGGCGAAAGGGAATTTGTCCTGCAGCTTTGAATCCAAGGCAAGACGAACGGCGAAGGCTACGGCGGTGATCGCCAAGGCGATGGCATAGCGTTGCAGTGTGCTGCGTTGCTCCGGCGCAGGCTGAGATTTTGATGAGTTAGAATTGGACGTTATCATTTGAACCGGTGACCAAGTTGAAGGATAACCAAAAGAGGCGGGAAATAAAGGGATACTTTATCTGGCAGAAGCCGGGAGACATCCGGCGGGGAAGACGTTCAGGAGCGGTGTTCTGTTATTATCTGCGCGTAAGCGCTCTGAAGTTTATTAACGAGCGGAGAGCGGCCTAAAGGCTGGTTGTCGAGATGTGTGACTTCAACGATGCCCCATGAACTCAGGGAAAGGAAAACGCCCTGGACGCGGGGGAGATTTGTTGGGGTGATGCCAAGCTCACGCGTGGGAATGTTGAGTGACTGGCAGATTTCCAACACCACCAAGCGCGTGACACCGGCCAGAATTCCGCTGTTCAACGGAGGGGTGCAGACGACGTTGTCAGCGATCCAAAACAGGTTGCTGCTGGCGGCTTCGACCACTTCGCCGAGGGTGTTCAGCAGAAGCGCTTCGTCAGCGCCGCTGGCATCGGCCTGGGCCCGCGCCATGATTTGCGGGAGCTTGTTGCAATTCTTAAACAGCGCGAGGGGTTCGTTGGCTGGGAGACGGAAGGAGGCGGTCACGACGCGCCATTGGGGAATCGGTTCACCATTTGCGTCCGGCGCGGGGTGAAGCGTCATTACCAGCGTGGGATGATCAGCGCCCTTGGGAGAATAGCCGCGCGGGCCCACGCCGCGAGAAAGCGTCAAACGCAGCAACGATTCCGGCAGGTGGTTTTTTTCAATGAGCTGGCGGGCGTAATCGCGGAGTTGGTCACGGGAATAGGGCAGAGTGATGTTTAATAGACGTGCGCCTTGCTCGAGCCGTGCCATGTGGTCCAACCAGCGGAAGGGAACACCGCGAAAAACACGCATGGTTTCAAAGAGTCCGTCACCGTAGAGGAAGCTGCGGTCGAAGACCGAGACGACGGCTTGGGCTTCGGAGATGAATTGTCCGTTGAGAAAAACGAGCATGGAATTATTTTACAGCCACCGGGGCGGAGTTATTCATTATGCGGAATTTTGATGGTGCTGCCGCCGACGAATTCGCGGATGACGGCGTCGCCGGGGATGAGGTCGTGGGCGGTGACCTGCGATTTGGTGAGGCCTTCGACGGACTCGAGCAGGCTTTTAACACGTTCGAAGCGGATGTGGGCGTCGAGGAATCCGGCGTACGAGGCGAAATCTTCGCGGCGCGGCAGGTAGCCGCCTTCGCCCAGAAAGAACGGTTTCAGCGCGGGGAGATCGAAGGGGAAACCGCCGTTGACGACGTGGTCGGCCAGGCCCATCAGCGGGATGATGCTGAAGAGTTCGCCGGCGCGGACGTAATGCCAATGGAGAATGGTGGTGATGGGACTGTAGTTGCGGTGCTGGACATCACGGAGCATGCGGCGGACGAGGCGAACATCGGTGAATTTGGTCAGGCGATTGGTGGAACCGTCGCCTTCATACATCACGTTCATGGCTTCGATGTACAGGCGGAATTGGGCGCTGGGGTCGATGCCCTCCGTAATGGGAGGGTATAAGCCATGCAGGCAATCGAGGAGCAGGATTTGGCCCGGTTCCAACCGGACCGGTTTGCTCGAAGTGCGGCGGCCTTCCTTGAAGCTATAGGCGGGTTTCTCAATGGTCTGGCCGTCCAACAACTGCTTTAAGTGTTGATTGAGCAACTGGATGTCGAGCGCCTCCGGAGTTTCAAAATTGCGGTCGTTGATCCAGTCGGTGGGATGTTCGATCAGTGACCAGAAATAATCGTCCAGGTTCAGCATGAGAAAACGGAGGCCTTGTTTTTCCAGCCGTTGCGTCAGCTTTACTGTGGTGGTGGTTTTGCCGGAGGAGCTGGGGCCACTGACCCACATCATGCGGATTTTGTCGCCGGCATTGAGGCGGGCCATCACCTTATTTGCGGCTTCATCCAGGGAGGCTTCATAACGGGCGATGGATTCTTCCGCCACAGGTTTGAGTTTACCACTGCGGACCACCTCATTAAGACCCGCCACAGTATCGCAGCCGTGTTGGCTGTTCCATTTGAGGGTCTGATCCATGCGTTCGCGCGGGAAGCCGTTGCCGACGAATTTTTCGGCGGGAATGGCGCCTTCACGCAGCCAGTGGCGGCCCCAGCGATAGCAGGCATAGGCGTCAGCAGTGTTTTGCAACCCATAACTGCGGAGCACGTGCAAAACGCGATCCTGAATGGTTTCGATGGTGGGCGGAAAATTAGTGATGAGATGTTGCTCCACGGAGTTGAGGCAGATGAGGACGGTATCGGCCATGAAGGCGGCGATTTTTTCATCGGAGCCGCAGGCGTCGAAGATGCGGCCATTGATGTCCGGGAGGAGGTCTTGACGAAAGCCGCCGATGGATTGGGCCGCGCGCAGAATGGCGCCGCAAATGCGGCTTTCGTCGAAGGTGACGAGGGCGCGATTTCGCTTCTGGATTTTGATGATGCGGTTTTGGACTGGCATGGGTGGACTTATACCACAGGCGGGCGCGCAGGAACAGCGATTCCGCATGCGAGCGGAGCAGGTGAGAGAGCGAAATGCGCGCGTTACTTGAACTCGAGTTCGCGGATGGAGTGCAACGGTTCGGCCATTTCCTGGAAGCGGGTGGCGTCCTCAAGCATGTTGACGTTATTAAACATGACGTAGGCCGGTTTTCCAATGGGGAGCAAGGCGAGGAGTTTGCGCAATTCCGTGTTGGAGTAGATGTGCTGAAAATCCTTTCCGCCATGGAGACGGAAGTAGATGAAATCCGGCGTCAGTGAGCGTGCCAGGAAGGGATCGACGACATGAACCAGATTTAAATCATGGCAGAGAGCTTGGATGAGGGTTTCGGGCCAGTTACCGCGTGGTTCCCAGAGCAGGGTCAAATCGCCACGCTTGATGGTGGTGAAGAAATCGCGCATTTGCGTGATGTTTTGCAGGGTGGGAGTGAAGCTGGCGGGGCATTGAAAAAGGAGACGGCGCGCGGCGAGGGCTTTGGCGCAGGCGCGCGTAGTCAGCCAGGCTTGTTCGACCATGGGAGTGGGTTGAAAGGAACCGCATTGCTCCAGTTCGGCAGCGGTGAGATTGGATTTGAGACGTCGGTAGGTCGGGCTGTGGGAAGCATGGGTGATGAGTTGCCAGGCTTTGAGCGTAAATTCAAAATCCCGGGGCACGGTGGCGCGCCAGCGTTTCAGAGTGGCAAGGCCGGGCGGTTGATAAAAAGTTTGCTGCACCTCGACGACGGGAAAGCGCGCGGCGTATTCAGCCTTGGAAAGTCGGAAGCCGCAACAGCCGACTTTTGGAAAAACGGCATCCATGTCCCAATATTCCCGCGGGGATGGAATTTGCAATGGGACGAAGCGAGGAGCCCGTAGGCAATGCTACGGAGGAATGCAAAACGGCAGCGCGGCGCTGGCTAACGAACGTCCAATTGGGGCGCGGAATCGGAAAGGGCGCCATGATTATTCATGAGCATGCCTTCCGTATTAAACCAATGCCCCCAGACCGGTCCTTCCGGGAGGGTGGCTTCCTCGTTGACGAGAGGAATGACAGCGCCAGTCTTTCGGCGCAGTGGCTTTGAGCCGGTGGTGATTCGCTTCGGCCGTGGCAAAGCGTGTAAGGTTTTCATAGAAATACTCCCGGCATGGTCGTGAAGGTTGTGAAAAATCCCAGTTGTTACCGTCCATTGTTAGCCGACACTCGCATGTCACGGGAACATAATGCTGCGGACTTGCTTGTCAACTTGAGGGGCTGGTTAGGCGAGTGCAATTGCCTGCATAGGAGAAACTTATCAATTGGGCAGTTTCGCACTTTGCGCAAGTTGCGTTTAATCAGAGCTGGCTTCCAATTGGTCGGAATACTTGCCGGATTGGGCGGCGCTGTTGCATTTGGCGCGGTGAGAGAGTGCTTTTTGCGCGGCCGGAACTTTGCGTGGATCGCCGGCCCAGGTTTTTAGAGCGGCATCCTGCAAGGCGCGTCCGTAGGAGAAGCTGATTTGCCAAGGGTGCGGTCCGAGGCGATTGATAGCGTCGAGATTTTTGGTGGCTTGGACATCACCCTGGCCGCCGGAGAGAAATACGATACCGGGCACTGCGGGTGGAACGGTGCGGCGCAGGCAGCGGATGGTGGCTTCGGCCACTTGCTGCGTGCTTGCCTGTTGCGGGCAGTCCTTGCCGGAAATTACCATGTTGGGTTTCAGGAGCATTCCTTCGAAGGCGACGCGCTGACGGTAGAGTTGTTCGAAAACCAAATGCTGGGTGAGTTCGGTCACTTCCGCGCAACGCTCGATGGTGTGGTCGCCGTCCATGAGGACTTCGGGTTCGACGATGGGGACGAGACCGGCTTCCTGACACAGCGCGGCGTAACGAGCGAGGGCATGGGCGTTGGCTTCGAGGCAGGCGAGGGTGGGAATGTTTGGTCCGATGGTAATGACCGCGCGCCATTTGCCAAAGCGCGCGCCTAATTTATAATATTCCTCGAAGCGGGCGCGCAAGCCGTCCAGACCTTCGGTGATTTTCTCGCCGGGAAAGCCGGCCATTGGCTTGGCGCCTTTGTCCACCTTGATGCCGGGGATGATGCCCTGCCGTCGCAATACTTCAGTGAGCGGGGTGCCATCAGCGGCTTTTTGGCGGATGGTTTCGTCGAACAAGATCACGCCGCTGATGAACTGGCTGAGGCCAGCCGGCGTGAAGAGCATTTCGCGATAGGCGCGGCGATTGTCCTCGGTGGAGGGGATGTTGATGGCCTTGAAACGCTTCTCGATGGTGCCGAGACTTTCGTCGGCCGCGAGGATGCCCTTGCCCGGAGCGACGAGCGATCTTGCGGTTGCTTCCAATTCATTTGAAGTCATAATCCAATCCTTATGCAGGCACTGTATAGCAAGTCGGAGTTAATGCAAATTGAATGGATTGCGGCGAATGTGTGCAGGCAGCCGCTTATGAACGAATTAGCTCGCTGAGTTTGTATGCCCTTGGTTGAAAGTAAATATGCCAGTGTGCCGGTAAAGACCGCGGCGATGCCGCCGGGCGTGCCGTATATTGTCGCGAACGAGGCGGCGGAGCGGTTCAGCTATTACGGGATGCGTTCCATTCTGGTGGTGTTCATGACGCATTATATGATGACGTCCAGCGGGCAGCCGGACCACATGACCGATCCGCAGGCAAGGGCGTGGTATCATTTCTTCATGGGGACGGTTTATTTCTTTCCGCTGCTGGGAGCCATATTGGCGGATGCTTTTTTAGGGAAATACCTGACGATTGTCAGCCTCTCGGTCGTTTATTGCCTGGGGCATCTGGCGCTGGCTTTGGACAGCACGCGGATGGGGATGGCGCTCGGGTTGGGGTTGATTGCGATCGGCTCCGGGGGAATCAAGCCGTGTGTTTCGGCTCATGTGGGCGACCAGTTTGGTCCGGCTAATCAGCGGTTGCTGCCGAAAGTGTTCAGTTGGTTTTATTTCTCGATTAACTTCGGGTCGGCGATCGCCACGCTGTTAATACCCTTTTTATTGAAGAGGTATGGGCCGCATGTTGCGTTTGGAACGCCGGGACTATTGATGTTGATTGCCACGTGGTTTTTCTGGCTGGGGCGGCGCAAATTTGTGCATATTCCGCCGGGTGGCAAAGCGTTCGTGCGTGAGACGTTCAGCCGGCAGGGGCTGAGGTCGTTGGGACAATTGCTGGTTATTTACCTTTTTCTGGCGGTCTTTTGGTCGCTGTACGATCAAACCGGAGGAGCGTGGGTCTTGCAGGCGGAAAAGATGAATCGTTATTTATTTGGCCATGAAATGCTGGCAGCGCAGATACAGGCGGCCAATCCGTTGTTGATTCTCATTTATATACCGCTCTTCACTTACGTCATTTATCCGGTGGTTAATCGATTCTTTCCGTTGACGCCATTGCGCAAGATTTCAATCGGGCTCTTTTTGATAGCAGGATCGTTCCTGATTCCGGCGTGGGTGGAAACGCGAATCAATGCCGGATTTACGCCCTCGATAGGCTGGCAGCTTTTTGCATACGCCTTCCTGATTGCGTCGGAGATTTTGGTTTCCATCACGGCGCTGGAATTTTCCTACACGCAAGCGCCGAGGAAAATGAAGTCATTGGTGATGGGCTTGTTTCTGTTGTCCATATCCCTCGGTGATATGTTTACCGCGGCGGTGAATGTAATCATCCAGAACAAGGATGGAACGACGAAGCTATCCGGAGTGAACTATTATCTTTTCTTTGCGGGGCTCATGTTTGCAACGGCATTGCTTTTCATCGTGGTCGCCAAGCTGTATCGCGGGCAGACCTTTATCCAAGGGGACGAGGAAACCCCCGCCGCAACGGTAACCTGAACGGATGCCGCCGGGCCGAGGTTTCATGCCATCTGAAATCCCCACTTACCCCTGGCGTCTGTGTGGCTTATGCCAAATTGAGGTGGTTTTAGGCCGCTGTTCTGGTCGTGGTCGTAATCCGGCGTGGTTCAGTTTGGGTCATCATTGTGGCCAGTAAAATCAGAATGCCGATCACGAGATGCGGCACCCAGACGTTCTTGGGCTCAGTATGGAACTTAAACAGCCAGGGGGATATGGCCAGGAAGACCGCGGCGACGTAGTCATTAAACAGATGCACCCGCATTGGTATCAGCTTGAAGAGTCCCAGTTCATAGTTGGTACACAAGGCTTGGAGCAGAACCAGAATGCCGACGACCCTCGCGACCATGACCGGCGCACCTCCCAAATGGGCAAAGCCAAAGAGGTTTGGAGCGATTAATAACACGATACCGACTACATAGTCGAGTATCCCATGCACGTATGTTGGTATAGTTTTCATACCTATACGTGCGCTGGGAAAGACCCCACTTCAAATGGGGAGAAGACCTACCCGCGTCCGCCGTCCGGGAGAGGCAAATTGCGGGTATCGGCGTATCGGTTTTACCGGAAAAAGGAGCAGCCCTCCAAGGAGACCCAAGACCTTGAATTTAAGCAGGCTGGGACGGGGGAAACGAAGGAGAAAAGGGAGATAAAAACGCGGTTTGAATAAATTATGAATAAAGCTGTCTTATAAGCGGCAACCGAGGCATAATGTGCCTTGAACGGAACTTACATCTTATGAAGTTAAAGAAAACAATTCCCGCACCCTCCCTGGAAAAAGGTCAACTCTGGAAGACAGAAAAGGGCCTCGTCGAGATCATGGAGGTGGGGAAGACACTGACCCATTACCGGCTTTTTCAGAGTCAGAAGCGCGCGCCCACCAACCTGGGGCGCATTCAAATGGTCCAGGATTATCTGAAGAATAACGGCGGCAAATTGGTGAAGAACGACCGTCTGACCAAGGTCAAAGCCTGATTTTGGCGGGTTAATTTTTCTTCGCCCCGGAACGCACAGGCAACTCCCTTCATGAGTTGCCCACCTTTTCACCGGTCTTTTTTTGCCTTGAGATTGTTTGGCGTGGTGGGGGAGGTTTTTCTCAGAGTTTTAAGTTTTGTTGGTGCATTTCCCTGAGGCTTATCACTGATTTATCATGCCTGTTCAATTTTCCGACATTACAGCCGCAGCGGAACGGATCAAGGGGCGGGTGACCTATTCCCCGTGTCCCTCCGCGGTCCCGCTTTCGCTTGTCACCGGTCTGGAGATTCACTGCAAACTGGAATATCTGCAACGCACGGGGAGTTTCAAGGAACGTGGGGCTTGCAATGCGCTGCTGCTGTTGAGTGGGGAACAAAAACGGCGGGGAGTGATTGCGGCATCGGCGGGAAATCATGCGCTGGGAGTGACGTATCATGGGAAGTTGCTGGGCATTCCGGTCACGGTCGTCATGCCGCGCACGGCGCCGCTGACGAAAGTGGTGAATTGCCGGCAGATGGGGGCGCAGATCATTTTGCATGGAAATAATTACGAAGAGGCGCGGCAACATGCCACGCAATTGAGCGAGGAGCAGGGGTTGACTTTGATTCATGGTTTTGACGATCCGGCGGTGATTGCGGGACAGGGGACGTTGGGGCTGGAGATTTTGGAGCAGGTGCCGGATTTGGATGCGATCATTGTGCCCATTGGCGGGGCGGGATTGATTGCGGGGGTGGCGTTGGCCATCAAGACGCTCAAGCCAAAAGTGATGGTCATTGGAGTAGAGCCGGACCGGGCGAACAGTTATGTGGAGTCCATCAAAGCGGGGAAGCCGGTGCTGGTGCCGATCAAGCCGACGCTGGCGGATGGGTTGGCGGTGTCGAAGGTGGGCGAGAATGCGTTTGAGATTGCGCGCAAGCTGGTGGATCGAACGGTGGTGGTGCGGGAACAGGATATTGCGCTGGCGGTGTTGCGCTTGATTGAATTGGAGAAAGCGGTGGTGGAGGGGGCGGGTGCGGCGCCGCTGGCGGCGTGCCTGGCGGGATTGGTGCCCGAGTTGGCCGGCAAGAAAGTGGTGTTGCCGTTGTGCGGCGGGAATATTGATACGACGATTTTGGGGCGTATTCTGGAACGCGGATTGGTCACGGACGGGCGGCTTTGCCAGTTCATGGCTACGATCAGCGACCGGCCAGGCGGGTTGGCGGCGTTTGCGGCTTTGATTGCGGAGGAGGGGGCGAGCATCATTGATATTGCGCATGACCGGGCGTTTGGGGATGGGGATATCAGTACGGTGGTGGTGCGGTGCGTGGTGGAGACGCGGGATGCGGAACATATCGCGGCGTTGCATGAGCGACTACGGAAAGAGGGTTTTAAAGTCCGGCTTTAGGGGCATCAGTCCTCTTTGATGCGCAGATATTTTATTCGGAGGTCGAAGCGACCGAAACCGGTCATTTCCAAGGTTTACACCAAGCTGCTCATCGTCCGGCAGGAAAACCCACGTTTGGACTAGGCATCGTTCTTGCTGATTCATGGTAGCTGCAACGCCAAACGATGTTAATTGTCTTAAAAGAGGACAACGACATCTGTAGGACGGAGACTGTCAGACACAGAAGGTGCCGCGAGTTCTTTGGCCGTTTTGCGAAGCTTCGCGCAGCCTGGCCTCGCACGATTGATTTGACTGCGGGGCATGATGTAGAGGGTTTAAATGCAGTAAATAAATCGAATGTGCCATGAGTGATCAACTGCCATTTATAGACGTTGAGTTTGTTGACAATCCAGAGCCGAGATGCCCGTGCGTCCTTGTGCTCGATGTTTCCAGCTCGATGCGGGGAGCCGCCATCGATTACTTGAATCTTGGCGTCGAGCTCTTCGCCCACGATTTGACGAACAATCGGCTCGCGAGCAAGCGCGTGGAGGCCGCAGTCATCACCTTCGGAGACGGAGTGCATACCGTTCAGGATTTTGTCAGCCCTTCCGCATTCATGCCGCCCCGGTTCGAGGCCGGTGGCAAAACACCGATGGGCGAAGCGGTCATCCGCGCCTGCGAACTGCTGGAAAAAAGGAAGCGCAAATATCGAGCGGCAGGCGTCAGTTACTTTCGCCCCTGGATTTTCCTGATCACGGATGGAGAGCCGACTGATTATCAATCGCAGTATTGGCGCGAGGCGGTCGAGTTGGTGCGCGAAGGGGAGGCGGATAAGAAGCTGATGTTCTTTGGGGTGGCGGTGAATGACGCGGATCGGGTAAAGCTTAACGAGTTGTGCCCGGGCAATCGTCCGGCCATCCAATTGAACGGCCTGGATTTTCAGGGATTGTTTTCCTGGTTGTCCTCCTCGCTACGAACCGTGTCGTCAGCCAATCCCGGAACCAGCGGCCTGACGCTGCCAGCCATTACGGGTTGGGCTACCGTGAATGTATAGCCCGATGTGGAAATTTGCCAATGCCTCCGTGCGAGGCTCCGCACACCTGGCAAACAGTTTACCGTGTCAGGATTGGAGCGCGTTGCGACTCGTTGGGCCGGAGAAAAACGTGGTCATTTGCGCACTGTCAGATGGCGCCGGTTCCGCCCGCTTTGCCGAGGAAGCCGCCTACCTGGTTTCAGAAGGAGCGATCAATTACTTTGCCCGGGAACTGGGCAATCATCCCAATCCGGCGCAAGCGATGGCGGCTTATGATCGCCTGGATGGGAAGCTGATGATACAGGAGCAACAACGGCTCCTGCTGCAGCTTGCCGAAGAGCGCAAGGTCCCGTTACAGGATTTCGCGGCCACTTTGCTGGTGGCGATCGCGCATCCTGAAATATCCCTTTTCTTCCAGGTGGGTGATGGTTGCTGGTCCGTTTCGCGGGGCGGAATCATCGGGGCGGTCACGTGGCCGACGCAGGGAGAATTTGTGGGACAGACCGAATTTGTCACGTCGCAGTCCGCCGCGCGGTCTTTTCAGATGGGGCAAATTCGCGGCGATTGCGATTTTATCGCGGGGATCTCCGATGGGTTGGAACGGCTGGCGCTGGACATGGGCGCGTGTGTTCCGCATCCGCCCTTCTTCTCGCCCCTGGCCCGGAGGCTGAAGTCCGAGATGGATGTGGAATCCTTTCAATTTGGTTTGCGTCAGTTGCTCGAATCAGAGCGGGTGTGCTCCCGGACCGATGATGATAAAAGTCTTGTACTCATGGTGAAAGATGAATGAGGTATATGACGAAACGGGAGGTGCGGTTCGGCTGGGCGGGCAGTTTGCCAGCGGCGGCCAGGGGGAGATTTATCGTCTTAAAGGGACGGATACGCTCTGCGTCAAGGTGTACCACGATAAACTGGATGCGCTGCACACGCAGAAGCTCAAAGTGCTGCGTTCGCGCGCGGGAGCACTTTCGAAAGTTGCCGCCCTGCCCAAGTCTTTGGCGTTTGCTGATCCGAGTCTAACCACCGTCATCGGCATTATCATTCCATTTGTTCGCGGGCACGAGGTGCATGAACTTTACGGCACGCGGGCGCGGCTGCATAATTTCCCCAAGGCAAACTTCAAGTTCCTGGTCCATACGGCGTACAATCTGGCGCTCGTCTTTGATGACCTGCACCGGAGCGGGATTGTGGTGGCTGACATCAGCGAGCAGAACATCAAAGTGTTGCCGGATGCCACGGTGCGGCTGATCGACTGTGACAGCTTTCAAGTTTCGGAGGGCGACACGGTCCACACCTCGGACATGGGGACGCCGCTGTGGATCCCACCCGAACTGCAGGGAAAAAATCTTACCGGCCTGCAGCGGACCCCGAACCATGACTTGTTCGGATTGGCGCAATTGATATTTCTGTTGTGTTTCGCAGGGCGGCATCCGTTTGCGGGCGTGCCGCGAGGCTCGCGGCAGCTTTCACCGGAAGCGGCGATTGGCGAGTATGCGTTTGCGTTTGCGTCGGAGGAGCTGGGGCTGCCACTGTCGCCGCCGCCGGGTTGCCCGCCGTTCTCCGCGCTGCCGCCCAAGATGCAGCAGCTATTCAACCGGGCATTTCTCAAAGGTTCCGAACAGCCGGATGCCCGACCGCAAGCTCACGAATGGAGGGACTGCCTGGAGGAATTCCTGAAGGAACTGACGGCGTGTGAGCATTACCGGGCACATGTTTTTTGGAAGGAAGCGCCGGCCTGTCCCTGGTGTACGGTCATGCGCGAAGCGGAAGTGGACCTCTTTCCGCTCAGGGATGAGGCGGCCAAAGCCAGCAACTCCGTTTCGGAAGATGATGAATTTGCGATGCGATTGCGCAATTTGCGTCCGCATCCGTTCAAGGTCCAAGCGGCGCCGAGCTTTGATGATTTGCTGCCGGAGCCATTGCCCTCGGCGCCGACGGGCCTGTGGAATTCGCTGCAAAAAACAGTCGCAGTCGCCAGTTGGAAAAGCACGTGGCTGTCGAGCACGCTGCTGCTGAACCAGGAGGGCCTGGTGGCAGCGGAAGCTTTATTGAGCAGTTCGCTGGCGGCCCAACAGGCATTAATCGCGGAATACAACCAGGAATTTTCCAAGATCCGCAATGCCCTGCTGCCAGCGCTCCGCCTCTTGAGCACGCCGAGCCAGGTCCATGGCGAAGTTCAAACTGCGCTCAGTGGCGAACGCCGGAAGTTCGAACTCCAGGAGTTTTTGGAACATCTGCCGGTGCGCGAGGCGGCGCTGCCCGGCGTGGGATTGGGCGACAAAACGGTGCTGCTATCCTATGGAATTGAAACTGCCGCTGACGTTACTGATGCGGCTCTTGGTAAAATCCCCGGGCTGGCCCAAGGGCAAATTTCCCTGTTGCTGGCCTGGCGCATGACTTGTGAAACGAGCTTTCGCTACGATCCGACGAAACCATTGACCGGATTATTCCGGCAGGAGATCGAGCGTCGGGTTCATGAGCGGGTCAAGCTGCTGAAAGAAGAGGCGGTGGGATATGAAACGAAATTCGTGGAGGCGCAGCGGCTGTTTAACGCGCGGTTGCGGTTGGCGCAAGTGCAGACCGAGAAGGCGGCAAGGCAACGGGACCAGGCGCGGGTGAACATTGTTTTTCTGGAAGAGCAGCTGAGAGTGGATTGATGGGGGGGATGCAAATATTTGGGAAGGGGTTTTACCGCGGAGGTGCGGAGGCGCGGAGGTAAGCGCTCGCAGGGCGAGGGGATGGAGGCCTGGAAGGGGAGCGGAATGAATTCTGCGGTCCGGTGGGCGGGTGGTTTCAGGGCTTTGCTTGGTTGGGATTTTCTTGCGCTGTGTTTGGGGGAAGGGTGCAAGCTGAAGCTTGAACTCCGAACCATGAGCGACGACGAGGACGATGGGAAAAGGATGGGGATTACAGCCACACGGTGCCGGGGAACTTCTTTTGCAGGGTGGACTTCAGCTTGGGGTAGGTGGTGGTTCTGAAGGTTGGCCAGTTTTGGGTGGAGTCGAGGCGTTTGCCGTCGGGGGTGGAGAGCCAGAGTTTGATGGGGAGTTTGTTTTCGCAGATGCGAGGGTGTTCCTTTAATGCGAAACATTCGGTGAGCTTTACTTGTAATTCGGGCGGCCCCGGTTCGCCGGTTTTGGAAACGGGTTCGGTGGGGTAAAGGAGTTTTAATTTGCGACCGTCGGGCCAGGGGATGCTGAGGGGAGTCAGTTCATCGAGCCAGCCGAGTTGTTCCTTGGCCAGGTGCTTGAGGAAAAATTCGCGGACGGGGGTGGCTTGGGCTTCCTTGGCCAAGGTGAGTCCGGCAAAGGCGCGGGCGAGACAGGCGGCGATGGCAGGCGGGTCGAAGGGAGGGAATTCGAGTTCAGGCATGACGGCGCAGACCAGATTCACGCGAGCAATGAATTGTTTTACCTCATGATTGAAAAGCGGGAGTTCGAAAAAGCCTTGTTGATAGGCATCGGCGAGGGAACGGCCGGAAGCCTCGGGATCGAGTTCGCGCTGGTGTTCGTGATGGATGGTCAAATCGCGAAAGCGGACGAGTTTCACGGCGGCGACGCGTTTGTGGGTGCGGTCAAAGAGGTGTTCGACCTGGGTGTGGATGTGTTGCGGGAACATTTCCTCGATCCACTCGCGCTTTACGGCGCTGGCGAGGCTGAGGAGGGTCAGTTTTTCCGAGCCGCGCGAGGGGACTTCGCGAATCGACGCGGCGACGAAGAGAGGAGAATTTTGCACGACGCTTTCGCGCACGAGAGTGGCGGTGCGGCCTTCGGTCAGATTGCAGTCGAGGGTGCCGGCATCGCGGCGGAGGCAGAGTTGGTCGATGAAGCCGGCCATGAGGCAGCGGAGCAGTGCGGTGTCGTCGGCTTTTTCATCGGGCGAGAGCAACTTTTGTTGTTCGGCGATTTGGGTGATTTGGGCGCAGGTTTGCTCGACCTGGCGTGCGGATAGGGCGTGGATGCCGTAACGGCGGCAGGACTCTACGTTGAAATTGCTGTTTTTGGCGTATTGATACGCGCGTATTAGCGTGAAGAAATCGGAGTCCGGGCTGGCTTCAAAGAGTTCGCGGGCTTCGGCGATATGCTTGTCCTCGCGGCGCAGGCGTTGGAGGAGGTCGCGGCCGCTGACGAGCGCGGCGCAGAGGGCGGCGGCGCGGACGGTGCCGCGTTTGGCGGCTTCGACGAGCATGCGCGAGTAACGGGGATGCATCGGCAAGCGGCGCATTTGATGGCCGATGGGGGTGAGGTCATCGGTGGCGGGATCGAGCGCGCCCAACATGCGGAGGAGATTTTCGGCGCGTTCAACGGCGACGGGGTCGGGTTTGTCGAGCCAATCGAATTGGGCGGCTTTGCGGATGTGGAGCGAGTGGAGCAGGAGGACGACTTCGGCGAGGTCGCTGCGCTGGATTTCCGGCGTGTTGCGTTCCGGGCGGTTCAGGTGACCGCTTTGGGTCCAGAGGCGATGGCAGGTGCCGGGAGCGGTACGGCCGGCGCGGCCTTTGCGTTGATCGGCGGAGGCGCGGCTGATTTCCTCAAGGAGCAAGGTGCCGATGCCGCGCTCGGCATCGTAACGCGCGACGCGGGCCTGGCCGGCATCGACGACGTGACGGATGCCGTCGATGGTGACGGAAGTTTCGGCGACGTTAGTGGCGATGACGACCTTGCGCAAAGGATTCGGGGCGAAGGCGAGATCTTGTTCCTCGGGTTGGAGTTCGCCGTGCAGCGGGATGAAAGCGAGGCGTGCGCGGGAGCCGATGGTGCGACAGGCGTTGATGGTGCCGTTGATTTCACCGACGCCGGGCATGAAAACGAGGATGTCGCCTTCCGCGCCGGAGTTGATGATGCGTTCGACCGTTTCAGCGGCTTGTTCGGTGATGGGGCGTTCGTCGTAGCTGGCGAGGTAGCGGACTTCAACGGGGAAGCTTTGGCCTTCGGAAACGAGAATTGGGCAGGGCGGAGCACCGGCGACTGAGAGATAGTCGGCGACGGGTTCGGCGTCCAGCGTAGCGGACATGACGGCGAGTTTGAGGTCGGGGCGCTGGGTTTGCTGGAGTTGCTTGACGAGCGCGAGGGCGACGTCGCTGAGGAGGTTGCGCTCGTGAAATTCGTCGAAGAGGATGATGCCGACGTCGGCTAGGGTGCGGTCATCCTGCAACCAGCGGAGGAGAATGCCTTCAGTGACGAAACAGATGCGGGTGCCGAGGCTGGTGTGGTCGTCGAAACGGATTTGGTAACCGACTTCGCCGCCGAGTTTGGACTGGCGTTCCCAGGCGACGCGGGCGGCAACGGTGCGGGCGGCGACGCGGCGGGGTTGGAGGACGACGATTTTTTTGTCAGTGGCGAGCCCAGCGTCGAGGAGCATCTGGGGGACCTGGGTGGTTTTGCCGGAGCCGGTAGGCGCAACGAGGACGAGGCGATTGCCGGAGCGAAGGGTCGCGACAATCGGAGCGTGAATCTGCCAGATGGGGAGCGATTGGGCCACAGGACAAACAATACCACGGATACGGAGTGACGACGACCGGGCGGGTGCGCGCGTTAAAAATTCAAGTGACGCAGCAGCAAAGCCGCCAAGGTGAGCACGGCCATCATGCCATTGGGCATGAATTTTTTGGATTTGGTGAGGCGCACGGCGAAGAACACGAGCAAAATGACCAGCACCAAGTCCGCGGCACTCCGCTGAAATATCATGCCCTTGGAGCATAAAATCAAGATGGCGGCAAAGCTGGCGGACATGATGAGGGAAATCTTGCTGCCGGCCTTGAGATAGCCGACGAGACCGCCCACGAAGAGAAGAACAATGTAAACCCAGAGAATTAAATCGGCGTAATTATGCATACAGTTAGTGCGATGACTCTGGGCTAATTGGCGCGGACATCCAAGCTCAGAATTTCGCCGGGTTCAGATTCGGCGACGACCTCGAAGGGGCGGCAGCAGATTTCGCAATCGGTGGTGAAGCATTGGGAGGGGACGCTGGTGTCGATGACCAGTTCAAAGGACTGGCCACAGAAGGGGCAGGTGATAGATTCGGTTATCTGCATGGGAGCAGTGTAACATAAAGGTGGATTGCCGTAAAAAAACGCAGGCGTAGCAAACGAGAGGGGTTTTACCACGAAGGGTCCGGGCAGAGGGTGATGAAGGGGCAGGCATTGAAAATCATGGCTGTAAAGTGGCATTTATACTCGCGGTGGAGAGTGGATACACTAAGCTGGTGGCATGTGGCGGCGGTGGAGAGGGATTTCTATTGTGGTGGAAGTGGCTTTGCTGCTCCTGATTGGTTGGGGGCCGGCGGAGCCGAGTTATGATGGGAGATCGTTGAGCAGTTGGCTGACGGGATTTGACAGTGAGGTTCCGGAGGCGCGGTGGAAAGCGGCGGAGGCGGTTTGGTACATGGGGACAAATGCGGTGCCGCTCCTTACGGCACGGTTGCGGGAGAAGGAGTCCAGGCAGGAGTCGCGATTAAAGCAGGAGGTTCGCCAGTTGCTCCGCAAGCAATCGGTGATTGATGTCAATCTGCCCCGTCCTGTTAGTCGGCGTGCGCAAGCGTTGGCCGGGTTGGATGTGTTGGGGCCAGTGGCGAAGGAGGTGGCGCCGGCAGTTGAGGAAATGCTGCACGAAAAGCCGCCCGATTACCGGGCGCTGTTGGTGCTGGGCCGTTTCGGACCGGAAGGAGTGCCGGCATTAACGAGGGCGCTTACGAACGACGAGAAAGTGATACGCCTTGGCGCACGCGTTTGCCTGGAGATGCGGCAAGCACATTCTGAGATTTTGTCTCCAAGAAATTTAGAGCAAGCCGATTTCGGGCGGCGAATCTGCATGTTTAATTTGAAGATATTGCAGGCGAGCTTTCAAGAATACAGGGCGCAACATCCCGAGGAGATTTCAACAAATGGGGTTCAATTACCGCCGCCATCGAGTCTGGTTCCGGAACCAATGGATTGAAAACGCTGGCGCCGAAGTCGGCGGGGGTTGAGTGAGTGTCCGAGTTATCGGTGCAAGTTCGAGGTTTGGGCATGGGATGTTAGCTGAGTTGCAAAAGGAGGGGGTTTCGGGGTTGATTTGGCAAAAAAATGGGAGGCCCATTGGCATGAAAGGGGCTATTTTTTAGTATGAATGCTCCTATAAAAAGTATTCCCCCTTCTGAAGCGCAGGCCACACCCACGACCACGGCCGGGATGATAGGATTGCTGATCAAGCATCCGTTCCTGAAAGGAATGAGCCCGCACCAAGTCCGGTTATTGACCGATTGCGCGATGGTGGAGAATTTCAAATCCGGCGAATTGATCTTCCGGGAAGGCGATCCCGCGAATCGGTTTTATCTCATTCTCGAAGGGAAGATCGCGTTGCAGTCTTATATGGACGGTCGGGGCATGACGGTTGTCCAGATGGTTGGGGCCGGAGAAGTCCTGGGCTGGTCCTGGCTTTTTCCGCCTTATTTCTGGCATTTCGATGCCCGCGCGGTGGAGCCGACGGAGGCGGTTTTCTTTTACGGCACGCCATTGCGAGAAGAATGCGAAGCGGACCATGAGTTGGGATACGAATTATACAAGCGCATGGCGGAGGTAATGGTGAAGCGGTTGCAAGCCACCCGGCGGCAGTTGCTGAATTTGAATCCGGTTCCTTACAAATCAAGTTGATGATAGAGGCGGTGGACGGAGGTGTTTCTCGGGGGTTGGATATAGGCAGTCCAAGCAAATCCATCCAAAATCAGGGAATTGGGCTACAGGTCCCAAGGTGGTTAGATTGGAACAATCTGCGAGGGAGAGGCTTTTGACTAATCCAAAAAATGGGGTAAACTACCCATTATAATCTCGGATTAAGAAAATTCATGATTGGCGGAGAAGTAGTATGAAAAAGCCGTTGCGCATATTGATTGTGGAGGATTCGGAAGATGACACGTTGTTTTTGCTGCGTGAACTTGAGCGAGGCGGGTTTGAGCCAGTTTCCGAGCGGGTGGATTCCTTGCAGTCGATGGCTTCGGCGTTGGATCGGCGGGGTTGGGATATCATCGTGAGTGACCACTCGATGCCGGGCTTTGGGAGTCTCGACGCGATACGGGTGCTGAAGGAAAAGGAGTTGGATATTCCGTTCATTGTGGTTTCGGGGGCGGTGGGCGAGGAATTGGCGGTGAAGGCGATGAAGGCGGGGGCGAATGATTATGTGATGAAGAGCCAACTGACACGGTTGGTGCCGGCGATTGAGCGCGAGTTGCAGGAGGCGTGGGACCGGCGGTCGCGGCGAAAGACGGAGGAGGCGTTGCAGCGGAGCCAGCAGGAGTTGAGTGATTTTTTTGATCATGCGGCGGTTGGTTTGCATTGGGAAGGGCCGGAGGGAACGATTTTGCGCGTGAACCAAACAGAGCTGGACATGCTGAATTATTCGCAGGAAGAGTATTTGGGGCATGGGATCCGGGAGTTTCACGTGGATGAAGGGGTGGCGGAGGATATTTTGAAGCGGCTGCACGGCGGGGAGACGTTGAATAATTATGAGGCGCGGTTGCGCTGCAAGAGCGGGGCGATTCGCCACGTGTTGATCAACGCGAATGTGCTTTGGGAGAATGGGAAATTTATTCGCTCGCGGTGCTTCACGCGCGATATTACGGAGCACAAGCACGGGGAGGAAGCGGTGGCTTACCTGGCGGCGATTGTGGAATCGACCGACGACGCGGTGATGGGCACCACGCTGGAGGGAACAATTCTGAGTTGGAATGCGGCGGCGGAACGCATTTATGGGTACGCGGCGGACGAGGTGAAGGGGCGGTCGAGCTCGATTCTGATTCCGCCGTATCGGCCGGATGAATTGCCGGAGCTTTATGCGCGCATCCAACGAGGTGAGCGGGTGGAGCGTTACGAGACGGTGCGTTTGCGAAAGGATGGCACGGCGATTGATGTTTCGCTGACGCTTTCCCCGATCAAGGATGCGCGGGGAAAGGTGATTGGGATTTCGGCGATTGAGCGGGATATAACTTCGCGGCGGCGCGAGGAGGAAGACCGGTTGAAGCTGATTGATGAGTTGACGGTGGCGCTGGCGAAGATCCGGACGTTGCGGGGATTGGTGCCGATTTGCGCGGCGTGCAAAAAAATACGCGATGACCGTGGTTACTGGCAGAAGGTGGAATTGTATGTGGCTGAGCATACGGAGGCAGAGTTTACGCATGGGCTTTGCCCGGATTGCCGACTGGATCTTTATCCGGAATATCCGGTGAAACCGTAGGCGGGGGGGCGATCGAGGTTGGTCGTGCTGGGATAAAACACGTATCCCGCCATTGAGGCAAAAATTCGCAAGAGGTTAAACCCAAACAGTTTATACTTGGAGGCTTTATACGTTCTTCTGATTCCGCACCAATGCAATTGGAACGGCGCTTGCTCCGTAGGATTACGCTCCAGGGGTGATAATACTTCGGGTGGGAGCAAATTCAGAAAATGGAAGCCATGAAGAATTGCAATCGTTTGCCGTTGTTACGGGTTGGGCTGTTGTTGATTTCCTGCGGCCAGTTGATGATGCCGTTGTCCGCCCGGGCGGCCGGGCCGGCGGTGGCGAACCCGATTATGTTCGTGACGCAAGTGCCCGTGCCCAATGAAGTCAATGCGGCGGCATCCAATGTGGTGGTGTCGGTAGCGTCAGCGCTGGGCAATCACCTGGCGGATGGAGGGCATGCGCCGCGCGGCGGCGGGTTGTATATGTATTATCCGGATGGGACGTGGACGAATCTCACGAAGCTGGCCGGCTATGGATTGACGAATCTGATTGCGGTGAGACAACCGGCGGTGCATTGGAGCGGCAAGAAGGCAATCTTCAGCATGCTGGAGCAAGGGCCGTTGTCCATCAGCGATACCAATGTTTTCTTCTGGCAGATGTATGAGATCACGAATCTCAATGAAGGGTCGATACCGAGCATCACGAAAGTGGCGAATCAGCCGACCAACTATAATAACATCTCGCCGATTTATGGAACAGATGAGCGAATTATTTTCACGACCGACCGTCCGCGTGACGGTTCGCCGCATCTTTATCCGCAACTGGATGAATACAACGATTTCCCGACGGTGACCGGGCTGTGGAGCCTGGAGACGAACACGGGGGATTTGTTCCTGATTAATCACACGCCGTCGGGCGCGTTTACCCCGATCATTGACAGCTTTGGGCGGTTGGTTTTCACGCGCTGGGACCATCTGGTGCAGGACAGCCATGCGACGGATGACCGATTGGGGCTGTCGACAAACGGGACGTTTAATTTTGTGAGTGAAGCAGCGAATTCGCCCTATGACTTGAGCAATCGCGTGGAGAACTTTCCCGAGCCGCGCAACTTTGACCATACGAACCTGGCGGCATTGAAGTTAAATGGAAATTCGTTCAACTTTTTCTTCCCGTGGCAGATTACGGAGGATGGGATGGGTGAAGAAATTATAAACCATTTGGGGCGGCATGAGATCAGCCTGCAAATTCCGAACAGTTTCACGAACGACAACAACCTGATCAACCTCGTGAATGCAACGACGAACCGGTTGCATAATGCCAACAGCAACTTTTTCAACGATATTTTCCAGATGCGGGAGGATCCGTTGCATGCGGGGATTTATTATGGAGTGGATGCGCCTGATTTTGGCGGTCATGCGTCCGGGCAGATCATCACGCTGACCGGGCCGCTGGGGATGAATGCAGACTCGAACTACATCACGTATATCACGCCCAAAATTAACGGTTTGCCGAACCCGTTGGGGAGTTATCGCAATCCGGTGCCGATGAGTGACGGGACGCTGATTGCGGCGCACAGCACGGCCACCGGCGCGGCGACGAATATCGGAACGGCAGCCTTTCCCAAGACGGCGTTTGATTTTCGTTTAATGACGCTGACCAATGCGGGGGTTTATCTGGGCACCAATCGTTTTCTGACGACGGGAATTACCAATGGATCGACGAATTTCAGCGGCGGCATCGCGATAGTTTATACCAATGCGCTGTGGGAATTGGATCCGGTGGAAGTGAGATTGTATCCGAAGCCGGCGAACCGGTTTGTGTCGCCAATTGCTGCGGTGGAACAGCAGGTTTTTGCGACGGAAGGGGTGGATATCGGGACGATGCAGGCATACTTGCGCGCGAACAACCTGGCATTGATTGTGAGCCGCAATGTGACCACGCGCGATCACGCGGACAAACAACAACCGTTCAATTTGCATATCGCGGGCACGACGAACCAGACGGTGGTCACGAATGCCGTCACCGGAATCGTCGGCAAGATTTATGATATTTCCCACATTCAATTTTTGCAGGCGGATCAATTGCGCGGTTTGACGATGAACCTGGGGACGAATCCGATACCGGGGCGGCGGGTGCTGGCAAATCCGCTGCACGAGCCGGTGGCGGACAATCTGCCGCTGACCAACGGGCCGACCGGCAGCGTGAAGCTGGGAGACGACGGTTCGATGGCAGCGTTTGTGCCGGCGCGGCGGGCGATGACGTGGCACCTGATCGACCAAAACACGAACAGCATCGTGAAGGAACGGTATTGGGTGACGTTTGCGCCCGGCGAAATCCGCACCTGCACTTCGTGCCACGGCATCAATGAAATGGACCAGGCGGGGCACACGGCGCCGACGAATTCGCCGCAGGCGTTGACGGCGTTGCTGCGGTATTGGAAGGCGAAATACACGCCGCAAGTAGTGCTGACGAATGATACGAGTACGAATTACCTCGCGATTTCATTCAATCATTTGCTGGCGGCGACGAACCTGACGCAGACGGTGGAGGTATCCGATGATTTGATGAACTGGACAGCGGGCTCCACCTACACGGCCGCGGGCAATGTTCCCAACACCGCGATCACCACCGAGATGAGCCGTTCCGGGACCAACACGGAAAACATAGTGGTGCGGGACAACGCGCCACTGGGGACGGTTCCGGCGCGTTTCATGCGCGTGCGGGTGAGCAGTCCGTAATGCGTAGCGGGAACTCTTCACTTGCCACAGGTTAGCGCCGGCGTAATCTGGCTACCGTGAAAAAAGATTGTTTGCGTCGTGTGATTGGCGTGGCAACGATGCTTTGCGCTTTGGCCGCACAAAGCACAGTGCGCGCCAACCAGCCCGCGCAGTGGGTTTCCAAAGGCGCGGGTGGCGGCGGGGCATTGTTTGCGCCGAGCTTCAGTCCGTTCAATGCCGGTGAGCTTTACCTGGCTTGTGACATGAGCGAGGTGTTTCATTCCGCGAATTTTGGGGCGTCCTGGAGTGTAATGGATTTCCGACAAGTGCAGGGAGGGCGGCAAGCCATCGTACGGTTCACGAGTGATCCGGCGACGCTTTATGCGATTGATTATACAAGCATCGGCGGCGCTGATTCGATGACGCCGACGCGGAGCGTGGATGGCGGCGTGACATGGCAACGGTTGGCGGGCGATCCGACGGGTGGAGGCGCGTATGCGTTGTTTGTTGATCCGGCTGCGACAAATCGGTTGGTGGTTTCAGATTACACGCAGGTTTATTATTCGAGCAATGCGGGTAGCACGTTCAGTTCGAAGTTCACGTTTGCGCCCGTTTCCGGCAATGGGTGCTTTGTGTCCGGGGCATTTTTTGATGGGACCAATATTTTTGTGGGGACGAGCGCGGGGTTGCTGGTTTCCACGAACAACGGCAGCACGTTCGCTTTGGCAAGCGTTGGGGGGATTCCCGCGGGGCAGGCGATGTTTTCGTTGGCGGGAGCGAAGCAGGGCGGGACGACGCGGCTGTTCTGCATCACTTTGAATGCGGTGGATGTTTATCCGGGGCTGTTCATAGAGGGCTCGTATGGGAGTTATCAAGGGGTATATGCATTGGATTGGGGGCAGCCGAACTGGACGGCGAGGACGAGCGGAATTCTGGCCGGGCATGAGCCGGTGTTTGTGGCGATGGCGCAGAATGATATTGCGACGGCTTACGTTGCTGGACAACAGAGCACAATTGATTATCCAGTGCTTTACAAGACCAGCAATGGGGGCACCAACTGGCAAAGCGTGCTGCAAATTACAAATAACCTGAATGTGTTCACGGGTTGGGCGGGGAGCAGCGGGGATCGCGATTGGTCGTATGGAGCGGGGGCTTTGGGGTTGGCGGTCGCGCCGTTGGATGCGAGCAAGGTGGCTTACACAGATTTGGGATTTGCGCATTTGAGCACGAACGGGGGCGCGTTTTGGAAACAGGTTTATGTGAATCCCGCGGATCAGAATGCGACGAATGCGGTCACGCCGAAGGGGAAGAGCTATCACGGCATCGGGATGGAAAACACGTCGTGCTGGGGAGTGACGTGGGCAGACAGCAATCATATCGTGGCGGGATACTCGGACATCAAGGGCATCATCAGCGCAGATGGCGGGAACACGTGGTCATTTGGTTATACGGGGCACAATTTGAATTCGATGTATCGTTGCGTGAAGCATCCGGTGAGCAGGGTTTTATATGCGGGCACTTCGTCGGTGCATGACATGTATCAGAGCACGCACCTCACAGATGCGAGCATTGGCAATGGGAGCGGGTTGGTTTTGTTTTCGAGCAATCAGGGAGTGACGTGGCAGACGATGAATAATTTTGGGCATCCGGTCATCTGGGTAACGGCGGACCCGGTGAATACGAATCGTTTGTATGCGAGCGTGATCGCCACGAACCAGAGCCAGGCGGGGATTTATATTTCGAGCAACATCCAAAACGGGGCGGCAGCGACGTGGCAGCGGTTGACGGCGCCGCCGCGCTCGGAGGGGCATCCGTTTAACATTCACGTGTTGAATGATGGGACTTTGGTTTGCACTTATTCCGGCAGGAGAAATGCAACGAACTTCACGGCGAGTTCAGGGGTTTTTGTGAGCACGGATTCGGGGGTGACGTGGAATGATCGCAGCCACGCGAACATGATGTATTGGACGAAAGATTTGGTGATCGATCCGAACGATGCGACGCAGAACACGTGGTACGTGGGAGTGTTCAGCGGTTGGGGTGGGGCGCCGAATGGGCTGGGGGGATTGTATAAAACGGTCAATCGGGGAGTTTCGTGGACGCGGTTGAACAGTTTGGATCGCGTGACTTCGTGCGCGATCAATCCGCTGAACACGAATGAGCTTTATCTCACGACCGAGACGGAGGGGCTTTGGATTTCCACAAATATTAATTCGGCGACGCCGGCTTTCAGCCAGGTTGCGAGTTATCCGTTTCGCCAGCCGGAGCGGATATTTTTTAATCCGTACAAGCCGTCCGAAATGTGGGTGACAAGTTTTGGCAATGGCATGGAGGTCTGGAGCACGGTGTCGGTGTTGTCGGGAACGGTGCAGGTGGATACCACAACCTTACAGCAGAATGGAGTGGTGGGATTGACATTGCAACAAGCCACGCCGGGAGCGCCGTATGCCATTTTGGGATCGACGGATTTATCCAATTGGACTTCGCTGGGGACGAATAGTGTGGGAGGGAATGGGACGCTGCAGTTTAATGACACGAATGCGGGTGGATTCTTGAAGCGCTTTTATCGGAGTCTGGCGCTTTGACCGGGGCAGGAACGGGGACGTCGTGCGAGGCGGGTTAAAGTTTTTTGGCGACATCAGCAACGCGGATTTTACCAGGTTGCACGACGCGGGCGTTGATGCCGCGCAGGTGAAGTTGATTGCCGACTGGGGAATTGACGAAGTGCATGGCATCCAAACCGAAGCGGGAGACGAATTTTTTGCAGCCGGTGTGGGGTGGGGCCGTGACTTCAATGATGGCGGAGCCGAGGGCGAGGCGCGTGCCGAGCGGCAAGTTGTCGGCGCTTAAATCAAGATCGATAAAGAGTTGGTCTCCGGCCAGTGACCAACGGTCCTGAGTGTGAGCGACGAGAGTGGCAGCGCGGGAATTCATGATGGTCAACTGCGTCTCCGGATTGGCAGAGCGGTCGGGCGTGCTGGAGCTTCCGCGGGTTTTCCAGCCATCGCCCACGAGGCCTTCTGTGAGAGTGAGTTCTGCCTCCAGTAGAATTTCCCGCTCGCCAGTCCGAGGGCGGCAAACAATCAGTTTCAGCACGCCGCCATCTTTGGGCGATTGGCGGATTTCGTCCAATCCCGCTTCAAGCTCTGCAAGCGTTAGATGTTTCACGGCTTCCATAAGGAATCTGGCGTTTTGAATTTGTGGCAGAAGGGGAGATTTGTCGAGGAGTGTTCGGGGCAATTTTTGATGAGACGCAGCTGAATTTTTTTGCGAATCCAAGGTGAAAGGAGAGGTATGGTGGACTATCGACTTGCATCCTTGTGAAGTGAGGCCGCCAACGCATGAAAAAGTAACCTACCGCATTAATCACTTGTAATGCGGTAGGTTAAATATTATTGAAGCGCATGTCGAGAGAAATTGTTTCAGAGAAATTGTGCCATGAAGTATTTACGCGAGTTGACTAAAACTCAAAGACATCGGGAGACATCGGGAGACATCGGGAGACATCGGGAGACATCGGGAGACATCGGGAGACATCGGGAGTCGTCGGGAGTCGTCGGGAGTCGTCGGGGGTCGTCGGGAGTCGTCGGGGGTCGTCGGGAAACTCCCGGGGGCAAAAGTCGGGAAGGGAGCGGGTGCTCGCGCACGGCCACCAGCAATTCCGCGATCCGTTGGGCGTGGGGTTCCAAAGCTTTGGTCGACGGAGTTTTTCCAAAACCAAGGCACTTGTCTCTAGCGCACGCTGCCCAATTGATGATTCAACAACCATAACGCCGCGTTTCGGCAGAGTCGCAATCAGGGGGCAGTGTCAAGATGCGCCCGTATTTACGTTAAAGAATCTTATTGTGGCAGAGGATTCAGCGTCCGGAAATCGGTGAGAAATAAAAAAGGCGAACGGGGTGGCCGTTCGCCTTGTGGTTAAATTTGTCCGACGGTCGGGGGACCGTCGTTAATAATTAGTAGCGGTAGTGGTCGGGCTTGTAGGGGCCATCGACGGAGATGCCGAGGTAATCGGCTTGTTTCTTGGTGAGCTTGGTGAGCTTCACGCCGATCTTTTCCAGGTGCAGGCGGGCTACTTCTTCGTCGAGCTTCTTGGGCAGGCGGTAAACGGTCGGTTCATAGAAGTCCTTGTTGGCCCAGAGGTCGAGTTGCGCGAGGGTCTGGTTGGAGAAGGAGTTGGACATGACGAAACTCGGATGGCCGTGCGCGCAGCCGAGGTTGACCAAGCGGCCTTCGGCGAGCATGAAAATGCTGTGGCCGTCGGGGAAGGTGTATTGGTCCACCTGAGGTTTGATGTTGAGCTTGCTGACGCCCTTGGCGTTGTTCAAGCGGTCCACCTGAATTTCGTTGTCGAAGTGGCCGATGTTACAAACGATGGCCTGATCCTTCATCTTCTGCATGTGTTCCAGCGTGATGATGTCGCAGTTGCCGGTGGTGGTGACGTAGATGTCACCTTTGCCGAGGGTGTCTTCGATGGGAGCGACTTCGAATCCTTCCATGGCGGCCTGGAGGGCGTTGATGGGGTCGATTTCCGTCACGATGACGCGAGCGCCGAAACCGCGCAATGAGTGGGAGGAGCCTTTGCCGACATCGCCATAGCCGCAAATCACGGCGACCTTGCCAGCGACCATGACGTCGGTGGCGCGCTTGATGCCGTCCGCGAGTGATTCGCGGCAGCCGTAGAGGTTGTCGAACTTGGACTTGGTGACGGAGTCGTTGACGTTGATGGCCGGGACGAGGAGCTTGCCGGCTTCCTTCATCTGATAGAGACGGTGAACGCCGGTGGTGGTTTCTTCGCTGACACCTTTCCAATCCTTGACGATATTGTGCCAGAAGGTTGGGTTCTTCTTATAAACTTTCTTGAGGAGGTTCTTGATGACCTGTTCCTCGTGGCTGCCGGAGGTGGAGTGGACCCACTTGTCGCCGTCTTCGAGCTGATAACCTTTGTGAATGAGCAGGGTGACATCGCCGCCGTCGTCCACGACGAGTTGCGGGCCTTTGCCGCCGGGGTGGGCGACAGCGTCGAGAGTGCAATCCCAATATTCCTCGAGCGTTTCACCTTTCCAGGCGAAGACGGGGACGCCGGCCTTGGCGATGGCGGCGGCGGCATTGTCCTGGGTGGAGAAGATGTTGCAGCTGGCCCAGCGGACCGAAGCGCCGAGATCCACGAGGGTCTCGATCAACACGGCGGTCTGGATGGTCATGTGCAACGAGCCGGTGATGCGAACACCCTTGAGCGGCTTGGTCGTGGCGTATTTCTTGCGGATGGACATCAGGCCGGGCATTTCATGCTCGGCGATGATGATTTCCTTGCGGCCGGAAACGGCGAGGGAGATGTCCCGGACCTTATAATCATGCTTGGCGCCGTTGCCGTTTTTGGCAGCGGCTTTGCCACGCGGAGGGGATAATTTGACAGTAGCCATAATAAATAAGTTAAGTGATTTTGTTTTTAAATTTTACAAAGGGAGTTTAGCGCACCGCTTTCTTGAGGGCGGCGGCCTTGTCAGTTTTTTCCCAGGTGATGCTGTTGAGATCATCCACCTTGCCGAAGTGACCGTAATTGGTGGTCTTGGAATAAATGGGACGGAGCAGGTTGAGCTGCTTGATGATGGCGGCGGGCTTGAAGCTGAAAACTTCCTGCACGGCTTTTTCAATCGCTTCATCACTAACGACGCCGGTGCCGAAGGTGTTCACGCAAACGGAAACGGGATCGGGATAGCCGATGGCGTAGGCGAATTGGATTTCCGCGCTGGTGGCGAGGCCGGCAGCGACAATATTTTTGGCTACGTAACGGCCCATATAAGCCGCGCTACGATCGACCTTGGAAGGGTCCTTACCGCTGAACGCGCCGCCGCCGTGACGGCCCATGCCGCCGTAGCTATCGACGATGATCTTGCGGCCGGTCAAACCGGTGTCGCCCTGCGGTCCGCCGACAACGAAGCGGCCGGTGGGGTTGATGAGAAACTGGGTCTTGCGGTCGAGCATGTGCGCGGGCAAAACTTTTTTGATGATTTCCTTGGTGATGAAATCCTTGATCTCCTTGTGCTTCACGTCATAGGCGTGTTGCGTGGAGACGACGACGTTGGTGATGCGCACCGGTTGGTCGTCCTCATACTGAACGGAAACCTGGCTCTTGGCGTCGGGGCGGAGCCAATCGACGCGGCCGGATTTGCGGATGCGGGTCAATTCCCTGCCGAGCTGATGCGCATACATGATGGGAGCCGGCATCAATTCCGGCGTCTCGGTGCAGGCATAACCGAACATCAAACCTTGATCACCAGCACCTTGTTCCGCGGTATCCTTGCCTTCGGCAGCCTTGGCATCGACGCCTTGGGCGATGTCGGGACTTTGCGAAGTGATGGCGTTCATGATGAGCACCTTGTCCGCATGGAACACATCATCATCATGGGTGTAACCGATGCCACGGATGGCTTCACGGGCGATGGCGCTGAAATCGAGCTTGGCCTTGGTGGTGATTTCACCGCCGACGACGACCAGGTTGGACTTGGCGTAGGTCTCGCAAGCCACGCGGCTGCGGGGGTCCTGCGCGAGACAGGCGTCCAGCACGGCATCGGAAATGGTATCACAGACTTTGTCCGGATGGCCTTCGCCGACGGACTCCGAGGAGAAGATGAAGTTTTTGCTCATGTAGATAAGGATCGACCGATTCAGGTTAAAATGTCATATTGACGTATCAAGATAAGATGATATATACTCTGAATAACTCGTCAACTGATATTTTGGAAAATGTGAACTGGGAAGAATAAAAATGGGCTCCACCTTAAAAGCATTACGGGCACTGTCCGATCCCACGCGGTTGCGCATCATTGCGTTGCTGGAGCGGGAGGAATTGTCCGTGAACGAGTTGCAGGAGATCACGCGGATGGGGCAGTCGCGCATCTCGACGCACCTGGGGTTATTGCAGGAGGCCAAGCTGGTGCAATCGCGGCGGGAAGGGAAGCGGACCTTTTACAAATTGCAACCGGGGGCGGACGGGGAGGAGATGGAATTCATCCAACTGGCGATTCGCGGCGCGAAGGAACTGCCGGAAAACGGCAGCGATCAAATTAATTTGAAGCGGATCCTGGCGCGACGGAACGAACAAGCGCAGGTGTATTTCAACCAGGTGGCGGGGCGTTTTGACCGGAGCTACGGGCCGGGGCGTTCGTGGCAGGCGTTCGGGCATTTGCTGTTGCGCATCATGCCGCCGCTGGTGGTGGCGGACCTGGGTTCGGGCGAAGGATTGTTAAGCGAACTGCTGGCGCGGAAGGCGAAGAAAGTCATCGCGGTGGACAACTCGGAGAAAATGGTGACGTTCGGCGCGACCAAGGCGAAGAAGAACGGATTGAAGAATCTCGAATTTCGGCTGGGTGATTTGGAAAATCCGCCCATTGAGCCGCAATCGGTTGATTTGGTGATTTTAAGCCAAGCGCTGCATCATGCAGTGGACCCGGCGCGGGCGATTCAATCGACGCAGCGCATTTTGAAACCGGGCGGGCAGCTCTGGATGCTGGACTTGTTGAAGCACAATTTTGAGCGGGCGCACGATCTGTATGGGGACCGCTGGCTGGGATTTGCGGAGAGTGATTTGCATCATTGGCTTGAAGCGGCCGGTTTCAAGAAGATTGAAATCAGCGTGGTGGCGCGCGAAGAGCAGCCGCCGCATTTTCAGACCATCCTGGTAGGCGGCGAGAGATAGACCCCCACCACTATCCCCGGAAAGAGGGGGATGACACCCACCGCTCCGTGTGGTAAAAAGAAGGTTCAGCATGTATTCCCTAAAGGACCAACGTTTTCTGTTGGGCGGATTCGCCGTACCCAATCGGCTTTCCTGCTCCAAGCTTATGACCACGACCAAGCTGCTCCCACGCCTCCTTTGCATTCTGTTGTTCTCGTGCTGCGTGCAAGGCGCCCTGGCCCAGACGCCATTCAAGTTGCTCGTATTCTCCAAAACCGCCGGCGCTCGCCATACCTCAATCACCAATGGCATCGCGGCCATCCAACAATTGGCGGTTTCCAATAATTTCACCGTCGATGCCACGGAAGATGGCGCTGCGTTCACCGACGCCAACCTCGCCCAATACAAAGCCATCGTCTTCCTCCTCACCAGCGGCGATGTCCTCGACACCAACCAACAGGCGGTGTTCCAACGCTTCATCGAAGCCGGCGGCGGCTTCGTCGGCGTGCATTCGGCGGCAGATACCGGACGTTCCTGGCCGTGGTATGGTCAATTGCTCGGCGCTTACGAGCTCAACGAACCCGCCGGTCCGGCATCCGCGACCATCAAAGTCACCGACCGCTTCCATCCTTCCACAAAAGCCCTCCCCGAACGCTGGGTTCGGTCGGACGATTACTACAATTTTCAAACCAATCCCGAAGGTAAAGTCCATGTGCTCGCGTGGGTCGATGAAACGACCGCCTCAAACTATTTCGCCAGCGCTCCCGGAGCGATGGGTTTCGATCATCCCATCGCCTGGTGCCAGAATTTCGACGGCGGGCGGTCCTGGTACACCGCGCTTGGCCACACCGACATCAGCTATGCCGAACCGCTTTTCCAGCAACATCTGCTCGGCGGAATTCTCTGGGCCGCGGGCGTCATCCCGGGCGACGCTGGCGCCACCGTTTGGAGCAATTTCCAACGAACCGTCCTTGATAACAACAATCTAGTCGAGCCGATCGCGATGGACATCGCCGCTGACGGTCGGGTATTTTACATCGAAAGAGTGGGGCGTCTCAACGTATTCAAACTCGATACCTCCACCCGCGTCCAAACCTCCATGAGCGTGAACGCCAACACCTCCTGCGGCTTGATCGGCGTGGCCCTGGATCCTGGTTTTGCCTCGAACAACTGGGTTTACCTCGTTTACACCCCCGCCGGCACGGAAACCAACCGGCTCTCCCGCTTCACGATCACAAACAACATGCTCGATTTCACCTCGGAAAAAATTCTGCTGACTGTCCCGGTTGAAAGCTCCATTGCCAACCACATGGCCGGCGATCTCGAATTTTCCCCCAGCGGCGACCTCTATATGTCCGTCGGCGACAACTCGCGTTTCAGCGGTTCGCCCAATAACGGCTATGCGCCCCTCGACGAGCGGCTCGGCCAATCACAAGGCGATTCCCAACGCACCGCCGCGAACAGCATGAGTTTGCGCGGAAAGATTTTGCGGATTCATCCGCTGCCGGACGGAACCTATTCCATCCCCGCCGGAAATCTGTTTGCACCGGGCACACTCAACACCCGACCGGAGATCTACGTCATGGGCAATCGCAATCCCTTTCGCATCGCCGTGGACACGCTCACCGGCTGGCTTTACTGGGGCGAGGTCGGGCCGGACGCCAACGCCGATTCCGCCGCGCAAGGGCCGCGCGGCTATGATGAATTCAACCAGGCGCGCCAGGCGGGCTTCTTCGGCTGGCCGTACGGCATTGCCAATAATAAACCTTACCAGAATTACGACTTCGCCACCGGTGTTTCGTCCGGCTTTTTCGATCTTACGAATGTGGTGAACACCTCGCCCAACAACACCGGCATTACCAACTTGCCGCCCGCCCAACCCGCCTGGATTTGGTACCCTTACGGGGCGACATCGGAATTTCCAGAACTTGGCAGTGACGGCAGCCGCTGCGCCTTCGTGGGCTGTGTCTATCGCTTTAAAACCAATGTCCTCTCTGCCGCAAAGTTGCCCGCCTACTACGACAACACCGTTCTCGTGATGGACTTTGCCCGCAACTGGCTGCGCGAAGTCAAAATGGACTCCACCGGCGCGGTCCTGAAGATCAACAAATTTTTGCCAAACTACTCTCTCGCCAGCCCCATCGATATGAAGACCGGGCCCGACGGTTCTCTTTATCTCATCGAGTATGGCAACGGCTGGCGTAGCGCCAATGTTGGCGGCCAATTGACTCACATCACCTACACCGCAGGAAATCACCCACCCGTTGCCGTCGCCGCTGGAACCCCCACCGACGGCGCGATTCCCTTGCACGTCGTGTTCTCAAGCGCCGGATCGGTTGACCCCGAAGGCGGTCCCATCAGTTACGCCTGGGATTTCAAACTCGGCGGTCTCGTGGATTCCACCAATGCAAATACCAGCTTCACTTACACGAGCGCGGGCAATTACATCGCCCGCCTGACCGTCACCGACAACCTGGGCGCGCAAGGTATATCGGACGTCTTCATCTCCGCTGGAAATACGCGTCCCGTCGTCACCGTGCCAACGCCGCCGAACGGCAGCTTTTACAATTGGCTCGATTTCATTCGGTATTCGGTGAAAGTGACCGATGTGGAGGACGGCAGCACTGATCTTGGCACCATTGATTGCAACAGCCTTGTTCTGGAAACCGCGCTCGGCCATGAGCAGCACGCCCACAGCGCCGATTCATTCACCGGTTGCCAGGGCGCGTTCCAGGTCGCGTCGGATCACGCAGGCACGGAGAACATTTACTGGCTCTTCTCCGCCTCCTACACCGACCATGGCGCGCCCGGTGTGGCTCCATTGGAGGGCGGGTTAACGTATCGGCTGAACCCAAAGCGCCTCGAAGCGGAACATTATCTCGCGGCCAATGGCGTGACCACACAGAACACCACCGACAACAACGGCGTGCTCGAAGTGGCCTCCATCGACCCCGGCGATTCCATCATGTTCACGCCGATCAACTTGACGAACATCACCAACATCGTCTTCCGCACCGCGGCCCCCGGCGCCGGTGGCAGCATTGAAGTGCGCCTCGATGCCACCAACGGAACCAGCATCGGCACCGCCATCATTCCTGGCACCGCCAGCGTTTATACCAACGTGAACTTCCCCGTCACCGACCCCGGGGGCACGCATAGTTTTTACTTCGTCTTCCGGGGAGGCGTCGGCGCAACGAATCTTTTTACGCTGAACTGGATTGAATTCCAGGGCCCGGGCGTTGGCATTCCTCTGCAACCCTACAGTGGCACTCCAGTTTCAATTCCCGGCACAATCCAGGCCGAGGATTTCGACATTGGCGGCGCGGAAATTTCCTATCACGACACCACCCCCGGCAACTCAGGAGGCCAATACCGGCTGGATACCGATGTGGACATCGAGTCCTGCAACGATTCTGGCGGGGGCTTTGATTTAACCAACGTGCGCAGCAATGAATGGGTGCGTTACACCATCAATCCCGTGGCGTCGGGCAGCTACACATTCCAGGCGCGGGTGGCTTCGGCAGGTGTCGGTGGAACATTTCGAATCGAGCAAGACGGCGAAGACCTCAGCGGCCCAATCAGCATCCCCGACACCGGCGGCGCTCACACCTGGCAAAGCATCACGATCAGCAACATCATCCTGCTCTCGGGCACGCAGACCATCCGATTGAACATGCTGAGCGAAGGAGCATCCGGGTCGGTCGGCAATTTCAATTATCTCTCCGCCACATTGACCAGTTCGAACATCCCACCTTCCGTGACGCTGGCGGTCCCTTCGCCCGGGGCCACATTCAGCGGACCCGCAAATATTCAATTGGCCGCTTCAGCCGCCGATGCAGACGGTTCAATTACCAAAGTGGAATTCTACGCCGGAACGAATTTAGTGGGGCAGGGGACAACCTCGCCGTACTCACTGATCTGGAGCAATGTCGCTCCCGGGTCATATTCGCTCACCGCGAAGGCTTACGATAACCTGAATGCCACCCAGACATCCCTTCCCGCCACCGTCACGGTCCTTGGCCCCGGCTGGGGTGATCAGGACATCGGCACCATCGGCACCGGCCCGGGCGGATACTCCTACAACACCAATACCGGCGTTTACCAAATCACCGATTCGGGCGCTGATATTTGGAATGCCGCGGATGCGTTCCATTTCGTTTACCAACGGATCACCAACAACGCCGAAATCATCGCGCGCGTCGTTTCCGTCCAAAACACCGATCCCTGGGCCAAAGCCGGCGTGATGTTCCGCGAAACGCTGGCCGCCGGCTCGCGCAATACCTTCATGGGTATCAGTTCCGCGAACGGAGCGCTGTTCTCCTGGCGCGACACGGTGAGCCCTTCCTCAGCCAGCAGCAAGCAGGCCGGCATTCTTTCCCCCTACTGGGTGAGGGTGGTTCGCATCGGGAACGACTACACCGGTTATCTTTCTGCCAACGGCACGAATTGGACCAAACTCGGCTCGACCAATATCCCGATGGCCTCGCCGTTGTATGTCGGCATCGGTGTGACCAGCCACAATGCCGGCGCCATGAATACTTCTTCGGTGGATAATGTTGTGATCAATCGAAGCCCCGAGGTTCTTGCGTCGCCCACGAATCGCGTGGTGAACGCCGGCAAGGCCACAGACTTCGGCATCACCCTTAACGGCGGCCAGCCCATGTCCTACCAATGGCGCTTGAACGGGACGGACATCCTTGGCGCCACCAATCCGGTTTACTCCATCACTGCTGTTCAGTCTACCAATGCGGGCGATTACATCGCCGTGGTCACGAACTCCCTCGGTTCGGTCACCAGTTCCATCGCTCATCTCACCGTGAACCTCGGACCGCTGGTCGCGATCAGCAGCCCGTCCAGCGGCAGCGTTTTTGCGCGCCCGACAAATCTTCTCATCACCGCCACTGCCAGCGACGGCGACGGTGTCGCCCGCGTTGATTTCTACAGCGGCGCCACCTGGCTCGGGTTCAAGACCAATTCCCCCTACGTTTTCACCTGGACCAATTCCCCCAACGGGTCATTCCTGCTTACCGCGCTCGCCACCGACAATCTTGGTGCAACCAATCTCTCCGGCGCCAGCCTGGTCACATTCACCAATCCCCCGCCGCAAATCACTTTTCCCGCGGGTAACCCCTGGTCCAACGGTTCGCTCCAGCTCAATTTCATCGGCGTCCCCGGCGACACCATTTATATACAGTCCTCCGGCGACCTGGTGAATTGGAACACTATCTCCACAAACGTCCTGAGCGGCGGAAGCTATATTTTCACCGACACCGCCAGCAGCAACTATTCACGGCAGTTTTATCGGGCGCGATACCAGTGAAAGATTCCGGCACCGGAAGGTGTTAGACAAGCGGGCAAAAGCAGTGGAAAATGGGAATGGAGGCATGAGATTGAGGGTTCGTCACGATCCATTATGGATTCTGAAAAAATAGAAACGTGTTGTTGCATTGTCGGTGGCGGACCGGCGGGAATCATGCTCGGATTTTTACTGGCGCGCTCGGGTGTTGAGGTGGTGGTGCTCGAAAAGCATGGCAATTTCCTGCGCGATTTTCGGGGCGACACGATTCATCCCTCCACCCTCGAGTTGATGCACGAACTGGGCATCCTGGATGAATTTCTTAAACGGCCCCACAACGAGGTCCGCCAGCTTGTGGCGCAAATCGGTGACACAGAAATTACCTTTGTTGATTTTACGCAGCTGCCGACGCAGTGCAAATTCCTCGTCCTGATGCCGCAGTGGGATTTTCTGAATTTCCTCGTGGAGCAGGCCAAGCATTTTGCGGCCTTTCACCTGCGCATGGAAGCCGAAGCGGGGGATTTGATTCGGGAGCATGGGCGGGTCGTTGGCGTTCGCGCAAAAACACCGCGCGGTGAATTGGAGGTGCGCGCGGATTTGACCGTTGGCGCGGATGGGCGCAGTTCCATGGTGCGCGAAAAGGCCGGCCTTGAAGTCATTGACTTCGGCGCGCCGATGGATGTTTTGTGGATGCGAATTTCGCGCCGCACGGGCGACCCGGGGCAAACGCTTGGCCGCGTCAACTCCGGCGCCATGCTGATACTGCTGGAGCGCGGCGATTACTGGCAATGCGGCCTCGTGATCCGCAAAGGCGCATTTGACGAAATCAAACAAAAGGGGCTGGCTGATTTTCAACAACGGCTCGCGGCGCTCGCGCCTTTTTTTCGCGACCGGGTCGCCGAACTGGATGATTGGAACAAGATCAAATTGTTGACGGTCAAGGTGGACCGCCTGCGCCGCTGGCATGACGCCGGAATTTTGTGCCTGGGCGATGCGGCCCATGCCATGTCCCCCATCGGGGGCGTGGGGATCAATCTGGCAATTCAAGATGCGGTTGCCGCCGCGAATATTCTGGCCGAACCACTCTGGAAACGAACCGTGGGGGAAAATCGGCTGCACCAAGTCCAACGGCGGCGTGAACTGCCCACCCGCCTCACGCAACGCCTGCAACTTTTCATCCAGAATCAAGTCATCCGCCGTGTGCTGAGCAGTGAGCGGCCGATTTCAGCGCCGATGCGGTTGAAGCTTTTTCAACGCTGGCCGTTTTTGCGCCGGATTCCCGGGCGTTTGATCGGCATGGGTTTCCGGCCGGAGCATGTGAAAATTAGAGAGCGCGATTCGTCGGACCACACGGCCCGAACCCGGCCCGCTTTTGGTTGATGGATGCATGAATTCCCGCCCCAATCCGCCTCGTTACCGCGGCGGCTATCATTGAATTCCGTTGCCAACTGAATGGTTCCGGCTTAGACCTTCTTTTTTACTTCGGCGACCCAGGGCTGGTTGTCCAGGTACCATTGGACGGTTTCGCGGATGCCTTGTTCGAAGGTGTGGGCGGGGACCCAACCGAGTTCTTTCTGGATTTTGGAGGCGTCGATGGCGTAGCGGCGGTCGTGGCCGAGGCGGTCTTTGACGAAGGTGATGAGCTTGCGTGAATCACCGCCGATTTGGGGAGCGAGTTCATCGACCAGATCACAGATCAATTCGACGATGCGGATGTTGGGCCATTCGTTGTGGCCGCCGATGTTGTAGGTCTCGGCGTTTTTTCCGCGGGTGAGAACCTGCCAGAGGGCTTCGGCGTGGTCGCGGACATAAAGCCAATCGCGGACATTCATGCCATCGCCATAAACAGGTATGGGTTTGCGCGCGAGGACACTTTGGAGGACGACAGGGATGAGTTTTTCGGGAAATTGAAAGGGGCCGTAATTATTCGAGCAGTTGGTGATGACGACCGGCAGGCCGTAGGTGTGATGGTAGGCGCGGACGAGGAGGTCGCTGGAGGCTTTGCTTGCGGAGTAGGGAGAATTGGGAGCGTAAGGGGTGGTCTCGGTGAAATAGCCGGTGGCGCCGAGGCTGCCGTAAACTTCGTCGGTCGAAACGTGATGAAAGCGTTTGTCGGCGGGTTGAGTGCCCCAGACGTCGCGGCAGGCTTCCAAGAGATTAAAGGTGCCGACGATGTTGGTTTGGATGAAATCGGCGGGGCCGGTGATGGAACGGTCCACGTGGGATTCCGCGGCGAGATGCATCACGTGGGTGATGTTGTTGGCGCGGACGACCTCGAGGACGGCGGCTTTATCGCGGAGATCAACCTTGGCGAAGGTGTATTTGGGATGACGGGAAACTTTTTCCAGATTGGTGAGATGCCCGGCGTAGGTGAGGCAATCCAGATTGATGAGCCGCGTGATTTCGGGGCGATCAATGATAAGGTGGATCAGGTTGGAGCCGATGAAGCCCGCGCCGCCAGTAATGAGTAAGTTCATGGTTTAAAGTTCGAAAGCAGAGTCACTCCGGCTTCCAGGAACGCAGGGAATCCTCCAGCGCGGCTTCCACGCTGCGGATTTTCACGCCGGCGGCGAGGAGTTTGGTGGTGTCGAGAACACAATTGGAGCGCGGAGTTTTGGCGGCCACGCGGTAAAATTCCTCGTCGTTTTGCCAGAACTCGAAGCGCCGGCTTGGTTTCAAGACGCGTTCAATGGCTTCGACGACATGGCGGGTGGTGACCCAGCCGGGATTGACGACATTGTAAGTGCCGAAGGGAGCGCGGCGTTCCCATAAGTCCAGACAAGCCCGCACGAAGTCGGCGCGGTGGGAGATGGAGTTCACGTTGTCGTAAACTTTGGGATAGCGCTGGACCTTGGTGAGGTAATTGCGCGCGTTGTCCAATTCATCAAAGGGGATGCGCAGGCGCCAGATGTAGCTTTGGCCCAGGCCGCTGATGGCTTCCTCCGCGAGCGCCTTGGTGCCGCTGTAGAAGCTGCAGGGGCCCTGGCGGAAGGAAAAGTTGGGTTCGTCCGTCTCGGTGAAGCCGTGAATGGCCGCGGGATTTTCGGCGATGACGGTTTTGAGGTCGGAGCGGGTGAGGTCTTTCTCGACGGTGGTTTGGCCGTTGAGCGTGATCTTGGCGCCGGAGAAAATGCAACCGGAGGAGACATGGCCCCAGGGAGTATTGGTGGCGGCGCAGGCTTGGGCGATGGTTTGCGCGAGCAAGGTGTTGCCTTGGAGCGTGTCGGCGCGGGCGATTTCGCAGGCATCGACATTGGGCTTGCCGGTGTAACCGGCGGCGTTGAGCAGAAAAGCGGGGCGGGAATCCCGCAGATGCTTTAAGAGCAGTTCGAAGCGGGTATAATCGAGTTCCTTGCGCGAGAGAGCCGCGAAAGGCTGGTTACGCTTTTGCAGTTCATGGGCAAAGGCCTGACCAATATAGCCGGTGGCGCCGAGAAGAAGAATCATAGTTAGTAAAGTCGGTGCTAGCTTTTCAATCGTTTGGTTTCTGAGACCAAGGCGTTTAAATAATCGCGGTATTCGCAATTGGGGATTTTGGCGGTGAGGGCTTCGAGTTGGGGCAGGGAAAGAAAACCGCTACGAAAGGCGGCTTCCTCCGGGCAACCGATCTTGATGCCCTGCCGTTTTTCAATGGTTTGCACATACGCGGAGGCTTCATGGAGGCTGCTGCTGGTGCCGGCGTCGAGCCAGGCGAAGCCGCGGTTCAAGCGACAGACCCGCAATTCACCCCGCTGTAAATATTCCACATTGACGGCGGTGATTTCCAGTTCGCCGCGCGCGGAAGGTTTCAGCGCCTTGACGATGGAGACGATATTGTTGTCGTAGATGTAGAGACCGGGAACGGCGTAATTGCTTTTGGGCTTTTTGGGCTTTTCCTCAATCGAAATGGCGCGGCCTTCGCCGTCGAACTCCACGACGCCGTAGCGTTCGGGATCGTTGACGTGGTAACCAAAAATGGTGGCGCCGCCCTGGAAGTCGGCAAAGGCGTGGTGAAAGCCGTCGCCGCCGTAGAAGACGTTATCGCCAAGGACGAGGGTGACGCCGTCGTTGCCGATAAATGATTCGGCAATGAGAAACGCCTGAGCGATGCCCTCGGGGCGGGGTTGCTCACGGTATTCAATCGAGAGACCCCAACTGGCACCGTCGCCGAGGAGTTGGCGGAAGCGGGGCAAGTCGTGCGGGGTGGAAATGAGGCAGAACTCGCGGATGCCGCTTTCGATGAGGGTCGTCAGGGGATAATAAACCATTGGTTTATCGTAAACGGGTTGGAGCTGTTTGCTGGCCACGAGGGTCAGCGGGAAGAGACGGGAACCAGCGCCACCGGCGAGTATAATGCCTTTCATTCGAGGCAGAGTGTAAAAGCAAGGGAGCGACTTGAAAAGGGGAAGTTATGGGACCCCATTACTTGCCGCCGAGGAGGCGGGACTTGGGTTTGCCGTGGGAGAGGCGGAAACCGACGGTAAAGGGGGCAATGAGCAAGAGGGCGGCCAGGAAGAGCAGGAGCAGTTCGGTCGCGGTGAGGTCGGTAAGGCCGCCAATGCTGGCGACGGCGAGCAGGCCGAGGACTCCCGCGAGGGTGTGACAGGTGAGGGTAAAGCGGTCGAGGGATTTTCCCTGTTTCGCTTCGCGGGTCAGGTTTTTTTCCGCCGCGTGACCGGCCACGAGGGTTGCGTAATGGGGAAAGTTAATTTTGGGCAATTCCTGCCAGCGATTATTTTCGCGAAGCTGATAAATGCAGAAGCCGGAATCGGGCAGCGGCACGACGAGGAAGACGGGCGGTTTGGTTTCCAGGCAATTCAAGATTTTGCCGAAGAATTCGGCCATCTCGGTTTCGACCGGCTCGTTTAATTTCAGACGGAATTCAATGAGCGCGGCGTACTCGAGGCTTTGCAGGTCGAGGATGGCGAGGTCCGCGTAGCAGGGGAGAGGCTCCTCGCGGGCGGCGCCGATGACTCTGCCGAGTCCACGGAAGAGCTGGACCTGCAAGCGGAGGGGTTCCTTGAGTTGAAAAGAAGGACCGCGAAAGATGGAGTCTTCCGGAAAATTTGAATTGTGGAGGAAGGAGAGGAATTCCTCCTCCAGCTTTTCCTTATTTTCGAATAGCAGTAGGTCGGACATGGTGGGCGGGTTTGAATTAATGACTGCGCGGCGGGGTTGGTTGCGGCAGGCTGATTTTTTGGGCAAGGCGGTTGGTCTTGGGAGTGAGAGAGTGGCTGGCATTGGTATCGCCGGCAGCGGCCAGTTGGTCGAGGCGCGGCAGGAGTTCCTGGATATTTCCCTGCACGTCCTGGAGCACGGATTCGAGCGTGGTTAACAGAATAATCTCGTTGGTTCCCAACGGGTGGGTTGGGGGTGGTGCGACTTGCTGACCGGGCAGGGCGGGATTGGGCTGGTTCGTGAGAGCGACATTGTTGGACAGGATAAGGCCGCCGGTGCTGGCAGTGAGGAGTGGGCGTAATTGTTCGATATCAAATTGGAGTTGTTGCATCAGGAACTGCAATTCCGGCGTGAGTGGGAGTCCGTTGGTGCCATAAGCATTTGTGGTGGAGTTGGCGTCAGGCAGAGGCGAAGGGACGGGAGACGGCTGGGCGCAAAGTGAGAAGGCAACCAGCCAGACTGGGATGGCAAACAGTCCTTTCATGTTTTGATATTGGCCTGCTTTCGCCCGGCTTTTGCAATGATGTCCGTTCGGTAATAAAGAAGCGCAGAGCGGGCGATTTCTCCATGGGGTGTTCTCCTCCAAGCGGCGGGCGAATCATCGAAGTTATGGGCGGGTGTAGGTAAAAGACGCACAAGGCATTGCAACGTGTCCGACAGCGAAATCAGAGCAACGCTGATGGTAATCACGGACGGACAGGGCTTTGATAAGGGCAGTGAAAAGTTACCTGGTCTTCACCTATTACGTTGGACGGCCGCTGGGCGGAGCCAAGGATTATCTGGACGCGTTTGATTCGGTGGAGGAGGCGTTGGAGAACATTCTCGATGAACCAAACCGTTATTACCAGATTGTGGACGCGGAAACGATGGAGGTGGTGAAAGAGGGGTTGGCGCGGTTCAAGGATTTTTCGGCGGGAGGATTCAGCGCGAGCGGTTCGTGATAGGATGTGGACACCAGGCGCGTTGGGGACATTGGAGCAGTTTACAAATGGCAAAAAAATGAGAGATTCACCCTGTGCAAACAGGAGTGAGCGTCAATCGTGCGCGGGGGAAGTTTTGTGTTTTGCGGGAAGGGAAGCGGGCATTCACGTTGATTGAGTTGTTGGTGGTGATTGCGATCATTGCCATTTTGGCCGGCTTATTGTTGCCGGCGCTGGCGGGGGCGAAGGAGAAGGCGCGACGCACGGCTTGCAAGGATCATCTGCGGCAGCTCATCCTCGGCGTGCACATGTATGGCAATGATAATGAGGCGCATGTGCCGAGCGGGCTTTCCGAGAACAGCAATGTCGAGGATGAACATATTCCGCTGGTCTCAAAGGCGACGCGGGATGCGATGATTCAATATTCGGGGGATTATCGGATCCTGGAGTGTCCGAGCTTGACGACACCGTTCAATACGCCGGACGGATGGCATTACGACGATTACGGATTCGTGATTGGGTATAATTACCTGGGTGGCCATAATAACACGCCGTGGGTGACGGAGCCGGGCTATGTGGGTTGGCTCTCACCGCAGTCGTTGAATGACAATAGTTCGCTGGTGCTGGCGACGGATGTGAATGATTGGTCGCCGGGTTATGGGAAGGCGTTCGCGCCGCACACGAGCCGCGGGCCGGTGATCAAGGACGATGATTTTGGCGATGCCGCGCAAGGGGTGCCGGCGAAAGAAATCGGCGCGGCGGGCGGCAATGTGGGCTTGCTGGACGGATCGGTGAATTGGAAAAACATCCGCGAGATGAATTCGTACCAAGGCTCGCGACTGTGGGGAGATAGCGGGTGTTTTGCGGTGTGGTGACTGCTTCCGCACGGGGCATACAAATTCGGAGTGCGGAATTCGGAGTGCGGAATTGGGGAATTTCGGAATTCTCACCCCGTACCCTCTCCCTACTCAAGCATTCGTAGGGTGAGGGAGGCGGAAGTTCTGGCACGGATGGAGTGGTGGGGCGTGGTTGCGCGGATAGGCGTTACGTTGTCGCGGTGGTTGGGGCGGGGCGCGTAGCGGCGCTTCGCTGAGGGAAGAAAGGGAGCGGAATGAATTCCGCGATCCGTTGGGCTTCGGGTTTCAGGGCTTTGCTCGACGGAGCTTTTTCCAGGCCAAGGCACTTGTTCTACAAATCTCGCCCTGCCGTATGGCAATACCCGAAATTATTCCGATGTGGCCAGCTTCTTTTGGCCGACGGTCATGAAGTTCAGATAATCGATGAGTTGCTGCTTCATGTCCTTGCGGGAGATGATGGCGTCGATGAGGCCGCGGTCGAGGAGGAATTCGGCGGTTTGGAATCCGGGCGGGAGTTCGGCCTGGGTGGTGTCCTTGATGACGCGGGGGCCGGCGAAGCCGATCATGGCGCCGGGTTCGGCGATGATGAGGTCGCCCACGCTGGCGTAGCTGGCCATGACGCCGGCAGTGGTGGGGTGGGTGAGGACGCTGATGTAAGGGAGTTTGCTTTTGGCGTGGTACGCCAAGGCGCCGCAGGTCTTGGCCATTTGCATGAGGCTGAACATGCCTTCATACATGCGCGCACCGCCGCTGGTGGAAATGATGACGACGGGGAGGGCTTTCTCAGTGGCTTTTTCGATGAGGCGGGTGAGTTTCTCGCCGACGACGGAGCCCATGGAGCCGCCGAGGAAAGTGAAGTCCATGACACCGAGGCCGATGCGGTAGTCGCCGACTTTGCCGATGCCGGTGACGACGGCGTCTTTCTGGCCGGTGGATTTCTGGTAGTCGACGAGCTTGGAGGCGTAGGTGGAAACGCCGGTGAAATTGAGGATGTCCACGCTGGACATGTCGGCATCCATTTCCTCGAAGGAGCAGGTTTCGACGAGAGAGTGAATGCGTTCGCGCGCGCCGATGGGGAAGTGGTGCTGGCAGCGGGGACAGACCTTGAGGTTTTCGTCGAGTTCCTTGTCGAAGACCATGGTGGAGCATTTGGGGCACTTGGTCCAAAGGCCTTCCGGGATGTCGCGTTTGCGGGATTTGCCGCCGCCGAGCTTGGGCTTCTTGACGAAGGTGGTTTCGCCGTTGGAGGAGGGAGGCGGAGTAACGGCAGGTTCAGCGGTTTCGAGGCCGAGGGTCTTCTTGGTGAAGGAGGTGGTGGCCATTTCAGTTATAGATGGTTGACAATCAGGTTCTTGAGGCAGGAAACCCGCTTCCTGCGCGCCCGCTTCGGCACTAATAATACACTATTTGGCATTTCAAAGTCCACGAGCAACAGTCCAAACGCAAACATCGCTGGCACCGGCGGACAGCAATACTCTGGCACAAGCACTGGTGGTTGCGCCAGTCGTAAAAACATCATCCAAGAGGACGACTTTTTCCCCATGTAATTGGCGGCCGGGGCGGAGGGCGAAGGCGTGCTGGACATTTTTGGCGCGTTCGTCGCGGTGCAGCCGGGTTTGGGTCTGAGTGGGTTTGACCCGTTGGAGGAGATGGTTGTTCACGGGAATGCGGGTGGCGCGGGAGAGGCAGGCGGCGAGGCGTTCGGCCTGGTTGAATCCACGTTCGCGGCGTTTGGCGGCGTGAAGGGGAACAGGAATGAGGAGATCGCATTGCTCGCGAGCGAGGACGGGCGTAGCGGCGCGGACGAGGAGGTCGGCGAGGAAAGGCTCGAACCAGAGTTGGCGGTTGTATTTGTAGCGATGGATGATTTCGAGCATCAGTTTGTTCGCGGTGACGGCGGAACGGGCGGTGCGGAAATGTAATACTGCGTCCCGGCAGTTGTGACATTCAAAAGCGGTGGTGATGTCGCCGGCGTAAGGCAGGCCGCAACGTTCACAAAATGGCGCCTTGATGAAACGGACCTGTTGCCAGCATGCGGCACAGACGAAACCTTCCGGCGCGGTGGCGTGTTCCTGGCGGCAAATTTGGCAGACCTCGGGATAAAGAAATCCGAGCCCGGTATTCAGCCAGCGTTTTACGAAGGGAAGGGCGGCAGTCATAAATTCGGAGTTCCACCTTCGCCAAGGCTACGGCGGACAGGGCGGAATGTGGAGTGCGGAATTGGGGGAAATGGGAACGACGACGAGGACGAGGACGATGGGGAGCGGATTGTATCGGGTGGTAAAGCGGGGTTGGCAAGTTTTTGCTCGACGGTCGTGATTAAGGTGAAGCGGAATAAATTCCGCGCTCCCTTCTCTTCCCGCTTACGCGGGGTGAGGGAAAAGATTGGTTGGCAAATTATCCGGTCAGGGTGCAATTGTGTTTTGTTTGGTGTTCTGAGGCCGGATTTTTGAATCGGGTGCGGTTTTTAGAAAGGAAAATTTGCGGTGGGTGTTAAACAATGTGGCGGGATAATCGGCGGCATGGTACATACAGGGGAGCAT
>JAQGPA010000112.1 GCA_028293325.1 Pedosphaera sp. | reverse complement strand
ACTTTTACCTCGCCTACGCGCTGCACCGGGGGCCGACAAAGTTCGTCGATCCCGCGTGGTTCCGGCCCATTTACCTGACGCTGCTGACCACGCACACCATTTTGGCGGTGACGATTGTGCCGATGGTTTTTATGACGATGAGCCGGGGGTTAAGGCAACGCTACGAGTTGCACAAGAAGATTGCCCGCTGGACCTGGCCGTTGTGGATGTATGTCTCCGTGACGGGCGTGCTGATTTATTTCCTGCTGTACCAGATTTTTCCGCAGCAATAGGCGGAATTTTTTAAGGCAGCAATTTGCCAACCAAGGAGCTAACGGACTTACCATCCGCGCTACCGGCCGCTTTCGCTTGAACCGCCTTGATGACCGGGCCCATGTCCTTCTTGCTGGTCGCACCGAGTTCCTGAATTGTGGCGCGGACCAATTTCTCCAATTCCTCGGCGGAAAGCGCCTTGGGCAAAAAGCCTTCGAGCACCACAATTTCCTGCTTTTCCTTGTCGGCGAGCTCGGGGCGGCCGCCCTTATCAAATTGCTCGATGGAATCACGGCGCTTCTTGACTTCCTTTTGCACGAGGGCAACGACTTCCGTATCCGAGAGCGCCTCGGTCTTGCGCTCGATCTGGGCGTAACCCATGGCGGACTTCAACATCCGCAACGTGGAAAGCCGGTCGGCATCCTTGGCGAGCATGGCCGCCTTGATTTCCTGGGAGAGTCGTTCCTGCAAGGTCATGATGATGGTTCTTATTCTGAGGTTTTGAGGTTGCGCAAGGCGTCGCGCATCTGCGCGGCCTTTTCATAATCCTCATTGGACACCGCGTCGTTCAGCGCTTGTTCCAATTGCTCGCGCTTGGTGATCGGACGTTGGGCGGAGATTTCCTCCAGCCAGGTGCGCAGGGAGATCACTTCACCGCTTTGATCAATCAGTTCCTCGCGGGCATGGTCCCGGTAGAAATCGCGGATTTTGGTGATGCCTTCCTCGATCTGGCGGATGGCGGCAGTGTAATCACTGGTGCTCAGCAAGGCGGTGGCCTTGGCCCGGGTGTGGATCATCAGCAATTGCGGTTTGAATTGCTGGACCGACCAGGAAAGATCTTCGGACTCGGCATGCTTGCGGACGAACTCGAACACCGCGAGATTGCGCTCAGTGTCGCGCACCACCCCGGCGTAGTCTTCCAGTTGCAACAGGCAGATATAGCGATGATGGTACTGCAACGCTTCGAGCTGCAGCTTGGAGCAATCCTCCGCCTTGAGCATGAAACCGGAGTCAGTGCCATCATTCTCGGCGAGGTGCTTGTAAAGCCGGGCCTGGTAAAAATCGTAAAGGGAGGCATGACCCAGCGGGCGTTTGCCATCCGGCCGGCCTTCGGCGTTCATCTGCAACAGGCCCAAATCCACGCGCAACTGAATCTTAGGCACTCCATCCTTGCCGGTAAATTTCCGCACCACGACTTGGCCGGGCTGATAATCCCAATGCTCCAGAAGGTGTGAAATATCAAAATTCATGAGGCGAATATAATGGCAGGTTTTGCCAAGTCAACGCAACGAAAGCACGAAATGCGAAATCATCCGGAAACGTACGTAGCCGGGCGTTGCGGGAAAAGGCGTGGCCGCGGCCAATCTGGACGGCGTGGCATGGGCGGACTTGTTTTGCCGGGGTGGTTGGGCCAAGAATAGCTCATGTCATCCGCGGTCAATGTGACCATTCACAGCAGCCAGTTTCCTGAAGCCGTGCGGCGCGATTTATTGGCGTCGCTCCGGATGCGGCAGGTGAACCATAAGTTCCACTATGACAGCGTGAAGCAAACGCAAAAGTGGCTCGCGCTGCATGCGGCTTACTCGCCGTCGCGCACCGATGACGACTGCGCGGCAACTTACGACGCCAGCTTCACGGCCTCAGCCCAGCGGATCGAAGCCAACTCGGTTCATTTGATCGGCCTCGGTTGCGGCGGCGGGCAGAAGGACGCGCGTCTGCTGCGTCTGCTCCAATCGGCGGGCAAACGGGTGGCTTACACTCCGTCCGATGTCAGCGTGGCGATGGTGCTGGTGGCGCGCGCGGCGGCGTTGCCAATAGTGGGCGCGGCGGATTGCCACCCGCTGGTTTGCGACCTTGCCACGGCGGACGATCTCCCCGCAGTCCTGGCCCAGCAGGCCGAGCCTGCGGCGGCCCGACTGATTACATTTTTTGGGATGATTCCGAACTTCGAGCCGCAACTTATCCTTCCCAAGCTGGCCGCTCTGCTACGCCCAACCGATTACCTGCTGTTCAGCGCCAACCTTGCGCCCGGTCCCGATTACACCGCCGGCGTCCAGCGCATCCTGCCGCTCTACGATAATGCTTTAACGCGCGATTGGCTCATGACCTTCCTGCTCGACCTAGGCGTGGAACCGGCTGACGGCGAACTCCGTTTCACCATCGAGGATGACCCGGCCGGCAGCGGATTGAAACGGGTGGCAGCTTATTTTCATTTCCAACGCCTGCGCCAGATTGCCGTGGCTGAGGAGAGCTTTGCTTTTCGCACCGGCGAAAGCATCCGTTTATTCTTTTCCTATCGCCACACGCCAGACCGTGTCCACACCCTTCTCGCACAACAGCGCCTGGCGGTGTTGGAACAATGGATCACTCGCTCTGGGGAGGAAGGGGTCTTCCTTTGCCAGCCATCCCCGTAACTCGGGTTATTGGCGCAGCCGGAAAAAGCGGCTCGCATTGGTAATGGGGAGTGTGACGGTGGCTGCGCCGTTTAGGGGTACGGGAACATTGGTTACAGGATTCCAAATCGCCACCGGCTGAAGGTTGGTTGCGCTTTCCAGGTTGAAGCCTGAAGCGTTGGTTGGCCAGGAGAGCTGGACCGTATTGCCAGAGAGCACAACCTCGAGCAGCGGATGCGTGCCGGAAGTCATATTTGGTCCCGCCACAAAGCTGGCCGCGACCTGGGTATCGGAGAGGACGCCGCTATAAATGCGGAATTCATCAAACACGCCGTTGAAGTAAGGGTCCGGCCAGTTCGAGCGGCCCAACCACACGTTCACGTCATTGATCGCGCTCAAGGGAATCGTGGCCGGGCCGGTGGCCACTTGCTGTCCGTTCAAATACACCGCGGCCAGGCCGGCGACAAAATCGTAGGTGACAGCGACGTGGACTTGCTGGCCGATAGGCAGCGCCGCGGAACCGGTGAGGGCGGACTCGCTCCCCGCTGAATTGGTGGTGATCGCAAAGCGCCACACCCCCGTGGAATTTACGGACAATGGCGTCAGCATCAAATAGGTCAGACCAGTGCCTTGGTTGTTTTCGCCATTGCTATTGCTGCCAAAATCAAAAAGGCGTTGCCAGACTCCGCCGCCATTCCAGGTGACCCAGGCTTCAATGGTAAGGCTGGTAAGGCTCGAAATGAGACCGTTCGGCAGATTCACGTATCCGTTGGTTCCCAGCAGACTGAGCTGGCCACTGCCGTTGAAGGCCGCGCCGCCAATCACCGTTCCGTTGGCCTGGCCCACGGAGTCGGTCGCGGTGTTCGAACCGGCAGGCTCGCTGAAACTGTAGCGGTGCACCAGCACGGGCGGTTGGTTGGTGGCCGTGGCGCTCAGCGTGATATAATTGAAATTCCCCGTCGACCCATTGGTGCCGGAGGAGTCCTCAACCAAGGCCATCACGTGCGGCCCGGCGGTGAGACTGATGCCGGTCTTGGTCAAATTCCGCCAGGTTTGCCAGCCGCCGCTGTCGGAATTGGTGAGGGGGCCGGTTCTGTTCACGCCGTCAAATTCAATGTGAAACGCCCCGGCATTGCCGCTCGACGCCGTGCGGATTTGGAGGGTATATAGGCCATCCACGGCGGCATTGATCGTGTATTTCAGCCATTCGCCTGCCCCGGTCCAGCCGACATCGAAGCCGCCTCCGGTATCGTTGGCCGTCTCAATATCCACTCCGGTGTTGCGATATTGCCCGCCGTTGTTGCTGGGGTCGTAGTCGTGATAAGCCACGCCTTCACCGCCATTGTCAAAATCCTCAAACTGAATGGTTCCCGGGACGGTCTTTGGAAAACCGGTAAAGGGCGTTGCGCCATTGATGACGCGGATCGTGCGGGGAGTGGCCGAGGTGGTATTGCCGATGTTGTCCGTGGCGCGCGCCGTAACTAAATAATTTCCGGCCGGAACATTGCTCCAGGTGATGGAGTACGGCGCGTTCGTATCCGTGCCAATGGAAAAACCGCTGCCAAAAAAATCCACCCGCGTGACGGAGCCGTCAACGTCGGCGGCATTGGCGCTGACAATGATGTCCCCGCCTGCGGAAAGGACGGCTTGGTCAGCCGGCGCGGTCAGGCTGATCGTGGGCGGAGTGTTGCTAAGCGTAAGGGTGGCTTGCATGAAATTGAAATTGCCAACGGAGCCGGAAGCGCCATTGGTATCCATTACCAGACGCAGGGTTTGCGGGCCGGGATCCAGGAGCACATTGGTTATGCTTAAAGTCACCCAACTCTGCGAGTTGCCGGTGTTGGGGACGAATTGAGGACCGGTCTTGTTCGCACCGTTGATCTCCAGATGAAACGCCCCGCCGCCGCCTTGCGACGACACCCGCGTTCCGAGTGTGTAAATACCGGCGACACCGACGTTGACCGAATAATCAAGCCATTCGCCGGCGTAGGCCCAGGCAACGTCGTAACCCCCGCCGGTATCAATGGTCGCTTGGATATCCACGGCCTCGTTGGTGCGATATTGACCGCCATTATTGGCTGCATCGGTGTCGTGATAAGCCACGCCCTCACCGCCATTGTCGAAGTCCTCGGCCTGGATGATGCCGGGAATGGCGCGAGCCTGGCCGCCAAAAGGCGTTGGACTCAGCGAAAGGCCGGGTCCTTGGAACTCGAGCCAGTTGACCACAAACAAATTGATGTCACCCGGGTTGCGCAGGAACACGAGATAAAGAGCATGCGTGCCGCCCGGATCGGCAACCGGCACGGTCAGATTGGTATAAGCCCCACCGGTGAACGGCACGTTAGCAGTGCTGATCAGCGGCCCGGCGGCCGAGTCCAGGTGCGCCTCGATGCGGCCTCCCAAACTTGAAGCGACGCGGTAGGTGATCGCGTTGATATTCGTCAAGTTGACCGGGTTGAAGGTGATGTACGAGCCGTGAGCGATGTTCGCCCTGTCCAGGCCGCCGCCCGCGGGATCGCCTGTCGGCGCGTTGGTCAAGCCGCCGCTGCTGCTGCTGAAAAATTCGGCCTGCTTGTGCCGCGGCTGAAATATGTAGGTGGCCTTACCCAAAACCGGCGCGACGCCGGGCGCGCCTTGGTCCATGTACGTGGCGTTCAGGACCAGGAACAGGTTGTCGCTGTCGGCGTCCGTGTTGATGGGAGCGGTGAAGACGCCGGAACAGCCGGCGAACTGGCCCTGAGGATGCGAATGGTCATTGTGTCCAAGCGATGGGGCGGCAATGACATTCGCGCAGGGGATGGTGCCATTCGTGGTGCTGCCGTCTTCCTTGTCAAAAACGCTGAGTTGATAGGCCAGCGCCTTGCCCCAATCAAAGATCGCGCCATTGGGCGGCGACAGGATGGTGACAACCGGTTTGTTGTTACCAACGGAGATGGCGACGTTGGCCACGGCCTGGTTGCCTTGGATGTCATTGACGATGAGTTGCGCCGAATAGTTGCCCGCGTTGGTGTAGGTGAAGGTCGGATTGGGCGCGGTCGAGTTGGTCGTGCCGTCGCCGAAGAAACTCCACGCAAGGCTATAGGAATCACCGGGGTCGGGCGCGTACGTGCCGGCGCTGGAAAACTGCACGGTCAAGGGCGCGGAACCGCTGTCCGGAACTGCAGCGGCCACGGCGACGGGAGCGTGGATGCCGCCAACGTATTCGATGCGGGAAATTTTAGCATTGGGGTTGCCGCCGCCGAAGCCGGTGCCCCATTCAATCAAATACAGCAGACCGTCCGGGCCGATTTTCAAGTCCATCGGCCGGTTGAACATAAAGGTGGGCAGGAACGGATTGATTTTCAGCACACTGCCGTCATCGTCGAGTTTGACCTCTTTGATGAAATTGCGGGACCACTCCCAGATGAAAAGCGTGCTGTCGAAATACGCCGACAGCTTGTGCGGCGAGGTGCCGTTGGTCTTGTAATAATATGTCGGGCCGCCCATGGCGGTGCGACCACCGGACGCGCCCAAGCCGAGCGCGTTTAGCTCGGGGAAATTGGTGGAGTTATCGTACGGATACCAAATCCAGGCGGGGCGGGCGGGCGGCAGGTTGGTGGGGCCGGTGTTGTTGGGCGAATCGTTGACGGGCGCGTTGGGGTCGAAAGGCGCGAAAGAATTGCTGGTGGCAAAATCGTAATCCACATAAGGCTTGTTATCCGCGACGAAATAGGGCCAGCCGTAATTGCCCGCGCTGCGCGCCTGGTTCCATTCGTCGTAACCCTTCGGCCCGCGCGACGGAGCGTCGGCGTTGGCGTCCGGACCGACTTCGCCCCAATACAACCAGCCCGTCCCCTCGTCCACCGCCATGCGAAAAGGATTGCGGCAGCCCATGATGTAAATTTCCGGCCGCGTTTGCGGTGTGCCCGGCGGAAACAGATTCCCGCTGGGAATAGTATAGGTGCCATCCGGTTGGGGATGAATCCGTAGAATTTTGCCGCGCAAATCGTTTTCGTTGGCGGCGGATTTTTGGGCATCCCACGCGGAACGCCCTGACTGCTCATCCACCGGCGCGTATCCGTCTGAGCTGAACGGGTTGCTGTTGTCGCCAGCGGAGATGTAAAGATCGCCGTTGGTGTGCATAAAGAGGGAACCGGACGAGTGGCAGCATTCGAGGCGTTGGGTGGCGATGCGGAGCAGAATCTTTTCCGAGTTCAGATCCAGGGTATCACCGACCACGGTGAATCGGGAAATGTGCTGCTCGGAGTTGGTGCCTGTCGGCGAGTAGAACAGGTAGAGCCAGTTGTTCGTGCTGAAGCCGGGGTCCAAGGTGATGCCCAACAAGCCATCCTCGATCAAGGTTTCAACATCAATGTGACCGGCGATGACAATGGAGGAAGTATTTGGCTTGAAGACTTTTACGTTCCCGGCGCGCTCGGCGTAGAACACGCGGCCATCGGCCGCCACGGCCAGTTCCATCGGATCGGAGGGCGCGTTGTCCAGGATCACCTTTTGATAATTTGAATCAATCATGCCGCCGACGTCGGCGGGTTTGACACCGGCGGCGAATTGGATGCCGCCCAGCAAATGGGCCAGGAACAACGGTTCCGTATAGCTTTGCTGAGTGTGGCCGATGGCAGTGTACCAAGCGCGTCCGCCATCATAAGTATGACACCAGATGAGGGGATGATCGAAGCCATTGGTGCCACCGGTGTAGGTGGTTTCATCGAGGGTGGCGAGCACCTGGACCGTGCCACGAGGATTGGTCTGGAAGCTATACCATTCGTCGGTGCGCACCCAGCGCTTCGGGAGCATGCTGGTGGAGGGATTGACGCGGTCGGCGACTTTTATGGTGGCTTGTTGAATGGCAGGATGACTCGAGAAGTAAGCGCCCAGCAAGCCGCCATACCATGGCCAGGCATATTCGGTGTCGGCTGCGGAATGGATGCCCACCCAGCCGCCGCCGGCCTCAATGTAGCGTTGAAAAACGGCTTGCTCGGTATCGGTGAGAATATCGCCAGTGGTGCAGAGAAAAATGACGGCCTTGTATTGGGCGAGATTGGCGTCGGTGAAGAGGGTGTCATCCTCGGTGGCGTCCACGGAAAAATTATTGGTGGCACCGAGCGCTTGGATGGCGGCGATGCCGTTGGGAATGCAGTCGTGGCGAAAGCCGGCGGTCTTGGAGAAGACCAGTACCTTGTAGGTGGCAGATTGAGCGGATGTGGTGACAGGGTCTGAGAAAAAAAGACAGCCGACGAGCAGGGCACAGGTAAAACGCAAACGGTACATAATCACAGGCACACAGGGTTTAGGGTTTGGGACTGATTTGAAGAGAATGCCACATCTGCCCGGGATTGGCAACCGATAGAAGGAAGGCAATCCAAACAGAACTTAGAATGCTTTCAGCGTTTCCAGCACCGCGCGGATGCGCGGGACTTCATGCGTGCGGAACAGGTCGGTCTTGCCCAGCGCCGCGAGCACCGCGAAAAACGGCTCCGCGCAACGCACTTCATCGCCAAAATATTCGAAGGCGTGGGGCAGCGCGTGGCAGATGGGAAAGCCGAGTTCGCGCAGCCGGAACGTATTCAGGAACGTGGTCATTTGATGGCGCACGCGCACGGCGCTATCCTGAAGATTGCGATAATAGAAGCCGAGGCCGGGATCGATGAAAATCTTTTCCACGCCGTAGCGCATGGCGACATCTATCTGGCGGGTGAAGTAATCGCGCATCAGGCCGGTCGTGTCGGCGCTGAAATCAAAATCGTCCACCTCGCGGACATTTTTGCCCTGCACATAACAGATGATCACTGCGGCATCGTGCGCGGCGACCATGCGGAAGAGTTCGTCCGTGCCGTCATTGCCGGTGAGATTCAGGACATTGGCGCCCGCTTCCAGGCAGGCGCGTGTCACGGCGGGTTGGTAGGTCTCCACGGAGACCAGGAGATTGGCCGCGCGCAATCCGCGAATGACCGGCAGCAACTTGCTGTTCTGGCCGGTCTCATCCAGCCGCGCCGCGTGGGCGAGGGTCGATTCCGCGCCCACATCAATGATGTCCGCCCCCTGTTCGTGCAGAACCTTGCCGCGTTGGATCGCCTGGTCGGCAGTGAGGCAGACGCTTTCGCGGTACCACGAATCCGTTGAAAGATTGATGACGCCCATGACCGCCGGGCGGGAGTTGAACGCAAACGGTTTGCCGCCGATGGCAAATTCCCGGACGCGGGCCGCCGCGGCGGCGCGATGTTGGGCGAGCAATTCGGCGAGATATTCGAGGGTCAGCATGGTGTTGATGGCATGGTGCGCCCGGTGCGATTCGAACGCACGACCACCGGCTTAGAAGGCAGGTGCTCTATCCAACTGAGCTACGGGCGCGACCAATCAGACATTACCCATCCCCGCCCCGCCGCGCAAGTGCGGGTTGGGGTCGGGTTAAATTCCAGATGGGGGAAAAATTGAAGCGCGAAGGCACACACTGAGTCTGCGGCACATATGCCCTTTGTGAAACTATCTAAAACGTAGAGGCGCTTGCTGGAAGATGAATTCTATCGGCAACCTAATTGACGCGCGGGTCTTCAAGGAACCATGACCCGGTAAAACCGCCTAGAATAATTTGCGGCGGCGGGATCTGTAAAGGCAATGGTTGCAGAGCTGGCGGTATTGGTGGCAATCGGTGTCCAATCCACCCAATTGGTTGAAGCTTGGACGACGTAAGTGATTCCAACCGGCACAGACAATTCCAGATTGAACCCATTGGAATTCATCCCTGCATTCGCACCATTGGTAGAGACGGAGAGGCTGGTGTTTGGCAACGTCACAGACACGGTCGCCACCGCGCTGGTGATGCTTCCGCCAATATTCGTGACCACCACGGAGTAGCTTCCGGCAGCATTCATCTGAGCATTCGAAAGCGTCAGTGATGAAGCGGTGGCGCCAGCTACGGGCGAGTTGTTGAGATTCCACTGGTAGCTGAATGGCGCCGAGCCATTCGGCGCGACGGAGAGCGTAAAGCTCTGGCCTCGCGATATCGCCTGGTTTTGAGGCTGCGTCTGGATACTTGGCGCCACATAAACTGTCAGAGTTGCCACCGCGCTGGTCACGGAACCGTAAGAATTGGCCACCAGCGCCGCGTAGTTGCCGATCTGATTGGGCTGAAGATTGGTAAGCGTGAGCGTTGAACTGATGGCACCCGACAGATTTGTGCCGTTGAATCTCCATTGATAGGTCATGGCCGCCGAGCTGCTCGCTGCAACTGAGAACGAAGCACCTTGTCCCTGCACCACGGCTTGGTTTTGCGGCTGGGAAGTAATCCCCGGCGGGGCCAGGACGGTCAGGCTCGCAGGGGAGCTGGTTACCGAGCCGCCAGCATTGCTTACTTTTACCGAGTAGGTTCCTGCGTCGGTGGACTGGGGATTGGGAATGGAGTAAGAACTGGCCGTTGCGCCAGGGATATTAGTGCCATTTTTGAGCCATTGAAAGTTCATGGTAGTGAGGCTGGTGGCTACCACTGTAAAGGTCGCAATGTCTATAAACAGGACAGAGACGTCCAAAGGTGGGACAACGATGATTGGCGCCAGACCGCCGGCCACGCAGGGCCGTGCGAGCAGCAAACCCGAAAAAAGCCAGCAAATGGCCGTATTTCGCAGCCAGCGGCTTCGCTTTCGCATGTTTCCAAATCTAAACATTCCGAGAATAACGAGCTATTCCTATGCCACTGTCTAAAAGTGGTACGCTAATTTTACGCGGAAAGTGCGCCCGTCCTGCTCAATAGTGTCCTGTACATGGAAACTTGAAGCCGGATCGGAATATCGCTCGTCGAGGAGATTGTAGATGCTGGCGGAGACCTCCAGGTTTTTGATGAGGTTTCGGCTGAACAGCGTGAAATTGACAATGCCATACCCGCCGGCCTCCTGGCCTTGCACCGTAACCGGGTTGCCGCTGGAGTCCGTGGTGTTGTGAAGTGATCGCCGGTCGCTGGTGTACTGAAATTCCAAGTCCGCGAAGAGTTTATCCTTCACCAGCGGCATACTCAGATCGAGTTTAAGCAGGTGGTTGGGTGAGTCGGGGACCTGCCAGGTCACCGAGTCGTTCCTAGTATGTTGAAACGAATAGCTGGCGCGGCCGCTCAGGCCGCTCGGCCAGAATCCTTCCAGTGCCACTTCCACCCCTTTGGTTTGGGCATTGAAATTCGCGAAACTTCCGCTGGTAAATACGATCAAATCGCTCATGCGATTGTAAAAGCCCGAAACGGAAGACCGCAAATGCTTCCCGATTCCCTGCTCGTAAACCAATTCATAGCTGGTGACTTTCTCCGGCTTGAGTTGTAACTGCGGGCCGGCCAGGCCAATCTCATAAAAACTCGGCGCGCGGAAGGCGGTCCCGTAGATGGCTTTCAGGGTGGAATTGGTGAACGGATTGTAAATCAGGGCGGTGCGGGGATCGAACGCGGGGGCGAAACTGCCATACTGATCATACCGCACGCCGCCGTTGAAATGCAGGTTGCTCAGCAGCTCAAAATCGCCCTGCGCATAAACTCCGTGGCTTTGCCGCTTGCCCATGATCGGAGTCTGGCCGGTAATGTTCTGCTCTTGACGGAAGTCATCCCGGTATTCACCGCCCAGGGTGAGGACATGCCGCTCCCAGATGGTTTTGTTGAGTTGCAATTCCGCGCCCCACCATTCACCCATGTCCTTTTCGCTGGAAAACGGGAGCGGGGTCAGGCCGCTGCTTGACAGCACGGACACTGGATAGCCGATCTTGTGAGTGAAACTGTCATAATACAACTGCGCGGTGACATCCACCACATCCGGAAAATCATGCGCAAACTTCACCGCGCCATATCCCCGGTCATCCACCGTCCTCAAGCGCGAATCGTTGAACGTCGTCAGGAGAAACGGAAACGGCGGCGTCTGGTTGGTCACGGAGAATTGCCCCGTCGGATTTGTTTTTGTACGATGGTTGAACGCCCCCTCAATGGTAATATCGGTGTAGCCCAGCGAACCGAATACACTGCGGAATGCATCGCCATCCAAGTCCTGCGCGACGCCATTGTTTAACTGCGGATAATTGAACTCCTTGTAAAACAGCCGGTCCGCGCCCCCACTTTCGTAAATCGTGCCGGAGAGGAGCAAATCCACCCCGTTGGTAAATTGCTTTCCGAACGTGGCCCGGCCCTTGTAGGTGTCGAACGACCCGTAATCAAATGAGGTTTCCAGGCCGTTGATCTGCCCGCCCCGCCGGGTGATCACATTGATCACGCCGAAAAAGGCATTGTTCCCATAAAGCACCGCACTGGGGCCGCGTATGACTTCGACCCGCTCCACGAGATCAATATCGAGAATGAAATCCGTGCCGATGGCCGCGCCATCGTTGAAATTGTTGTTCACGCGATGGCCATCCACCAGCAAAAGTACCCGGTCGTTAAAATCCCCCAGGCTCACTCCGCGTGCACCAAGAAACGCATAATTGCGGTCGTTGGACACGCTGAATCCCTGCACGCTCTGCAAAACGTCAGCCAAGGTCCGGTAGCCATACTTCTTGATTTCATCTTCCGTGACGATGGTGATGGAAGCGGGCGCCTGGGTGATTTTTTGCTCCACCTTGGAGGCGGCGTAAACTTTTGGGAAATCCAGATTCAGCAACGCATCGAGGGGGAGTTCGGTGAGATCCGCGGGTGGCAGGTTCGTTTGGCTTTCCGCCGCTACAGCGTCAACCGCAAATAAAATGACGAGCAGGAATAATGCGCGGCGCAGAAAGTGCGGGCATGAAAACACACCAGAAGGTGCGCGATGGCGAGCGCGACAAAGCTTGTTCATGCTTGTCAAGAGACAATCAGGCGGGCACGATGACAGCAAGTCCTTTTTGCACACACGGTATCACTGCAGAGCTTGTTGTTTGAGAAAATTTGAGGCCTTCGACCCCGTTAATCCGCTGGAATGAGCTTTGCCTTGCGTTTTGAGACAAACTAGGTGGAAATGACCCGGAACACTGCGCAGTGCGAGGGTGACCCCTGTCACCGCGGGTCAGTTGTTTATGCGTTTTCGCACGAACTTAATTCTACGTTTGGGTCTCATCTGGCTGCTGCTGGCCAGTGGCAATGGGCATTCGCAAAGTTCGCCTCCCACGGAGTATCAGATCAAAGCGGCCTTCGTTTTCAACTTCGCCAAGTTCATCGAATGGCCCTCAACCGCCCTCCCCACCAGCACTTCACCCATTGTCATCGGCTTTCTTGGCGAAAACCCTATTCACGATGACCTTAAGCGAATGACACAGAATAAAACCATTGATGCCCATCCATTGCTGGTCAAGAAACTGGTTTCAGTCGCGGAAGCCACAAACTGCCAGATTCTTTTCATTGGCACCTCCGAGCGGGCGCGGCTGCCGCTGATTCTGAATGGCCTCAAAGGCACCAGCGTCCTGACGGTGGCGGAAATGGACCATTTTATCGAAAGCGGCGGCATGGTTAATTTTGTCGTCGAAGGAACCAAAGTCCGCTTTGAGATCAACAATGATGCGGCCACGGGCGCGGGGTTGAAAATCAGTTCCAAGCTTCTGACGATTGCCTTGCATCCGGCGCGTTGACCCATTTCCCAGCCCCACTCACCAGTGGATGGACCGCCGGACTCCCACGTCACAATTCTGGTCGCAAAATGCGATTGGCACATTAGTTGCAACTATGCCAATTCGACATGGAATTGAGCTTAAATGTGCAAAAGCTGGGACGAATTCGTCTCTTTCCGGGGCAGTTTTTTGCCCGCTTCCGCAAGCCTGCCACGGCTGAGCGTATTAATTTGCCGGCCATCGTGTGCGTGGATCTACCATGAAACCCTTCCGGGACCTCCCCATTCAACGGAAAATGTTGGTGATGACGCTGCTCATCTGCGGTGCAGTCCTCTGCGTCGCCATCTCCGCACTTTTCCTCTTCCAGGTTCTGAATTTCCGCTCCAATTTTCAACGCGACACCGCGACCTTGGCGGTCATCATGGCCAACCAAAGCACGGCGGCGATGAGCTACAAGGATGAGCAGACCGCCAATGAAGTGGTAGGCTCTCTGAAAGCCAAGCCCACGGTCCTGGCTGCCAGCCTGGTTTTGCCCGACGGCACTGCCCTCGCCCACTTCGGCCAGGCCGAGGACGCCCGCTCGCGTTCGCAATTTCCCCCTGCGGGGCAACAGCGCTTCACCGGCGGACAATTGCTGGTCACTCAACCGATCACCTTGAGAGGCGAACGGGTGGGCACGCTCTTTTTGCGCTCGGATTACCAAAGAACTTTCCTGGAGCTGCTTGGCTTCTACGGGTTGGTGGTGCTGGCCATCACCCTGGTGTCCATCGGTCTGGCTGTGTTTCTTTCCAGCCGCCTGGGCCGTGGCATCACTCAGCCCATCCTCGACTTGGCGCGCACCGCTCAAATTGTCGGTGAGCTGAAAGACTACTCGGTGCGTGCGACCGTAAACAGCCAGGGCGACGAACTGGGACGGCTCTCGGAGTCTTTTAACGAGATGCTCAGCCGCATTCAAAGCCAGGCCGCCGCGCTGAATCTCTCGCAACAAAAGATGGAGACGCTTATTCACTCCATTGACGGCATCGTCTGGGAACGTACGCCCGACACATTCCGTTTTACTTTTGTGAGCCGCCAGAGTCAGGACATCCTCGGTTATCCGCCTGAGGCCTGGCTCGAAAAATCAAATTTTTGGGAGGAGAAACTGCAGCCGCAGGATGCCGCCAAAGCCACCCAGACCGCCCGGGACATGGCCACGCGGGGTCAGCCTTACACCTACGAATACCGGATGATTGCCGCCAGCGGCCAGACGGTGTGGATCCGGGAGAGTGGCACGGTGCTGATGGAAAATGAGCAGCCTGTCGCCGTCCGCGGCATTTTCCAGGATATCACCCGGCAAAAATTGGATGCGGCCCAACTGGACAAGCTCAATCAGCAATTGATGGGCACCTCCCGCCTGGCGGGCATGGCTGAAGTGGCCACCGGCGTCCTCCACAATGTCGGCAATGTTCTCAACAGTGTTAGCGTGTCCGCCACACTCGTGGCCGACGGTTTGCGTCGCTCCAAGGTTGTCAATTTGCACCGCGCCACCACCCTCCTGCGCGAGCAAAATGGCCGGCTTGCCGAATTTCTGACCAGCGATCCCAAGGGCAAAGTCATTCCGGAATACATCGCCACGCTGGCCGACCAATTGACTGCCGAGCAGGCCAGGATGATCGAGAAGATGGATTCAGTCGGCAAGAATATCGAACACATCAAGGAAATTGTGGCGATGCAGCAAAGCTATGCCAAGGTTTCCGGCGTCTATGAAAACCTGCAGGTGGAGGGATTGATTGAAGATGCCTTGCGCATGAATACCGCCGCATTTGACCGGCACCATATTGATCTGGTGAGGGACTTTGCAGAAAACTTGCCGCCGGTTTGCGTGGACCGGCACAAGGTCCTGCAGATTCTTATTAACCTTTTGCGCAACGCCAAGCATTCCATGACCGCGCACGGCGGGGATGAACTTAAAATGACCATCCGGGTGGCCTTGGCGTCTCCTGAACGCGTAAAAATCAGCATCGCCGATACCGGGCTCGGCATCGCTCCGGAATTGCTTACCAAAGTTTTTAACCACGGCTTTACGACCAAGAAGGACGGGCATGGTTTTGGCCTCCATAGCGGGGCCAATGCCGCCAAGGAAATGGGCGGCACGCTGTCGGCCCATAGCGAAGGTCTTGGCAAAGGGGCCGTTTTTACTTTGGAACTGCCGGCATCTGTATCCAACCGGCAACCAAATCCTCTGGCCGAAGGAAAAAGGGAAAAATGAAAAGCACAGACCTGAAACCCAACCGACGCATCTTAATCGTTGACGACAACGCAAGCATCCATACGGACTTTCGCGGCATACTTTGTCCGGATCTCGCCGACCAGGCCTCGGTGAAAGAAATGGAGGCGCTAATCTTCGATGAGCAGCAGGCGGCGCCGGATCAAACCAGTTTTGAGTTGGACTCCGCCTATCAAGGCCAGGAGGCGCTGGAGATGGTAAAGAAGTCGCTCGCGGAAAACCGGCCTTATGCCATGGCTTTCGTCGATGTTCGCATGCCGCCGGGTTGGGACGGCGTTGAAACCATCGCGCACATCTGGAAATTGTACCCGGAACTTCAGATTGTTGTCTGCACCGCCTACGCTGACTACTCGTGGGAGGAAATGCGGGCAAAAGTCGGCCAACCCGACAGCTTGCTCGTCCTCAAAAAGCCTTTCGATAACATCGAAGTGCAGCAGCTCGCCCATGCACTGACAAAAAAATGGCTGCTCAATCATCAGGCGGCCCTGCAGATGGCCGAATTGGCCCAGGTCAATGCCTCCTTGGCCATGTCCGAAGAGCGTTTCTCCAAGGCCTTTCATGAAAGCCCACTGCCCAGCGGTATCCAGAGCTTCCCCGATCAGCGCTTCCTGGACGTGAATCACCGCCTGGCCGAGATCGTTGGTCTCAAACGCGAGGAAATAATTGGCCGCACGCCGGCGGAGTTGTCTCTGTGGGAAAAACCCGCTCTGGCGGCCCGGTGGTATGAGAGTTTGCTTCAAGAGCCGGTGCGGGATCAGGAGGCCAAAATCCGAAATCAAGCGGGCGATTTGCGCGAGATGCGGATATCCCTATCCTCGCTCGCCTTGGGCGGGCAACCCCACGCGCTGCTCCTGGCCCAGGATGTCTCGGAACGGGCCATGTTGGAGCGCCAACTGCGTCAGGCGCAAAAAATGGAAGCCATCGGGCAGTTGGCGGCGGGTGTGGCCCACGATTTCAACAACATCCTCACCGTGATTCAAGGCCACGCCGGCCTGATGCAGACTAAATTGTCCCTCGACAGTCCCCAGATAAAATCGCTGCATGAGATCACCGATGCTTCCAACCGCGCCGCCACACTCATCCGGCAGCTCCTCATGTTCAGCCGCAAGCAGGTCATGCAATTTCGCCATCTGGACCTCAACGACATATTGCGCAACTCCGTCAAAATGCTCGAAAGGCTGGTCGGCGAACATGTGCAGATTGACTTTCATCCCCAGGAGGCGCTGCCCGCCATCCATGCCGACAACAGCATGATGGAACAAATTGCCATGAACCTGGCGGTCAATGCCCGGGACGCCATGCCTAATGGTGGGAAAGTTTCCATCACCACTTCGTTGGAAACCATCCACCGCGCGCCCACTCCCATGGATCCGGAAAGGCGTGATGGAGAATTTATCCGCCTGACTTTTGCCGACTCCGGCAGCGGCATGGACACGCAAATCCTCAGCCGGATATTTGAGCCGTTTTTTACCACCAAAGCCGTCGGCAAAGGCACCGGCTTGGGTTTGTCCACGGTTTTCGGGATTGTCCGCCAACACCAAGGCTGGCTGGAGGTCGAGAGCAGACCGAACCAAGGTACTACCTTTCGGATTTATTTTCCGGCCAGCCCGAATGCGGCTGAAAAAACGGAACAGGTGGTGGAAACCTCCCTCCGCAAAGGACGCGAGACCGTCCTCGTGGCGGAAGATGAGGACACTTTGCGTCAGATGGTGGCTCAACTGCTCACCGTCCAGGGTTACACCGTGCTGGAGGCAAAATCCGGGCGTCATGCACTGGAAGTTTGGGCGACGGCGAATCGCCCGATTGACCTGCTCCTGACCGACATGGTCATGCCCGGAGGCATCATGGGCGGCGAATTGGCCGAACTCCTCATCCGTCAAAGCCCCCGCTTGAAGGTGATTTACACCAGTGGTTACAGCCCCGGCATGGCCGGCAAGGATACTTCCCTTTTGGCCGGAAGAAATTTCCTGCCTAAGCCCTATTCGATCGGCAAACTATCCCAATTCGTCCGCGAATGCCTCGATGCCCCAACGAAGCAGAATTAATCACTCAAGATCACAATTCCAGAAACCGGCGTGCGTTATGGAGAGTTCTAGGAGCACCTAACAAGACACAATTGCGCCCTAATCGGATGATTTGCCAGTCTTCCGCCTCCCTCGTCCCGCATGCGGGACGAGGGACACATTAACCAGCCCCGCTCCGCCGCGCAAGTCTATGCGATGGGGAGAAATGGAGTTTTGTCGCCGAGTGCAAGAGCAGGCTTTCACCCCATTGTGACGAACCCGGGTTTGTTGAAAGATCGCATGACCTAACCCAGTCCCAATGGGTTTTGCCCGACATGGGTAACGGAGCCCGGATCGGGTGTGGATATTTCCTTATGAAGAGAAAGAATTTACACCGGCACATGCTTGCATTCGGGATTTTATTGTATGCGCCGGCGGTGTGGCCGCAAGCGCGGATGGCGCATATGGATGCGAGTCCGGCGTTTGCGCAAGAGTTGACGGAGAGCATGGGAACAATGGACCGGGACATGCGGGCCGCGCCGATGACCGGCGATCCCGACCATGACTTTAGCGCCATGATGATCCCACATCACCAGGGGGCCGTTGACATGGCGAAAGCGATTCTGTTGCACGGCAAAGATCCCGTGCTGCGGCGACTCGCCCAGGAAATCATTGTTACCCAGCAGCAGGAGATTGAAGTGATGCGAGTCCGGTTGGCCGCATTGCAGCCCGGCACGGCAAGCGCGCCGCAACCGAATCATTCGGAAGCAATGGTGCCGCTGCCGGTTTCCAGTCACGACCGGGTTTATACCGCCGACCAGACGTCGAACACTATCTCCGTCATTGATCCCGTCTCGAACAAACTGTTGGGCATCATCCGCCTCGGGGATACTGTGCCGGGCGCGCTCAGCCCGCTGTACAAAGGCCAGTTGCTCGTCCACGGCTTGGGCTTTTCGCCGGACCATCGAACACTGGCGGTGGTATCCATTGGCTCCAATTCCGTCACGTTTATTGATACGACAAGCAATAAGGTCATCGGTGTTGTCTATATCGGGCGCTCGCCGCACGAGGCGTTCTTCACGCCCGACGGCAAGGAACTCTGGGCAACGGTTCGCGGTGAAGATTATGTCTCGGTGATCGATCCGGCACAGATGAAGGAGACACATCGCGTGCAGACGGCCAACGGGCCGGGCATGGTGCTGTTCCACCCGGATGGCCGCCATGCGTTCGTGCCTTCCAGTTTTACGCCGGAAGTGGACGTGGTGGACACGCAGACTTACACGGTCGTAGCCCGCGTTCCGCAAGCCAGCCCGTTCTCGCCCAACCTGGCAGTGAGCAGCGACGGCACCGAGGTTTGGTTCACGCTCAAAGATTCGGGCAAAACGCAGGTGATGAGCGGTGAACCGCCGTACCGCATTCTGGCCACACTCGAGACCGGCCCCATCTCCAATCATGTGACACTCGTGGATAATGCCAACGGCCAGTTCGCCTATGTGACGGTCGGCGGGGAAAACGTGGTGAAGGTCTATCGCCGAGGCGAAAAGCCGACGCTGGTTGCCTCCATTCCCACCGGTGACCTGCCGCATGGCATATGGGGATCGGGAGATGGGACGAGGGTTTATGTTGGACTGGAAAATCAGGATGCGGTCATGGCGATTGACACGCTCAAGAACACAGTGCTCGCCACGATTCCCATTGGCCAGCAGCCGCAGGCATTGGTCTATGTTCCGAATGCCGTGCCCAGCGGCGAGGGCACAAATAATCTGCTGGCCCTCGGCGACGCGGGCAAAGCTGAACATATATTGTTGGTGGCGCCGGAGAATGGTGGCAGTCCGGCGCATGCCACGGTTTCCGTGAATGTCATGGGGCCGCTGGATCTGTTGCAGGCGGCGGTATCCGGTCTGAAACCGGGACAAAAGTACACGCTCTGGCTGGTGGCATCCCGAACCGCACCCTTCGGACAAAAAGAGGCACTCGTGACCTTTCAAACGAACGTGGCCGGGGCGCAAATCGCCCAGACGATTGGGCCATTACGCCAGGTTTTGACTGCGGCGAGTGAAAAGCCGGTGGCGCAACGGTTTTTATTGCTCACTCAAGCAGACAGCGATGAGCCGGCGCTGATTCAGAAAACGCCCTGAGGAGTGGGGAATGATTTCACGGGCCGGGCGGTGGCGGTTGGACTGGTTTTGGGTTGAATGTCCGGATCGAGAAAGGGATTCTGCACGCCATCACCCGTGTTGTAATGCTCCATGACATCCCAAAGTGTTGCCCGAGGGCAGGATGCTGACTGGGTATCTGGTGCGCATTCCTATCTCACCTCGTGTTCAATCTTCTTCGCCGAAGAACATTGAAAGACCGGGCAGGGGAAAATGGTTATAGTGCATCCATAACCACTCCGTATAAAACACGCAGCATACCCGACAAAATCCGTATGCAACCGGCCCGGAAAAGTTTTGCCCATCAGGTTTCCTCTGGACAGTGCCGAACACAAATAACCGTCAAAAGTCAGCTCGAGTGAACTATGAAAACAATCATTCTATGTGTGTCCATTGTCAGCATGCTCACTGCAACCGCGAATGCCGCCAACATCGCCTGGCAAACGCCCACCACCATCTCCAGTGTGTCGGACGTGAATACTCTGGGCACGTATTTTGGTTCGTGGGCTCCCGGTGATGCCAACGCAAGCTCGTACCCGGTAAACTGCGTGACTTTTAATGGATGGAACGATCTTCCTGGGCTAAGCTACGTTAACATCCCATATAGCTACAGTAGTTTTGGCAACCCGGGCACTACCAACGCCAACTACAACGCCCTTATGCAGATTGCGGGTTATGGCTCCGGCACGAATGTAATTACTGTCAGCTGGAACGGCATGACGCCCGGAAATAGCTATCTGGTTGAACTCTGGATAAACGACGATCGCAACCTGGGTGGCACCAGATGGGCGACCTTAACCGGTGGCGCCAGCACTTCGGGGAATGTATACTACGGGACAACTGGAACTGGACCCGGGCAGTTCATCACAGGCACCTTTGTAGCCGATGCTTCCGGCGCGCAGACCATTACCTTGACTCCGTATGGCAGCGGAGTAATACCGGACGCTCAACTTAACCTTATACAGGTTCGTGACGTTACGACGCCCAACGTAACCTGGCAAACACCTGCCAACATCTCTGGAACTTCTGACGTAAGCAGGTTGGGAACATATTTCGGATCGTGGGCCCCTGGAGATGCCAGCGCAAGTTCTTACCCGGTAAACGGCGTGACTTTTAATGGATGGAACGATCTTCCCGGCATTGGCTATGCCAACATCGTAAATTTCTACAGCGGCTTTGGCAATCCGGGCACTGCCGACGCCAACTATAATACCATTTTGCAGACCGCCACTTATGCTTCCGACACGAATTCAATAATAATTCGCTGGGACGGCATGACGCCCGGAGACACCTACCTGGTTGAACTCTGGATAAACGACGGCCGCAACCTCGGTGGCACCAGATGGGCGACCTTAACCGGCGGCGCAAGCACTTCGGGGAACATATACTACGGGACAACTGGAACTGGACCCGGGCAGTTCATCAAAGGCACATTCATGGCGAATGCTTCCGGCGCACAGACCATTACTCTGACTCCCTATGCCAGCGGAATAACACCGGACGCCCAATTTAACTTCGTGCAGGTTCGTGACATAACCGGCACCACCACCAACACAACGGCGCCTACCTATACCGATACAGCCACCAATACAACGATCGTCAACGGTTCCCTGGCCATCGTTTTCAATAAGACAACCGGTCTGTCTTATTACTCGCTCGGCGGCATGGTGTATCTAACCAATTTTTTCAGCGAGTTCTACGAAAACGACAACGGCACCACTTACCAAAGTTCCAATTATACCAGTCATGCCTTTGGCGGGATGTCGGCATTTAGCGATGGGTTTGGCAGCGGAACGCGATTTACGTTTTTGAACAATAAGAGCGGCTGTCCCGGCATCTGCCAGAACTTTTACGTCTACAATGGCATGCCGTGGTTTCTGATGGATGTCAACGTCACTAACGGCAGTTCGATCAGCAGCAGATATATGGCTCCAATCAAAAGCTCTGCCAAGGCGGTTAATCTCGCCGGCGGCGCGAATGTTTTGAATGTTCCGTTCGATAACGACCAATTTATCAGCTATAACTCGAAATCGGTAAACGGATCGGACCAGAGCTACGAAGTTTTGTCTGTCTTCAACGACTCCACGAGAAATGGATTGGTGATCGGAAGCATATCCCACGACACCTGGAAAACTGCCATCTGGTGGTATGGCACCGGAAATAATCTGGACCAATTGCAGGTATTTGGCGGCGCCAGCAGCGCGGTGACGCATGATACGCAGGTGCACGGGGCGATTTCCGGGACATCGATCTGGTCGCCGAAGATTTTTGTGGGATATTATCCGGACTGGCGCGATGGGATGGAACAATTTGGCTGGGCCAATGCCATTCAGAATGGCGCGATGAGTTGTAGTGGCGGCACTCCTTTTGGTTGGAACACTTATGACGCGCTGGGTTCCGGCATCACTTACTCCAATGTGATAGCCAATGCGAATCTGGTTGCCAGCAAACTTGTGAACCACGGTTTCGCCAACAACAGCTCTCCGGCCTACGTCAACTTCGACTCGTTTTGGGACAATTTGAGTCAGGCCCAACTGGCCAGTTTTGTCGCAACCGTTCATACCAATGGTCAGAAAGCCGGCGTCTATTGGACCCCGTTCGTTTTTTGGGGGACGGTGGCGCAAGGCTCGAATTGGGTCATGAGCGGCAGCAGCTACAATTTTAGCGATGCTTACCTCAGGACAGCCAATGGCAGCCCGCAGTCATTGGATGGCGCAGTGGCACTCGACCCAACCCATCCCGGCGTCACCAATATGATCAACTCTTATATTGATTATTTCAAATCGCTCGGATTCGAATTTATCAAGCTGGATTTTCTTAGCCACGGATCATTTGAAGGACAGCATTATGACCCATCGGTGACGACGGGTATTCAGGCTTACAACAAGGGCATGGCCTGCCTCCGAAATCGGATTAATGGAACCATGTTCATTTCCGAATCCATCGCGCCCATCTTTCCGGCGCAATACGCTCACTCGCGACGGATTGCGTGCGACTCGTCCGGCTCTCTCTCCAGCACCCAATATGAGTTGAACAGCCTGACTTACGGCTGGTGGCAGAACCGGAGAATTTACAAGTTCATTGACATGGATCTCATGAATTTGCTCACCAGCAGCACCGAAGTGGCGCGCACCGCGGTGAATGCCGCCGCCATTTCCGGAGGGTTGTTCCTGGACAGTAACAATCTTATCGACAATAGCCAGTTGAGCATGGCGACCAACCTTTTATGGAGCAGCAGCATCAATGCGATTGCGCGAAAAGGGAAGGCATTTCGAGCGGTTGACGGCAACACTGGAACCAACCCGTCCAGTGCATTTGTGCTCAATGACAATGGAACAAATTACGTGGCTCTATTCAATTATACGACGGGCAGCGCGACCGTGAGCGTGAACCTGGCCCGAGCCGGACTGAGCGGAACGAAGAGCTATACGGTCAAGGACCTCTGGACCGGTTCCACCACGAGCGCCACCGGCACATTAAGTGTGACACTTTCCGGCAGTCAGTCGAAATTGTATTTGCTGCAATAGGGCGATCCGCTGTGCAGGATCAGAGAGAAACGCTGGCTGCCTTATGACTTTCCGGACGAGTATCGATCCGAGGCGTTGAGAGCGAAGTAGCTGGAGGTTTTGGCAGGCCAGCCAGAATTTCACTGGCACAAATTCTGCCACAATAGGGGTACCAGAAAGTGGTGCGCCCGGTGCGATTCGAACGCACGACCACCGGCTTAGAAGGCAGGTGCTCTATCCAACTGAGCTACGGGCGCGACCAAACAGACATTAACGAGAGCCGCCGCGCCGCGCACGTGAGAAATCGGGGAATAATTTCACGGTTTGGGCGGTGGCGGTTGGACTGGTTTTGGGCCGAAGGCGCGGGCGGTATCGCGCTGCGGCCGGGTCGTCCGGGAAAGCGCTCGCTGCCGTGCCAGTTCTTTGGCCCCTTGCTCCTTGTAATCGTCACTGGTCAGCGACGCGAGCAAGGCGACGAGGTCGTCAATGTCCTCTTCCTTCAGGGCCAGGGGCTGAATATCCGGATCGAGAAAGGGATTTTGCACGCCGTCACCCTTGTTGTAATGGTCCATGGTATCCCAAAGCGTGTCCTGGGAGCCGTCGTGAAAATAAGGCGCCGTCATCAGCACATTGCGGAGGTCCGGGGTCTTGAAGGCTGCTATATTGGTCATTTGCTTCGTAACCAAAAAACGGCCCAGCACGCTGAATTCGCTCCCAATGGCGGCGCGGTCCACGGAGGGCGCATTCCCGGAATTGACGAGTTGCTCGGCCTGGCGCGCCAGCGGCACGACCTTATGCCGGATGATGCCCACACCGATGTTGTGAAAATCGTTGTCCGTGAAGCTGACCAGGTTCGGCTGGTCGTCGGTGAGCGCGTGGCATTTATTGCATCGGCCCTGCTTGTTGAATAGCACCCAGCCGCGTTGGGCGGAAGCGTCGATGGCATTCGTATCGCCGGCGACAAAACGGTCGAACGGCGCATTAAACGAAAACAACGTTCGCTCGTAGGCCGCAATGGCGCGCGTCAGGTCGGGTCCGTTGGGCGGACGTTGGAAAACGTTGCTGAACGCCATTTGGTATTCCGGGATGTTCGCAATCGCGGCCACGGCTGCATCCAGGTTGGTCTGGCCCATCTCAACGGGATTGATGATCGGCAATTCCGCCTGCTGCTCGAGAGTTTGGACCCGGCCATCCCAGAACTGGGTTTTATTGTAAAGCGCGTTCAAAATCGTGGGCGAATTCCGTTGGCCAACGCCGCCTTTGACTCCCACCGACGTGGCTTTTCCATCGGTGAACGCCAGGTCCGGCTGATGACAACTGGCGCAGGCCGCAGTGCCATCCACCGACAAACGGCCATCGAAGAAAAGTTTCTCACCCAGCGCCACCTTCTCCGGCGTCTGCGGATTATCAGCGGGAATCGTAGCGCGGGTCTGCGCCAGCGGCAGGCCAGTTTGTTGCAGCGATCGCGGCGCGGCCAGCGGCCCCGGCTTGGGAATGGCCGGCTGGGCATTGGTGGCGGTGGTGGCGGGCGCCTGCGCCGCGGCAAACCGCGCCAGCAACAGAATGAAAAGCGCGAGCCATACGCGCAGTGTTCGCAAAATCCTGATCCAGCTTTTCATGGTTCGTCACCTCAAGAATAAACTCACAACCCCCATGCTTCACGGTGAGCCGATGCAAGTTTCAGCAGCATAGATGCCGCCCAGACCCTTTCCAATGGGGTTTTGGCCCCGTGGCGAAAAGGTGTGGAATACGGCGTGACACCCGCGCGCGCAAAATTGCCGTTTCGAGATAAAGTGCGGGAGTTCCATCCAACTGAGTTACGGCGCTGTCCAATTGCAGGTTGGCGTCCCGGAGTTTAGTTCTTGCTCCCAAGTCCGGGGAGGTACAGATTCGGGGTGTGGGTGGTTTACCGGCTATGAAAAAATGCTCTTACTGCGGTCTTGAAAATCCTGATACAGCGGTGCAATGCGGGACGTGTCACACGGACTTGACGCCAGCGCCGCCGTTACTTCACAAGCCGCAGGCTGAGCATGTGATCTCAGCGGAGGAAAGCCGCCTTTGGGAGCGGATGACCCTCAGGCAATTTGCCGTGTTAATGATCCGATTGCAGGCATTGTGGTTTCTATTTTATGCCGTGGTGGATGCAACTTATTTACCCAGTCATTTGAGGAGCGTGCGCGAGATACCAAATTCTTCTCGTTTTGCTGGCCCGGCGCAATTTGATCTGTTTTTGTCGATCCTGCGAATTCTTATGCATGTCGCTGGGGCAGTGGCGGTCATTGCGTATGCCGAGCGGTTGCTGAGTTGGTTGGTAAGGGATTGGGTTGCGACAAAGCCGTCGGACGCCTCGTCGCAACCAGCCGTCGTTGCGCCGACAGATTCAAACCAGAGTTGAAAATCGAACGTGCATACTTTAATCGTAAAACTCGCCCGACGATTTATGGCCATGGCGGCTTTTGCCGTCCTGTTCACTTGCTCTACCCAAGGGCAGCCGTTCTTATCCAGTATAATCTTTTCTGCGGCCAAAACTCGCGATGCCTAGGCCGCGGCGACGTTGCGCAACAGTGAAAGGATGGCGGTTTAATTTCGCGCCAATGGCTTTGTCGGTCGCAGTTCCGAGCAGCCGGTCCTCGGCGGACGTGAAATTACGAATGAGAACCGCGCTTTTGATTCGCAAAAAACGTCGTCGTCCCCTGACGCCGCCCAAAGGGCGATTTAATCGCCGCGCGACTTCTGCATCTTTGAGCCTTCCTAATAAGCGATCCTCTTTAGGCGTCCAACCATTGCGCGGCACATATGGCGCGCGCGGGATGCCGAGAAGATGACGGCGGGCCGCGATGGTGGCCGCCTGCCGGCCAATAATCTTCCCGATTTCAGCATCGGTGGCGGTGCCAAGCAGACTTACTTCTTTTTTCGTCCAGGGCCTGATATTCAAACGATATTTGCGGAGCCCGATGGAGATACGGTGCGCTAGGACGGCGTAGCGGGTGCGTCCAAAGCGCTTTGCTAATTCCTTGTCCGGTATTTTGCCAAGCATCTGCTCTTCCGCGCGGGTCCAACGCTTCCATTTCATCGGACGAAAAGCCGGAATGTGGAGCGCACGCCGTTGGTATCGTAGGGCACTATAGCTACGGCGCAAGCGGCGGGACAATTCAGCATCCGTGATGGTGCCGAGCAGTTTGATTTCCCGCGCTGTCCAGCGGCGTGGTGGTGTGATCAGACCAATACGCCGGTGCTTGCGTTCAGACACCACTTCCTTGATCGTGCGACGGAAGCGTCGGGCGAGGGCGGAATCCGGCGCTTTGCCGAGCTGTCTTAGTTCGGCCAAAGTCCAAGCCTCGCCACTACGAATTCTTGACGGACGTCGCATAAGATCAAAAGGCCATCATTGCTCGATAGTCGTGCTTATATCCCACTGAACCCATTCGGGACAAACTGATTTCCTAAAAAAACGACAAAATTTGCAAAGGCGCATGCGCGGAAAACGGCGCGAAAGTGGCAAAGCAGCGCATGCGCGAGAGGCATGGCTGATGTTGTCGAACTTTTGCCAGAGTTGCAAGGGACGCGGGCAATCCTGGAGATACGCTTGAGCGCGACCCGGCAGAGATGGGTGAGCGTTTACATGATTGGCACCCTGAGTTTAGTTCTTGCTCCGAGGTCCGGGGAGGTACAGATTCGGGGTGTGGATGGTTTACCGGCTATGAAAAAATGCTCTTACTGCGGTATTGAGAATCCTGATGCTTTCGGCGAATAATGAACACCCCTCCGAAAAGCGGTTACGAAAAAACCGGCGGCATGGCTTATTTTTCGCGGATGCTGGATAAGATTCGGCTCCACGCCAAAGGGGAGCTCCGGCCTGATTTCCACGCCAACTTGGGCAGGGGAGCGGATATCAGAGTTTTAAGCGATAGTAAGTTTCTGACATCGTCTCTGGCAACGTGACCTGGTAAACGCCGTTTGTTAGGGAGACTCGGTTCGTAACGTCCAGCCAGATTCCACTCACCAGATTGGTACTGGTCTGTAGTATATAACTGGCAGGTGTATTTGTTGGCCAGGTGATGAAAGTTGTCCCGCCGGACAGGCTGATGCCCACCGGCGGAGGCGGCTGGAGGCCATAGACATTAAGTCGGTTGGCAAATGTGGCCAGGTACACTTTCCCATTCGCCACGGTGGGCGGAACAAATTTGGCAAATTTGCCGGCGGTGTCGCGCGCACTAAATTGTTCGGAGTTCCAAAGTTCAATGCCGACATTCTGAGCGCTGTAGGCATGCAGGATGCCGGGCAGCACCTGCTGGTTGGCGTCGCCGCCCAGCTGATGCACTGCCCAGAGAATGGCGGTGCCAGCATTGGTGCCGTTCCCCGAAACCGCTAGAATGCCCCCGGGCTGCCCGCTGGGTGCGGCCGTCGAGCTTTGCGCAATCGTCGGCAAAGTGAATTTGCCGCTGCCACGGTTAAAAACAAACTGCTGCAAATTGGTCGAGGACGGCCAAAAGTAGCCGTAGGAGATTCCGGGACCGTCCCACCACACCGCGCCTCCGTGAACTTCATCGGTGGTGATGGGAAAACTCTGAATGATGTTATCGTTGGTGGTGGTGGAACTGGTGAGACCACCCATGCTGTCCCGGTTCACCAGATAGACAATGCCTTCTTTGCCCCCGGAAATAGCCAGCGTAGTGCCGGGGATGAGCAGCAACCCGCCGGAACCGAGGTCAATGTCGCCATTTTCCAAGGCTTGCCAATTGTAAGGCGTGAACCAGCTGGCGACCGTCAGGTTAGTTCCGCTGCGGGCGAGTTTGAGGAAACTTTCGCCACGATTAGGACCGCCGTTAATGTCCACCGTGCCGTTGCCGACGGCGACATAGAGATTGCCGTTCGCATCGCAGGCTGGAGCCTGTCCGCTCATCCAAATGCCGCCATTGTATCCATTGGGCGTGTCATTATAAACCGCGACGCGTTGCAAAGTGGTTTGATCGTAACCAATGATCCAGCCATGATACGGACCACTATCGCAGTGCGAGGCCCAACCAATATAAACAGTGCCGTTGGCCAGGGCCAGTCCCGGCCGCTGGTTTTCACGGAGGGGATCAAAGGACATGACTCCCCCAACATTGCCGTCGCCAGTTCCCGCATAGGTCGCAGAGATGATCACCGGGCTGTTGGGGCGTTCAGCGCCGGTGGCCACATCCAAGGCGTGCAGCCGCTGCACAAAAGTGGTGCCGTTTTCCTTTGTGCGCGCCACCAAATAAACCGTGCCCGCAACCGGATCAATAACCGGTGTGCCGACGATGCCCATGTTCCCGCTAAAATCCTGGTAATTTCCGCCACAAGCGCCAATCGCGCTCAAGTCCTTATTCGCGGGGGCTACGATGTTGGGCGGGTGGATGAAGCTGACGGTCCAATACGGCGCCGTGACCGAGGCATTATCGGCGTCAAAGGCGTAGACGCTGTCGTTGACCGTTGCGATGATGGCGATGTTGTGTGTTCCGCGGCCTAAAATATTCACGTTGGTCATCACCAGCGGCTGGGCGTAAATCTGGTCGTCCACATTCCGGCTGAACAGCAGGCCAAACTGGTTGGTGTTGACATTGGTGATGTTGAGGAAGGTTTCGTTCAAATTCATTCCGGTTCGCCCGCCGTCATTGTGCTGCGTTAGCACCGCCACAAATGGAGACGGAGAATTAGTCGCCCGGGTGGTGAAAGTTTGCGACGGCGCAGCCCAGGTTGTGCCCATGGAATTCATCGCATTAGCGGTGTAGTAATAAAGCGTGTTCGGGGAAAGTCCGGTGACCGTCTGCGCGAAATCAGCAGTCTGCTGCCCCAATATAATGCTTTTTGCCCAGGCGCCGGGAGTGGTTCCGCCATCGGTGGTCCCGTAGAAAATTGTCACTGTCGGTGTTTCGCCACCCGTCGAAAGAATCTGGCCGTTAAGCGTTGCGAAGGTTCCTTGAACATTGCCGGCCGATTGAGTTGTCAGCGCCGGCAGGGTCAGCGGCGGCGTCTGAAAGGCGGCTGACGGCATGGCCCAGTTGGTACCCGCGCTGTTAACCGCGCGGCTGGTATAATAATAACTTCCATTGGGTGTCAGTCCCGAAACGGTTTGCGTAAAACTTCCGCCCTGCAAGCCGAGGGCAATATTTTGCGCCCACTGCGAGGCATTGGTTCCACCATCAGTGGCGCCATAGAAAATCGTGACCGCCGGAGCTTCGCCGCCAGTGCTGGTGATTTGCCCGCCTATGACAGCCGTCTTCGTTTGGATATTAATCGCGGGCACGTTCGTCACTGCCGGCAGAGTTATTGGGGATGCGGGAAGTCCGCTGACCGCGTAAATCGCAGTGGAGTTCGCCGAGGAAGCCTTGCCAAAAGTGAGGCTCGCCAGCGGCATGTTGTTTGTTCCAAGCGCCGTGGCGAGATCAATCGTGGTCTGATAAAAACGCGGCTCATTGTTGGGACCGCCGTCGGTCGCACCGTTGTTGATATTGATGCGGTCCACGGCTTGCAATGCAAAGCCTGGATTGAAAAACCAGTCTTGGGCGTTGTAATTGGTCACGAATGTGCTGCCGTCGCTGAAATGGAGTGTCAGTGTGCCGACGCTGTTCGAAGTTGCAGAGCCGGAATTGGCGAGGATGGCGATGCGGCTGAAAGTATTGGGCGCCAGCAGAGTGAGGTTGCCTGAAGTCAGACCCGTCGCACTGCTTAACACCAGGGCATTGTTGCCAGTATACGGTTGGAAGGAAAAAATCGTGCCATCGCCCAACGCGCTGATCAACGAGCCGGAGGCGGGTAAGCCATATGATTTACCAGCCAGACCGCTTTGATAAAACGCAGTGCCTTCACCCGGATTAAATTCCACGGCATAACTGTTGTAAGGCGGGCCGGAGGCGGTGTTTTCAATCACCAGATCACTATTAAAACCGGTGACCGCAACCGGGTTCATGGTAGTGCCGGCTATGGCTGTGCTGACAAATAAATTGACGATCAACCAGATGGCATTAAATGGAAATATTGCCCGCTGCGTTTTTTTCGTAATAATTTGGAAGTGGGTGGCGGTTGGTGCGGCGCTAATCATGGAGTTAATGGGTGTAATTCGTCGCACACGCCAGGCCTTCAGTAAAGTATAAAACCATTCTTTAAAAAGCCATTGGCAAACCCTTGAGCCAACCTGCGACCTGACACTTTTCCGCTGAATGGAAGTTGTCCAACTTGTCAATTGCGGCGACGCGTGGGGTTGGTTGACGGGCCAGCCCGCATGAAATATACCCCGGTGGTTTCGAACTGGTTGTTAGTGTTGCGAGGGAAGAGGGCGCAAGACTGGTGTAATGACTGGCACCACCCGGCTGAAATGGGGTGAACGTTCGCATGGTTGGCACCCCTGAGTTTAGTGCTTGCTCCCAAGTCCGGGGCGGTTCAGATTCGGGGTGTGGATGGTTTACCGGCTATGAAAAAATGCTCTTACTGCGGTCTTGAGATTACTGGTAATTTCGGCAAGCAATGAACACTCCTCCCAAAAGCGGTTACGAAAAAACCGGCGGCATGGCTTATTTTTCGCGGATGCTGGATAAGATTCGGCTCCACGCCAAAGGGGAACTCCGGCCCGATTTCCACGCCAACCTGGGGAGGGGAGCGGATGGCTGGTGCACGGGGTTTCTGCGCGTCAATTATGCTGATCTGAAACAGCGTGTGCTGGAAGGCGGGACGGACGAGGATATTCTAAGCTGGTGCTTCGCGAAAGGCAGGCAGTTGGACAACACCGACCTGATGGTCTGGAACTCCTTCATTACGAAGTTGGGCTGGAACGACATGGCATCGCCCCGGCTGCAAAAATTGAAAGCGGAGAGCGGCTTGGCGGACCGGAACGAGATCGTTACGATGTTTGATTATTTTGAGGCGGATGAAGGAAGAAAAACATAAGCACGGCGATAAACTGGAGCACCATGAACGACAACAATAAACCCGAAGCCGTGGTGCAACAGCAACTCGATGCCTACAACGCGCGTGATATTGAGGCGTTCATGGCGACCTATGCCGAGGATGCCCAGCAATTTGAGCATCCGTCGAAGTTGCTGGCCAGCGGTGCGGCACAGGTGCGCGAGCGCAGCTTGATCCGTTTCCAAGAGCCGAATCTCCATGCCAAGCTGGTCAAGCGCATGGTGATGGGAAACAAGGTCATTGATCAAGAAGTTGTGAGGCGTACGTTTCCCGAAGGGACAGGCAAGATCGAGTTGGTCGCCATATACGAAGTGCAGAATGGCAGGATTGCGAAAGCGTGGTTCATGTTCGGTCCCAAAACGCTCGATGCGGAGTCGTGAGAGCAGGTCAACGTCGTCAAAAGAAAGGCATTCATTATGGTTTCTGTAAAAGTTCAATGTGGCTGCGGGCAACGTTACGCTTTTGACGTGGAGCCGGTGAATGGCCATATGCCCGCGCCGGTGGCCTGTCCCGCCTGTGGCGTGGACGGAACAGCGGCGGCCAATGAAGTAATTGCCCAAAGTCTGTCCGCGGAACCGCCGCCGGCTCCAGCACCGGGCATCCGGTTGCGCACGGCAGCGGCGCCACCCGCGACTCCACCACCGTTGCCGGCTTCAGCCGCGGTCGCCCCGCGCGCGCCGATTCAGCGCGTTGCGCCCAAGGGAAAGGACGGCTGGGACAAAGAAGAGAGCGGGCTCAACAAGGCCGGGACATATCTGGGAATGGGCGTGGCGGGATTGGCAGCTTTGCTTTCCTGGGGCGTGTTCGGCCTCCAGGTTCCAACGATGATTCTTTGCGTTGTGGTGGCGATATTTGGTCTGGTGGGTGGCGCGCTGAATGTGTTTGGGCGCGGGCCGATTGCAGCCGGTGCGGTGGTCGGGATGGTCATGGCCTTGGGCGGTTACGCCGCGGCGTTTTGGTGGATCAAGGATCGCAAGTCTGTCATGGGGGTTGAAGTAACGATTGCTTTTATTGTGGGCGCACTGCCCGGCTTCGCTCTTCAATATGGCGTGCAAAAGTGGTTGCAGAAGCGGGCGGGGGATGGGCAGTAGGGATAGGTTTTGCTGTGCTAAATGAAAATACTAAAAAATGTGGGTGGGATCTTGTTGGGGGTCATAGGCGCGGAGTTCCTGGTGAGTGGCATGGTCGAGGTGATTAGTCCGAGGTCGCAGGTGTCGGGAGGGGTGATTGCAATAATTTTCCTGCTTGGGCTGCTGCTATCGGCGGGCGCAGTTGCGTTGCTGAAGCGGAGTGTTACAGAATTGCGGCCCGCACAATGCACCAACTGCGGAAGTGCGGAACAAGCGCCGGCGGGCGTGCTCCGGCGGTCACACAATCCGTGGCTCTATCACTTGTGCGGTTGGATGATCGCATCGCTTTGGGGCAGCAGCCGGCAGCAGCAGGTTCGTTGTGTCCAGTGCGAGACGCTTTATTTTACCGAGACGCGAGCGACCCGCATTGCCGGTATTTTGCTTTGGGTCTTTATACTTTTTGTGTCGCTCAATGTGCTGTTGAACCTTTTAGTCCAGCAGTAAGGAGGTTGCTTCTGTCGTTGTCTGATTTGGAGTTGTTGCGGTTAATCATCGCAAGGTGACTTTTGGGTTGCAGGGCGTGGTGGAACAAATGACTTGGTCGGCGGGTGCGGGGTTATATAATACAGGCAATGGCTGACAGTTCTGTCCAACTCAACGCCGTGCCGGGTCCGTTGCGGTTGTTGTTTCGCGTGAGCGCGTTGCAGATGTGGCGCCGCCTGAAGTCGGTGCGCGAACAATCGCGGCTGTTGACGGGGATGATCGTCTGTTTCATGGGAGGATACCTGGCCCTTTCGTTCTGGCTGTTTTATCTGGGGTTGAAATTTGTGTCGGATTTTCCCGGCCTGGGCCTGCTGCTGATGGAGCGGCTGTTGTATTTGCTGTTCGCCTTCCTGTTCGTGCTGTTGCTGTTGAGCAACCTGATCATCAGTTATTCCAACCTGTTTCGGAACCGGGAGGCGAGTTTTCTGATGTCGCTGCCCGTGCCGGCGCAGACGATTTTTCGCTGGAAGTTTATTGAATCAACCTTGCTGGCGTCGTGGGCGTTCGTGTTTTTGATTGCGCCATTGCTGGCAGCGTTCGGGTTGACCCAGGGAGTGGCGTGGCATTTTTATCCGGTGACGCTGGTGTTGATCGCGCTGTTTATCATGCTGCCAGGAGTGGCGGGCTCCTGGTGCGCGCTGAATCTGGCGCGGTATCTGGATCGGCGGGTGTTCCAGATTGCGGCCTTGGGAGTGGCGCTCACTTTTTTAAGCCTGGTCGGTTTTTGGTGGAAGGCGCAACCGGTGACCGATGACATGCTGGAAACGCGGGTATTGCCCGTGCTGGATCAATTGCTGCTCAAGACGCGCTTCGCGCAATTCCCCTTCCTGCCAAGTTACTGGCTCTCCACCAGCGTGCTGCAATGGGCGGAGGGCATCCTGACCACGGCGGGATTTTTCATGCTGGTGTTGTTAAGCAATGTTTTGTTCTTTGGCTTCCTGGCATTCACGCGGCTCGGAAATCTGTATTACGAATCAGCTTCGCGGGTGCAAAGCCGCGCCAGTGTCTGGGGCCACTGGGAATGGTTTCGCGCCGTGCGACGGCGAAAAAAAGCCTTCAATTATTCCCGGGGGCTGGCCGAAAAAGCGGTTGGCTTATTGGGCTGGCTGGACGTGGACACGCGGGCGCTGCTGGTGAAGGATGCGCGCATGTTCTGGCGGGACACGACGCAGTGGGGGCAATCGGTGCTGTTGCTCGGGCTGTTGGGCGTTTACATCATCAACCTGCGCCATTTCACGAGCGAACTGACGAACCCTTTTTGGATCCAGCGGATTTCCTATCTCAACCTGGTGGCTTGCTCGCTCAACCTGGCCACGCTGACGACGCGGTTTGTCTATCCGCAATTCTCGCTGGAAGGACGCCGATTATGGATCGTGGGTCTGGCGCCGATGGGTTTGCCGCGGGTGGTGAAGATCAAGTATTGGCTGGCGAACTGCACTGCCTTGCTCGTGACGTTGAGTTTGATTATTTTATCCAGCTACCTGCTCAAAATGACCTGGGACCGAATCGCATTCTTTGGCGCCGTGGTCACGGTGATGACCTTTTCCCTGAACGGACTGGCGGCGGGTTTGGGCGTGCTCTATCCCAATTTCAAGGAAAGCAACCCCACGAAGATTGTCAGCGGATTTGGCGGCACGTTTTGTCTCGTGCTGAGCTTCCTTTATATTCTTTGTTCGGTGTCGATGCTGGCATTCGGCTCGGCGGAGATGCGTCAGGAAGCGCCCTCGCCGGAATTGGCGCTCGCGAGCATCTGCGGTTTTGTTGCCTTGTCGTTTGTGCTGGGCTGGCTGCCGCTGAAACTCGGCCTGCGGCATTTGCGAAACTTTGAATTCTGAAAAGGAAACGTCCCCGGCTTGGGCGTGATTATTACCGGAGCAGTTCTTCCAAAGCGGCGAACAAAGCAGCGGAGTCGCGCAGCGGCAGGTGCATGCCGACGCCTTTCACCAAGCCAAAGCCAGGACCATACGCGCGGCCATTGGCAACACAGGCAGTAGTGCGGCATTCGGTAATTTGCCGCTCCGCTAGCGCCAGCACGCTGACGCGGTCCCCGTCCACTTCGTACTTCCAGCCGACGAGGCGCGCCTGTGGATACCACCCGCGCAATTCCGCAATGAGCTTGGGCGTGGGCAGCAGTTCGGCGAGCAAGGTCCCCTGGCGCGTGGAGATTTTGCCGGAGCGGGCCTCGGTGAGTTGTCCATCCGGCGAACGAACCCAGATTTTGCCGAAGGTGAAATCGCTGACGGCGGCGGCGTGGAATACGGCATCCACCGGCTGGCGCGCGAGTGTTTGCAGGCGTTCGCGCAAATCCGCCGTGGTGCTGAACATCTCGACCCGGTGGGCCTTGGACGGAGCGCGATACGTTGCCTGTTGCCCCAGCAGCAGCGTGACTTGATGGCCGTGGGTGGTGAGGAAATCCGCCAGTTCGGAGCCCAGCCGACCGGTGGAAAAATTTGTCAGACGCCGGACTTCATCCAGGTTTTCATGAGTAGGACCAGCCGTGACCACGCAGTTCATCGCGGTAAGAATACCCAATTGCACCAGGAAAAGAAGCGAGAACTCGCCGCGTTCCGCCTTTCCTGTTGGGCCAATCCGTGGCAGCATAGGACCAATGAGCAAGATAGTTGGGATTGATTTGGGCACGACGAATTCACTGATCGCCACGGTGGATTCCGGCATTCCGCTGGTGATCGCGGATGCGGAGGGCCAGCGGTTGACGCCATCCGTCGTGCACTTTCCCGGACCCAATGCAGAATTGGTCGTGGGTCACAAAGCGAACCGGGTGCGGGCGCTCCGGCCGGCGGAGACGGTTTATTCCGTGAAGCGGTTCATGGGGCGGCGCGGCAACGAGATTGCGCGCGAGGAGATGCTGGTCACGTATCCCGTTCGCGGCGAAGGCGCCGGGCCGGTCACCATTGACATCCATGGCCGCGCCTGGACGCCGGAGGAAATTTCCGCGGAAGTTTTGAAGAAGTTGAAGCGCGATGCCGAAGCCTCCTTCAACGAACCGGTCACGCGGGCGGTGATCACGGTGCCGGCCTATTTCAATGACGCGCAACGGAACGCCACCAAGCGGGCCGGGGAATTGGCCGGGTTCACCGTGGAACGAATCGTCAATGAACCGACGGCGGCAGCGCTGGCGTACGGACTCAACAAGCTCAAGGAACATGCGCGAATCGCGGTGTATGATTTGGGTGGCGGCACCTTTGATCTATCCATTTTGGAGTTGAACCAGGGTGTGTTCCAGGTTCTCGCCACCAATGGCAATACGCGGCTGGGCGGTGACGATCTCGACAAGCGGTTGATTGATTTCGTAGTGGAAAAAATCAAGACGGCGGGCGGCCCGGATGCGGCGCATGACCTGCCATTGCTCGCGCGCATTCGCGAGCAGGCGGAACAGGCCAAGATCAAGTTATCGACGGAAATGGAAGTTGAGATTGGCCTGCCGTTTCTGACGCCGAACTTTAGTTTTAGTTTCCGCCTGACGCGGGCGGAGTTGGAAAATATAACCCGCGATATCATTGCGCGGACGCGGCCGCATTGCCTGCGGGCGTTGGCAGATGCGAAACTGGAGGCGCGGGAGCTCGACCAGGTTATTCTGGTGGGCGGACAAACGCGGATGCCGTTGGTGCGGCAGATGGTGACGGAGATTTTTGGATGTGTGGAGTTTGCAGAAACGCGCGGCGGCATTCGGCTGGGCACGGAATATCACCGGCCCGCCGGCCCGTTGCTCAACACCTCGCAGAATCCGGATGAAGCAGTGGCGCTGGGCGCGGCGATCCAGGCGGAGATTCTTTCCGGTGGCTTCCAAAATGTTTTGTTGCTGGATGTGACGCCGCTCTCGCTCGGCATCGAGACGTTTGGCGGGTTGATGAATGTCATCATCCATCGCAACTCCACCATTCCGGTGAAGGCGGGCGAAATGTTCACGACGGCGGTGGACAACCAAAAGAACATGCTCATCCATGTGCTCCAAGGCGAACGGGAACGGGCGAAGGACAATTGGAGTCTGGGGCGGTTCACGATTGATTTCGAGCCCGCGCCCAAGGGAGTGCCGCGCATCGGCGTGCAATTTGAAATCGACGCCAACGGCATCCTGCATGTGCTGGCGCGGGACACCAAAACGGGACGGCAAACCGTGGTGGAGATGAAATCGGCGGTGGATGTGGACGACGCGGACGTGCAACGCATGGTCGAGGAATCAGTGGAGCACGCGTTTGAGGATCTGGCGTCGCGGCGCTGGATCGAAGCCACGTTGCGCGCGCGTGAAACCGTGGCCGCAACCCGCAAGGGGATGGCCGACTGCGCCGGAGAACTGGATGAGGTTTATCGGGCACAGTTGGAAGCGGCGTTGCAAACAGTGGAGGAAGCGCTGGCCACGGAAAATCCGGAAACAAAATCCGGCGATACCCGGCGGTTGCAGGCGGCGAGCAGCGTGCTGGACGAAACCACCCAAACACTGGCGAATTTGCTGATGGATAAAGCAATGGACGCCCTGTTGCGCAAACGCGGACTCATTCAGTAGTGTTAACCACTGGAAAGGAGCAGTTTTTCCAAATAAAGGCTAAAATCCGGGCGATTCTTTTTTCAGCAATGAAGTTGCAGAAAAAGGTCCAAGCGCATAATAATGGGGCAGTTATCAAGTGAATCGAACAGCTACGGAACTTCATGATGCCGCGGTGAAGCGGAACGCAGAAGCAGTCAAGACACTGCTTCAGGGAAATCCTGAGCTGGTCAATTCGCTGGATGAAAAGCAAAGGACGGCGCTGCAACTGGCGGCCCGCGGCGGTTCGCTGGAGGTGGTCAAGATCCTCGTCGCCAATGGAGCGGACGTAAACACCCAGGATGAAAAAGCCCAGACCCCTTTGCAGATGGCTGCGTATTATGGCTTTAAAGAGGTGGTTGAATTTTTGCTGACCAACGGCGCCGCCGTCAACGGGGCGAACCGCTGGCAGATCACGCCGCTGCATCTGGCTTCCAATTTTGGGCACCGGGATGTGGTGGAATTGTTGCTCGCGCGCGGGGCGGATGCCGGCGCCCGCGAGGGCAAGGGCCAGACTCCGATTTATCAGGCAGCCAATTATGGCCACTGCATGGTGGTCAAGTTGCTGTTGGCATGCGGAGCAGACGTCAACGCCCGGGACAAGATCGGCGCTACGCCGCTGTTCGCCGCCGCTTCCTACGGTCAATTGGCGGTGGCAAAACTGCTCATTGCGAATCGGGCGGATGTGAATGCCGCGGACCGAGGCGGTTGGACGGCGTTGCACCACGCGGCGATCTCCGGGCATCGCCCGATTGCGGAGCTGTTGCTGGCCAATGGCGCCAAGGTGGATGCGTTTGACAAGCACGGGGTCACCTCGCTGCATATCGCTTCACGGGTGGGCCATGCGCATATCATCGAATTGCTGCTGGAACAACGCGCGGATATCAACCGGAAGAATTATCCGGGCCGTACCCCTTTGCTGATGGCCTGCATCTCCGGCCAGAATGCGGTTGCCGAATTGCTGCTGAGCCGCCGGGCGGATGTTAATGCCAAGGATTACAGCGGCAAAACGGCGCTGTATTACGCCACCATCAACGAGCATGTCGAATTGGTGGAGATTCTGAAAAAAAAGGGCGCAAAAGAATAACCGCTACAGCGTCGTTGGTTTCGCTTCGGCTTTTCTTCGCGCGCATTCTTTGCAGAAAAGGAGGCCGCGTGACGCAATATTTTCCTTCACCTCCACCAACCCGCGGATAAACTATCGCGCATGAAGACGACTGGTTCCGAAAATCTGACGTTGAGTAAATTGCTTGTGCCCGCCAACGTTAAGCTGCGCCTGACCGGCAGCCAGCGGGACGAAGTGCTCACGGAACTGGTCAATCAGATCAAGGAAATCGCCAAGCAACCGAAGGCGCGGGAGACTTTGCTGCGCGCCTTGCAGGAGCGCGAACAATTGCACAGCACCGGCATTGGCGATGGCGTCGCCCTGCCGCACGCGCGCAATGCGCTCGTCGGTCTGGTGGATCATCCCATTTTGATTTTTGGCCGGCATGAGCCGGGCATCAGTTTTGGGGCGATCGATGGCGCGCCGGCCAAATTATTTTTTCTGCTGGTGGCGCCGACGGTTACCCAGCATCTCGCGATGCTGGCCCGCATCAGCCGGTTATTGCGCGACCCCAAGCTGCGCAAAGGCTTGCTGACGGCTGAAAATCCGGAGAAAGTTTGCGCGTTGATTCACGATGCGGAAGAAAAAATGTGATGCGCTGCGTCTAAATCTCTCCTTTGAATCCCTGCTGCCGCAATGCCTCAAACAGCACGATGGCCGCGCAATTGGAAAGATTCAAGGAGCGCGATGCCGGGTTAAACATGGGCAGCCTCAACCAACTCTCCCGGTTTTGTTCCAACAGAGCAGTGGGTAAACCGGCAGTTTCACGTCCGAACACCAGGTAATCATCCGGCCCAAAGCGGACTTCCGAATAAACCTGCGGCCCGTTGGACTCGATGAACCAAACCTTCGCGCCGGCGGGAATCTTTTCCCGGAAGGCGCTCCAATTGGGCCAGCGCTGCCATTCGACCTGCTGCCAATAATCCATCCCCGCCCGCTTGAGTTGTTTGTCGTCCAATTGAAATCCCAGTGGCTCGATCAAATGCAGGCGCGTCCGGGTGGCGGCGCACAAGCGCGCCACGTTGCCCGTATTCGGAGGAATCTCCGGCTCAACCAGCACGATGTTCATGCTTCACTTTTGATTTCGGATTTCCAGTTTTGGATTTATAAAAGACCTTCCACAACACCAAGCCTTGCGCGGGCGCGGTCATCCCGGCCACCCGGCGATCACGGCTCGCCAGAATTTTCCGGATATCTTCCGCCGCGATCTTGCCCTGCCCAACCTGCACCAGCGTGCCCACGATGCCCCGGCACATCTTGTAAAGAAAACCGTCGCCTTCGATGATGAACGTAAGCAGCAGCCCGCTCCGCTTCAGCTCGCACCGCGTCAGGTGGCGGACGGTCGATTCCATCTCGTAACTGCGCGTCCCGGCGAAGGATTTGAAATCATGTTTGCCCACGAACAGACCCGCGGCGGAGCGCATCGCCGCCAGATCCAGTTTGCGCGGAACCTGCCACGCCTGGCGCCGCAACAACGGATTCATCGCCGCGTGGTTCCAGACAAAATAACGGTATTGCTTGCCCGCCGCATCAAAGCGCGCATGGAAATCCGCCCGGCAGCGCGTGGCGGACAGCACCCGGACATCTTCCGGCAGGTGGGCGTTGATGGCCAATGCCAGCTTGGCCACCGGCATTTTGAATTCTGCAGCGGGAATTTCCACATGCGCCACCATGCCGAGCGCATGCACGCCGGTATCGGTGCGGCTCGAACTGTGAATTCGTTTTACACCCGGGAACAACCGGCCCAGCGCCTCCTCCACTTTTTGCTGGACCCCCACGCCGCTCGTTTGCACCTGCCAGCCAGCGTATTGTGTGCCTTCATAGGCGATAACGAGTTTAAATTTCAACGTTTTCACGATGGAATCCGGAGCCCGGGAATTTCCGTCCACACAATTCACGGCTGCACAAAGCTGTCGAGGTAGCTTTGTAAAAGGATGGCGGCGGCCGTTTGATCCACCTTCTGCTTACGCTTGTCCCGCCGCACATTGGCTTGAATCAAATACCGGTTCGCCTGCGTGGAAGTCAGCCGCTCGTCCCAACTTTTAATCGGAATCGCCACGGTTTCCTGAAGCACCGCGATGAAAGCCTGGACCTTCAAGGCCGCCGGGCCATAACTGCCATCCATGTTACGTGGCATCCCCACCAGCAACATTTCCACCTGCTTCTCCTTGATGATTTCCTTCACTCGCAATAAAAACGCCGCGAACGGTTCCGCCGGCACAAATTCCATTGGCAGCGCGATGACACCCAGCTCATCGCTGATCGCCAGGCCCATCCGCTTCGTTCCATGATCAATGGCTAAAACACGCATAATAAAGAGGGTCGTTCAAATCCAAGATTTACAAACTTTTCATCACCTTTGCCGCCGCTTTCACCGTCCGGTCAATGTCCGCCGTCGTGTGCGCCGCCGAAATAAACCCGGCCTCGAACTGTGATGGCGCCAGGTAAACTCCTTCCGCCAGCATGCCGTGGAAATATTTGGCGAACCGCGCCCGGTCGCTGTGCATGGCATCGGACAGATTATGCACCGGTTGGCTGGTAAAGTAACCGCAGAACATGGAGCCGATGCGCTTGAATTGCACCGGCACCCCGGCGGACTGCGCGGCTGCTTTCATGCCCGCTTCCAATTGCGCACCCAATGCTTCCAATTGTTCGTAAGCATTGCCGGCGAATAATTCCTCCAGCGCGGTGATGCCCGCCGCCATCGCCAGCGGATTCCCGCTCAAGGTTCCCGCCTGATACACTGGCCCCAGCGGCGCCAGATAATCCATGATTTCCGCCCGTCCGCCAAACGCCCCCACGGGCAGACCGCCGCCGATGATTTTTCCAAAACAGGTCAAGTCCGGCGTAATACCGAAACGCTCCTGCGCACCGCCTTTTGCCAACCGGAACCCGGTCATGACCTCGTCGAAGATCAGCAGCGCGCCGTGTGCCCGTGTAATCTCCCGCAAAAATTCCAGGTAACCCGGCCGCGGCAAATAAAGCCCCGCATTTCCTGGCACCGGTTCGATGATGATTCCCGCCAGGTGCCCCTCGTTGGCTGCGAACGCCGCCTTGACCGCGGCTTCATCATTGAACGGCAGCACGACGGTGTGCTGCGTAAACGCCGCCGGAACGCCCAAGCTGTCCGGATGACCGAACGTCAATGCGCCCGACCCCGCTTTCACCAGCAAGGAATCTGCGTGGCCATGGTAACAACCATCGAACTTGATGATCTTGTCGCGTTTGGTAAATCCGCGCGCCAACCGGATGGCCGACATGGTTGCCTCGGTGCCGGAGTTGCACATCCGCACCTTCTGCACGCTCGGCACCGTCGAACAAATCAACTTGGCCATCGTCACCTCCAACGGGTTGGGAATGCCGAAGCTCGTCCCGTGCATCGCCGTCTGCTGGATGGCCTGGATGATTTTGGGATGCGCATGGCCGAGGATGGCCGGGCCCCAAGTGCCGACATAATCCACATATTCGTTCCCATCCACATCCGTGATGCGCGCGCCTTTGGCTTGATTGACAAAAAACGGATGCCCGCCCACGGCGCGAAACGCCCGCACCGGCGAATTGACCCCGCCGGGGATATATTGCAACGCCTCCGCGAATAACTGGTCCGATTTAACCCGAGAAATCATGGGATGAAATTAACCGCTTATGTCTGGAAGCACACGATTTTTTTCCACTCCCGCAGGAGGTCAATAACCGTCGGCTTTGCCGTTGATGCGCCAATCGGCCACGCCGATATAGCGGTTCGTCCCGATGACGTAGATGGTATGGGCATCGCCTTGCGGCGGTGACCCGGTGCGAATCACGGTGTGGCCTAATGCTTTCAAGGATTTCATGGCCTCGGGATAAAGCTCCGGCGCTTCAAAAGTGATCCGATCCGGAAGCCATTGGTGTGACATACGGGGCGCCTTCACGGCGGTTTGAACCGGCATGTCAAAGTCGAATATGTTGACCATAATGCACAAGATGGTGTGGGGAATCGCCTGGCTGCCGGGACTGCCGGTAATTAATTTAACGCGACCATTTTCCGCAACGATGGTCGGAGTCATGGAGCTGAGCGGACGTTTGCCGGGAGCGATGAGGTTGGCGATGGTGTTGGGCGAGGTGCCGATCAACTCATTGGTTTCATTGATGCCGGGAAACAGGTTGAAGCCGCGCATGTCGTTGTTGAGCAGAAATCCCATATCTTTGACCACGACCCGCGAGCCCCAACGGCGTTCGAGCGTGAAGGTGGTGGCCGTCGCCATTCCGTCCTTGTCGATGATGGAAAACTGGGTCGTGCTGTGGCCCTCGGAAGAAATGGAGGCATCCACGGACATCTCTTCACTGCGGGTGGCCTTATGGAGATTGATGGTTTCAGCGAGATGCCGGCCGTATTCGGGGGTGGTCAGGTTGGCGGGAATTGGGGTGAAGGCGGGATCGCCCAGATAACGGGCACGGTCATAGTTGGCGCGACGCATGGCCTCGGCTATCACATGAAAGGTCATCGGTGACCAACGGCCCCAGGCTTTCAAATCGAATGTATCCAGCATGTTCAACTCCTCCAACAGGCAAACGCCGCCAGAGCTTGGCGGTGGCGGCACATAAACATCATACTTCCCGCGATAGCGAGCGTGCATCGGCTGGCGTTCGATGGCCTGATAGCCGGCCAGATCAGCCGCCGTAATCAGGCCACTGCCGCGGGCCATCTCGGCAACGATGCCGTCGGCAATCGGACCTTTGTAAAAAGCGTCAGGACCCAGGTCGGCGAGCAATTGCAGTGTCCGCGCCAGGTCGGGCTGCGTCAGGCGATCCCCCAATTGCCAACGGCCGCCGCCGGGTTTGCCGAAGACCCTTTGAAACTCGGGCTTCTCGGGTGCCGCCGCCAACGTGATGTTCATGGATTCCGCCAGATTGGTATCGAGAATAAAACCGTCGCGCGCCAGGGCAATGGCCGGTTGCAGCAACTTGGACCAAGGCAAGGTGCCAAAGCGCTGGTGCGCCAGCGCGAAACCGCGAACGGTTCCCGGAATGGCCACGGATTTTTGGGTGAACTGCGATTCCTCCCGGGTGAACATGGCGGGCGAAGCCGCCGTCGGTGCGGACTCGCGAAAATCAATGACGATGGGCTCGCCCTTGCCGGGAGCAGGATGGATAAGGGTGAAGCCACCGCCGCCCATGCCGCTGGAGGGAGGATAGGCAACAGTCAGTGCAAAGGCCGTGGCGACCGCGGCATCCACGGCGTTGCCACCTTGCTTGAGAATGGACAGACCGGCATCCGAAGCGGGACCGGAGACCGACACCACCACGCCATTGTGGCATTCAATAAAATGGCCTGAATCAGATTGGCTCGATTTGATTTGGATTGCGGGGCGCGTGCATCCGTGCAGCGAAAGCGCGAGCGCAGCCAGCAACACTGTTTTCAGATACGCATTCATATCAAGGCTCAACGCTGCCTTCCAGCGGATCGACCACTTCTTCCGGCTCCGGGGAAATGGCAGCGCGTTTTTGATCACGAACCGATTCATCATATTTCCGCGCCATCGCGTGGGCCACGATGTGCAACGTGATGGAAACCACCAGAAACACGCTGACCACGACGGGCCAATAGTAACCTTGATACGCTGAATTCCGCAGCCAACCATAGGCGGCCAGCGCGAAAGCGGCCCCAAGCATCCGGCCGAAGCCATCGACCAGGTGCAGCAATCCCAGGCAGGTGGCCATCCCGGCGTCGCTGCTGTGTTTCTTTGCCGTTTCATCGAAACAGGGAGTCATCAGGACTTCGCCGCAAATGAAGACAACAATCGCGATGGGGAGCATAACCGGATGATGGGCGAATACCAGCAGGATTAGGCCGGTGCAATAAAACAGCACGGAAGTCATCGACCACCACTCCCATTTGAAACCGCGACGATATAATTTTGCCGACATATAAACGGCGAGGAAATGGGCGCCAATAATGGTGGTGCAGAGGCTGGTCAGCGAGATGATCCAGACCGGTTTGCTCGAGTGATATTGGTCATAGACGAATTTGGGAATGATGGTGCCCCAGCAGCCGTACGGGAGGACCATGGCAAAGCGACGCAGGCTGTCGGCCAGGAAACCCTTGTTCCGGTAAAGGATTTTCAGGTTTTCCAGCCCCATGGATTTTTTGGGAGCGATCGCCACGGGAGCCGGTGAGGCAGCCAGGCCGATAGACAGGGGTAAATAGAGGAGTGCGAGCACAACAGCGTGGGCATGGTAACCGACGCGGGTGGTCACTTGGTAGGCGATGCTGTTGCCGAAAAAAGAGCCGAGATTGAGCAGGGTGGCCCGCTTCGCCACGGAGCGACGCAGAGTGTCCGCGTTCGAATGCAGCACCAGGATGGTGTTAAGCGCAATCTTGCCCAGGACGAAGGCCAGGCCGGCACAAAAAACCGCGATGGTCGAAAGCACAAATCCCGGGCTGATGGAGATGAGCAGAAAACTCGACAATCCAAAAACGATGCTCGTCGCCAAGGCAATGCGGACCGAGGTTCGATCCGTGTACCAACCCGCGAGCGGCGCGCAGACTGATTGCGCGAGGACGTAACCGTTTAGCAGCGACGCAATCTGGACGTAGGACAACCCCCCGAGATTTTCAAACAGGGGAAAGATGTACGGTTGGAAAGCGCCGCGAGCCAGGAACAGCAGACCAATACCAACGCAGACCAGCCAAATCGCCATTGTTGATTCGGAGCGCTGGCGCATCTCATTCAAGCTCGTAGAGGTCCGTCCACGAGGCAATCTGATTTACGCTGCGGCGGACGTCATCGGCACTTTCGGAAACGAGCTCGATGTACAGCGGGGCGCGATAACCGCTCTTGGCAAGACCGACCGGCTGGCCAGCCTGGGCGCGCACTTCGTGATAGAGATAACCGGGCAGTTGAACGAGACGATCGAGATGGCGGATTGAGCGCAAGACGCCGTTCCGGGGCGCAAACGGAGTGACAATGGCCGCGGCCAATTCACGGGTCTGGCGCAGTTCCGGACTTTCACCGCAGAGAATCTGATAATAGGCGTGAAGCTCCTCGATGCCGTAAGCCAATTCGAGAATACGCGGCCGGTTGCCGCCGGGTCGGGCGGCAATTTCACCCAATCGCGGGCCGATAAATTCAACATGGGCGGCGCATGTGGTCATGTCGAGCGCCTGCACGCCGGCCACGGCGAGCCGCTTCAGTTCCTCCTGTTCCGCTGCGCTGAGCAGCGAGGGAACCACGCGGGCAAAGTGATGATAGTCGTCGATCCCAATGTCCTGGCCCGTCAACACGTCAACGATGGGTGTCGTGTACACGCGGCCGGTATTATCGGCGAGACAATCAATGGAAGTGTTGCTCCCTTGCATGTATTCCGCCAGGACGACAACCAGGTTCGTGCCTTTCTTGCCCAGTCGCTCATAATATTTTGGCACCTCGTCCAACATGGCGCGGTAATTGGCCAGCAACATTTCCGGATCGGTGTTGCGCGTGGACCACATGCTGGCGGAGACATTGGAGGGTTGCAGGAAGACGGGGTAGCCCAGCTCTTTGGCAAAATTCAGCAGGTCGGACTCGGATGTCACGACATGGAAACGGGCGGCAGCGCCGGGTCCAATCCGCTGCTGAAAACGCTCGCGCATGATGCTCTTGTCCAGGCAGAGGCGCGCGGAAACGGGGGAGATGCTGGGCACGGCCAGGGCTTTGGCCACTTCAGCGGTCTGGGCCACGTAAAATTCAATCACGTTGAACAGGCAGGCAATGCCCCAACGCTTTTCGATTTCACGGACGGCGGCGATGAGTTCAGGCAACGGCCGGGAGAAATCGAAATGTTCGACCACCTTGAAGCGGGAGACATCGGCCAGGCGTTGCTTGTTGTTCGTGTCCACGAGAATGCCCAACGGCACATCCCGTTTTTGCAGGCTTTCAAACTCGCCACGACGAACCATGCCGAGAAACAAAACAATCCCCGGCGGCGAAGTCAATCCCGGTGAAGTTTGTGGTTCCAGGTTCACGACAGTGATTGAACAAATTGATCAAGGTGGGTGAGACCGGCCACGATTTCCTTGGTGGGGATGGCGTAGGAGATGCGGACATGGCGGTCGGAGCCAAAGGCGGAGCCCGGCACGACGGCGATGTGCGCGTGTTCCAAAAGCATTTCGGCCAGACGCTCCACGTTTTCCACCGGCTGCCCCTTGAATGATTTGTTCAAGAGGGAACTGACATCCGGGAAAAGATAGAATGCTCCTTCAGGTTCAACGAAAGGCAGGCCGGGGATTTTTGCGAGCAATTGCCGTGCGATATCGCGTTGGGAGTGCAACTGCTCCAGGTTTCCGGCGACGAAGGCGTCATTGATTGGGGCGAGGGCTGTCAGGGCCGCGTACTGAACCAGATTGCTGGGGTTAGAGGCAATATGACTTTGCAGATTGGCGATCGCTTTGACGACCGGCTGCGGTGCGGCAAAAAAGCCAGCACGCCAACCGGCCATGCAATAGGATTTGGAGAGCGAGCCAATGAGAACGGTGCGCGCCTTCATCTCAGGCACGAGCTTTACAATATTATGATGGGCGGCGGGAGCATAGACCAACTCGTCGTAGCATTCATCGAAGAGGCAGACCAGATCATGTTGCAAAGCCAACTCGGCAACCTTTTTAAGAGTGGTTGCAGGGTAAACCACCCCGGTTGGATTATGCGGCGTGTTAAGAATGAGGCCACGGGTGCGGGGCGTGATGGCTTTGGCGAGCTCGTCGATGTTGATCTGAAAATCATTATGGGCGGTGGGCAGCGCAACGGGCGTGGCACCGGCCAGACGCACCTGTTCCGGCAAGGTCACCCAATACGGGGAAGGAATGATGACTTCATCACCCGGCTGAAAGAGAACGAAATTGGCGTTGAACAGCGCCTGCTTGGCTCCCGCGGTAAAGCCGACCTCGTCCGCCGTGTAAGTGGCGCCGGTCTTTTGCGTGACTTTCCGGGCAACCTGCTCGCGCAATTCGGCAATGCCCAGGGTGTCCGTGTATTGCGTGCGGCCGGATTCAATCGCCTTGTGAACGGCGTCTTTGATGCTCGAACTGGTGTCCCGATCCAGTTCGCCCGCAGCGAAATTGACCACGTGGACGCCTTCGGCGCGCAGTTTGCGGGCGCGATTGCGCATGCCCGAAGTCTGCGAGCCGGAAAAATTCTTCATTCGTTCAGCTAACATGTGTCTCATCTCTCTTAGTAAGGGTAAAAAATTGTTTATTCAAGTTAGGGCGGGTTGGGCCAGTCTGGTTTCCTCTAAAGCAGCCATGCCCGGCGTTTGTTTGCCGCCGGGCATGGCGTTTGGGAAGATGGCGTCTCTTCGCATTGCGTGTCGAGAGTGACCAGATTACGACTTGGATAATTCGGATTCCAGAGCCAGCGCGCGATTACGCCTTGTGCCCGTTGACAGTGGCGGGTTTGCGCGATGCCTTGGTCAACAGCCGCGTGGACTGTTTCAACCGCGGCGAGACCGGCGGCAGATCATCCTTGGCCAGCAACGCTTCCAGTTCCACCACCTTTTGCGCGCCCACCAAAGAGGCAACCGTGGCGACGGGAGAAATCGCGGACTCAATGCCCTTGGACGAACCGGCTTCAGCGAGAGCGCCGAAGGTGCGGTCCATGGCCAGGTGCGCGGCGCGCAAGCCTTGATTCGCAAACATGGTGTGCGAGATGCCAGCGTTAAAAAATTCAGCCTTGTTGATTTGCGGCATCCGCGTGGGAGCGATGAAAATGGGCGTGCGGCGTTGCCATTCGCGGGCAAAGGTGAGCACTTCCTTGCCGGTGGCATCCAGCGATTGAATGAACACGGCATCCGCTCCGGCATCGGCGTAGGCCGTGGCGCGGCGCAGGGCCTCGGCCACGCCCATACCCGCCACCAACGCTTCCGTCCGGGCGATGACGCGGCTGGAGGAATGGGCAGCTTTCACGCCGGCCCGGGCGGCCCGGACGCGGGAGACATGTTCCTCAATGGAAACCAGGGCGCGATCATAACCATCATAGAGACTGCAACGCTTGGAGATGGGATTATCCTCGATGCAGAGCGCCGCTGCGCCCGCCCGCGCCATGGCTTCCACCACGTGAAAGGCTTTCACGGCATCGCCATAACCGGAATCGAGATCGACCACGATGGGGAGGTCGATGGAACGGTGGACGCACCGGACCACGTTGAGAATGTCTTCCGGCCCAATGATGCCGGCGTCCGGCATGCCGACGGCGGCGGAGCAGCAGAAACTGCTGACCCACACAAAATCAAATTTCCACTTTTCAGCGAGCAAGGCCGAAAGACCGTCATAGACGCCGACACCCACCTGGGGACTGCCATTAAACAGGGTTGAGGCATGAGTCGGTTTATTGGCGACCGACGTCGAATGTCCGTTCGTGGGGATTGATTTGCTGGTTCCGGGCTTTCTAATCTTCATGAATATTGATAGCTATTTCTGTGACGGAATCATTTCCGGCTTAATAAGTAAGTTAAACAGCACTTCATTAAGGAGCGATGAACCGCAAATGAGAGTTTTGTCATATATGTGACGATTAGGTGACGAATAGGTTACAGCAATCCGAGTATGGTATGGATTTAGCCGAGGCTCATAGGCCAAAGTAGCCCACTTTAGGGTAACTGCACCAGGTAGAATTGCCGGGGCGTGTTCGGCGTCAAGTTGTTGGTAAATAGTAGGTTGCCACTGCCATCGTAGGCATTGATGGCAAGGCGTGTCCAGTTGATTGCAGAATAAAGCCTGAATTTGCGATTGCCACAAAAGACGGGGATCAATCCGGCAGTAACTGTTCCGCGGGCTTGGGAGCCGACCTGGCAGCGGGTTTGGCTCGTTCCTCAAAAATGAGATAAAGGGCAGGCAGAACAATCAGCGTCAGCAGAGTGGCGGAAATCAGGCCACCGATAATGACGATGGCCAGCGGCTTTTGGGTTTCCGAGCCGATGCCGTGGGAGAGAGCCATGGGCAGCAGACCGAGCATGGCCAACAGCGCGGTCATCATCACCGTACGCAGACGGACGAGAGACCCTTGCACAACGGCGTCACGGGCGGTTTCTCCCGCGTCACGGTATTGGTTAAAGCAACTGACCATGACCACGCCGTTGAGGACCGCCTGGCCGAAGAGTGCGATGAAACCAATGGCCGCGGAAACGCTGAGCGGAATGCCGGTCAAGAGCAGGGCAAAGATGCCGCCAATCAAGGCGAAGGGGACGTTCATTAAAATCAGCAACGCGTGCTTCACCGAGCCAAAGGCATCAAATAACAAAAAGAAGATGATGAAAACGCCGAGCGGCACGATCAAAGCGAGGCGTTTCATGGCGCGTTGTTGATTTTCAAACTCACCACCCCAGGTAAGCAAATAGCCCGCGGGAAGCTTGATGGCTTTGGCTTTCACCTGCATTTCCGAGACCACACTGCCCATGTCCCGGCCGCGAATGAACACGCCAATGGCCATCAAACGGGAACCGTTTTCGCGGCTGATATTCATGCTGCCGTTGCTGACCTTGAAATCAGCGACCTGTTCCAGGGGGATATGCAGGCCCTCCGGCGTATCCACCAGCAGATGCTTGAGATTGGAAAGCTGGCGTTCGGATTCGGGAAACCGCACCACCACGCTGAAATGTTTTTCGCCTTCCCAAATTTCTGTGGCGGCCCGGCCCGCCAGTCCGGTTTCAATCACATCCTGAATGTCGGAAACGTTGAGCCCGTAGCGGGAGGCGCGGTCGCGGTCAATTTCAATCAACGCCTGGGGCACCGCGCCGAGTCGATCAATGGCGGCGGTCACGACGCCGCGCACTTCCGAGACACTGTGCAGGAGTTCCTCAGACTTGGCTTTCAGGATGCCCAGGTCCGGGCCGAACATTTTAATGACGATCTGTCCATCAATCTGGGAAATGCTTTCGAGCACGTTGTCGCGGATGGGCTGGGAGAAACTCAGTTCAATGCCGGGAATTCTGGACAAGGCTTTGGCCATTTCATCGATGACCTGTTCCTTGCTGATTTTGCGCTGCCATTGGGCGGCGGGTTTTAACTCGACAAAAGTTTCCGTCATGTTGATCGGTTTGGGGTCGGTGCCATCCTCCGGACGACCGGCCTTGGAAACGACGGTGCCGACTTCCGGAACGGTCCGCAAGGCAGCGCGAATGCGGGCGTATTGTTTGATGGTCTCCGGCACGGAAATGCCGGGCGGCAGATTGATATTAAGCCAGAGCGTGCCTTCGTTGAGTTCGGGCAGGAACTCGGTGCCCAGGTGTGGCACAAAAGCCAGGCTGATGGCGAGCGCCACCACCGCCACCGCCGCGACGAGTTTGGGACGCGCCAAGGTTTTTTCCAGGAGCGGCCGGTAGGTTTGCTTGCTCAGGCGGGTGATGAGATTGTCCTCGTGGGAAATATTTTTGCGCAGCAGGAAGTAACACAGGAGCGGCACGAGCGTGAGCGAGAAGAGCAGTGAACCAATGAGCGCCGAGGTGACCGTATAGGCCATGGGGGAGAAAATGCGGCCTTCGTGGCGTTGCAGCGCAAAAATGGGAAGGTGAGCCGCAATGATGATCAACATGGCGAAGAAAGTGGGCCGGCCCACCTCGGTGGCCGCCTCCAGAATGGCGCTCTTCAAGGAATGGTGGTCATGGGTTTTACGATGCTCGGAAAGTTTGCGGAAAATGTTTTCCACGACGATGACCGCACCGTCCACGATGATGCCGAAGTCCATGGCGCCGAGCGAAAGGAGATTGGCGGAAATGCCGCGCAGCTTTAAGCCGATGAAAGTGGCCATCAGGGCGAGGGGGATGATGATGGCGACGATGGCGGCTGCCCGCAGGTTGCCGAGAAAGACAAACAGAACAATGGAGACGAGGATGGCACCCTCCAGCAGGTTTTTGAAAACCGTGGTCAGTGTGGTGTTAATCAGCCAGGCGCGGTCGTAGTAGGGCACAATTTGGACGCCCTTGGGCAGAATGGAATCGTTGAGCAACTGCACGCGCGCTTTGACATCTTTCAGGACGTTGGACGGATTTTCCCCCTTGCGCATCAGGAGAATCCCGGTCACGACATCATCGTTTTCGTCCTGGCCAACGACACCCTGGCGGGGAACGGCGCTGACGGTTACCTCGCCGACATCCTTGACCCGGACGGCGGTGCCGTTGTGTGAGGCAAGGACGATATTGCCGATGTCCTCCGGGGAGCGCAGGAGGCCGATGCCGCGAATAAGATACTGTTGCTCGCCCCGGTTGACATAACTGCCGCCCGCGTTGGCGTTGCCACGTCCCAGCGCGGTGAACAATTGCTGCAACGTCAGGTTGTAATATCTTAATTTCCCCAGGTTCGGGTTGACTTCGTATTGTTTGACGAGTCCGCCAATGGTGGTGATGTCGGCCACGCCGGGAACCATTTTCAATTGGCGTTCGACGACCCACTCCTCCATCGTCCGGAGATCGCGCGAGGAGTAATGATCGCCCTTCAGCCGGTAACGAAAAATTTCGCCAATGGGCGTGGAGAGGGGAGCCAGTTGCGGCGTGACGCCCGGCGGCAAATCGACGCCTTGCAGCCGTTCGAGCACTTGTTGACGCGCGAAATAGTCATTCACCTGGTCATCAAAGGTGAGCATGATGAAGGAGAGCCCGAATTGGGTGTGGGAAAACATCCGCACCGAATGGGGCAGCCCGCTGAGAGCCACTTCCAATGCAGTGGTTACTTGTTTCTCCACTTCTTCCGGCGCGCGTCCGGGATAAAGGGTGATGACGTTGACTTGAATGTCGCCGACATCGGGGAAGGCTTCAATGGGGAGCGAGATAAACGCAAAAATTCCCGCGCCAATAAACAGCAAAACCAGGAGCAGCAAAAACAGCGGCTGATACAAGGCAAAGGAAACAATGCGTTTAATCATAGAATCGAAAAACTGCGGGGCGCAAGATTCAGGGTCAGGATTTGGCGTCGGAATCGATCAGCGCCTGCAACAGCAGACAGCCGTCAGTGACCACTTTTTGTCCGACCGCCAGGCCATCGGTAATCAGCACCTGACCGGCGATTTCAGAGCCGAGCTTGACGGACCGCCGCTCATATTGGCCGGGCTGATTTTCGACGAACACATAATGCTGGTTGTCCCTTAGAAAGACGGCATTGGCGGAGACGGTGACGCCGGATTTTGTTTCGGCGCTGACTTCGGTGACGGCATCGACGGTGACAAACATTTCCGCCTTGAGGAGTTGGTTGGGATTTGCCACTTCACCGCGAACGCGAACCGTGCGGGTATTGGGATCAAGGGAGCTGCCGATATTTTCCAGGCGGCCCTCGAACGTCCGGTCGGGGAAGGCCTGGGAATAAATTTTGAGGAGCTGGCCGGATTTGAGGGTGGGCGCCTCCAATTCCGTCACGTCCAACTGGACCCAGAGTTTGGCCGGATCCGTGACCACGAAGAGCGGGGCAAACAACTGCGGCGCATTGGCCAGCATTTGATCGGAACGAACTTCCTGCCCCGGATTGATATTTTTTTCCACAATGACGCCGGGCAGGGGCGCTTTGAGGGAAAACATCTGGTCGAAGCTGCCATCGGCGCCGCCGTACAGGGTGAGACGGGCCACGGTGCGATCTTTTTCCGAAACCGCGCGTGTGTAATCGGCTTCCGCGGATTCGACGTCCTTCCTGGCTGCCGCACCGTGCTCATGGAGTTCACGCACGCGGGCCAGGGCGCGTTCGGCCAATTGCAGGTCGCCCGCCGCCCGGCGCGCATCCGCCTGGACCTGGCCGAAGTCGGGTGAAGCAATCCGGGCCAGGGGATCACCCTCCGCCACCGAGCGGCCGACGTCCGCCAGAATGGTTTCCACATGGCCGGCCACCGGGGAAAAGATGCGGACGGTGGTGTTATCATTCCAGGTGAGACGGCCCGTCAAGCGGGTGACGGCATTGGTGCGCAGGTTGACCTCTTCGACGGCGATGGAACCTTTCTCGGGCGCATCGGCCGCCATGGTTATCCTATTGCCCTCCACTTTTGGCCCCGAATCTTCAGCGGCTTTCTCCGCGTGCTTGCAACCCAACAAGCCCAGCAACAAGGCCAGGCTGACGATCTTCAATACGGCCAGCAATGCGTGATGGACGGGCGAGAGCGCCCAGTCACTGTTTTGATTTTTCATAAGATGCATTCCCTTGGTTATTGGCGAAAGGTCAGTTCGGATGGCGATAAAGAATTTTGTGCCGCGGCGAGGTCCGTCGCCGCGTTTGCGCTGTCAGCCAGGGCCTGCGCGGTGGCGAGCCGGACATCATTGTCATCCCGCTCTGCCGTGAGCAAATCGACCAAAGAAGCGCCGCCCTTTTCATAGGCGAAGGTCACTGCCTCACGCACCTGCCGGGATTTGGGGCGAATCTGGCTTTGATAGCGTTGCTGGCGTTGGGAAGCGTCGCGGTAGGTATGCTCGGCGATGGTGATGTCCGAAACGATCTGCGACCGGATTTTGGCGATTTGAAACGAGGCTTGTGCCTGCGCCGCTTGCGCCGCCTTGATGGCGCCTTTGTTTAAATTCCATAAGGGAAGCGGGAAGGAGACGCCCAGCCCGATGGTATTCGGCTGATCGGGCGGCTGGTGCTCGTATTGCAACAGAAAGGTCGGGTCGGGAACGCGCAGGGCTTTCTGCAATTTGAGCTCAGCGCCGGCTTTTCTGAGGTCCGCTTCGGCGGCGAGCAAGTCCGGGCGCGCGGCACTGGCTTTTAGTATATTGTCGGCAGCGGGTTGGCCGGCCAGTTGGTCCAGTAAGTCACCCGGCGTCCAATCGCCTTTCGGGTTTTCGCTGCCCATCAGCACTTCCACGGCAATGCGCGCAGAGTTGGCGGCAACTTCGGCAGCTTGAGCATCTGATTCAAAGCGTTCCGCATTAATTTCGATTCGCTTTTTGTCCGAGTCGGAAATATCGCCCGCTTTGAAGCGAGTGCCGGCAATTTCCGCCTCGCGCCGGAGTGATTGGGCGGATTGTTTGAGGATTTGCACATTGTCCCCGGCCAGCAGTGCGGCGATGTAAGCCTTGGCGACCCCTTGTTCGAGCAGCCGTCGCGCATCATAAAAACGGGCGCGCGCGCCGGCAATGCCGGCCTGGGCGGAGGCCTGGCGGCTGGAACGTTTGCCGCCAATCTCCACCAATTGGTTCACGGCAAAAACCGTGTCGTAACTGCGATGCCAGAGGCTGTTGCCGGCGAGGGTGCGGTTGGGATTGGCGTCGGTATTTATTTTTGAGGTGGAAACGAAAACGACAGGGTTGGGAAACTCTTTGGCAATGAGATGTTGCGCGGTTGCGGCATCGATGCTGCTTCGGGCGGCGAGCAAATCCCAATTTCTTTCAAACGCAACCCGCTTGGCCTCGGTCAGGGTCAAGGTGCGCCCGGACATCACGGGTTCATTCGTTTGCGCCTGGGCGAGGCTGGCCAAACCAAGGCAGGACAAGGATAAGAGCAGGGGCGGATACAAAAATGCTTTTAAGTTGCGGGCCATGGCAAAGCAAACGGAAGTCGCGTTCAGGCGGACGAAGTGGCAAAGGGGTGGGTGTCGGGCTTCAATGTACCAACTAGCGCAGAAGTAACCGTTGGGACATTGAGGGAGTCTCCCGACACCCAAAATTTTTGGCAGGCGTTGCCGTCAGGGCTGGGGCTGCGACGGCAAAGGCCGTTCAAAAAGGCAATGGTAACAAAGTGTTTCACCAGCAGGAGCTTAGTGAATGCGCCGGGGGCTGTCTGTCGAGCGTGGCCTAAACCTTTTGTAGGGTGATACCCTACACGGGATTTCCGGGTTTATTCCGTCTGCTGACTGTCATGCCAGCGAATGGCTTCGCGCAATAGTTCGGTGGCATTGGTGACGTTCAGCTTTTCCTTGATGCGGGCGCAGTAGGCCTGAACGGTCTTGAAGCTGACATGCAGGTCCTCGGCGATGCGGCGGGTGTTGTAGCCGCGGCCCAGCAATTGAAAGACTTCCAACTCGCGGTCACTGAGTTGGGCCACCGGAGAATCGGTGGCGGCGGAGCGGCCTTCCACAAATTTTTCAGCCATCATGGCGTTGACATTGTCACTGATGTAAAGCTTGCCATTGAGCACGCAACGGATGGCCTGGAGGATTTTTTTGGTCGCCTCCCGTTTCATGATGTAGCCGCGCGCGCCGGCGCGCAGGGCGCGTTCGGCATAAAGCAATTCATCGTGCATGGAGAGGACGATGGGCACGACACCGGGGTAAAGGGCTCGGATGTTTTTGATCAATTCGATGCCCGAGCCGCCTTCCAGGGAAATATCCACCACGGCAATTTGTGGTTCGGCCGCGCCGATCAGTTCCAAGGCTTCGGCGGCGGTGCCGACTTCGCCGCAGACCTGGAGGTCGGGTTGCTGATTAATGAGATTGGCGAGCCATTCGCGCACCAGGGGATGATCATCGATCAATAGGATTTTAGCCTTTTGTGGCATGGGTATTGGCAGGGAGGTTGTTGACGGCGGACAGGGTGCAGGTGACGCGGGTGCCGCGGACGGGCAGACGCGCGATGTCAAAGGAAGCACCGATCACGCTCGCCCGATAGGCCATGATGCGCAAACCCATGCCCTGACTATGGCGGGCACTTTCGGGCAGGCCCAGGCCGTCATCGGTAATCGTCAGCGTGATGACGTTGTCCTTCAAATCCAGGTGAATGATGACCTCGCTGGCTTTGCCGTGCTTGACCGCGTTGGTGATGGCTTCCTGGGCGATGCGATACAAATGGATCGCGCCCACCGGCGCACGAATTGCCATCGCGTCGCTACATTCAAACCGGCAAGAGATTTTGAATCGCTCGCGGATGCCGGCGGCCAGTTCGCGAAAGCCGTCCATGAATCCCTCGCCCTCAAGTTCAACCGGGTGCAGGCCGCGCGCCAGTGTGCGGGTAAGGTCGATGGCTTCCTCAACCAGTTCCACCAGATGATTGGCCGCTGCGGCTTCGGGCAGGGACTGATTGGCAAGTTGGTCGCCCAACACCTGGCCCGCCAGGGCGGTCCCGGTCAGGTGCTGGCACAGGCTGTCATGCAGGTCGTGACCGATGCGGCGTTGTTCGCGCTCGCTGATGCCGAGGAGTTCCTTCTCCAGCCGGGTGCGCTCCTGCATTTCATTGGTCAGGGCGATGGTTCGCTGGCGCACGCGTTCCTCCAATTCTTTTTGCAATTTGCGCAGGCTGGTGAGAATTCCCACCACCACCAGCAGAAAAGCGACGGCGATCAAGCCATTCCACACCGGCACGAACGGGCGGGAATATTTTGCGCCAGCCGTCACGTCCCCGGCCACCCAGACGACCACGCTGAGAATGGAAACCAGGATGCCAAAGAGATCGCCCACAAACCAGACCGCCAGCGCCACGGGAATGAGGTAAAAAACAAAGAACGAAATTTCGAAACCGGTCACCCAATCCACCACGCCAATAATGGCCACGAGCGCCACGCTGATGACCATCAGGGGGAGCTTGGAGTACTTTTCAAATCGTTTGATCCATCCAGTCATGCCAGGATAAAAGTTGCAGACCTTTATCCATCATGGCGTCTTGTGGACTTTCCGGCAAGAGGGTTAAAAGAAAACAGATTATTCTGAGGAATTTATGGGAACGAAACGAAATGGGCGCCGTCAAGGCTCAGGCAGGGCGGCCTGGACGCGCGCGAGATCCTCGCGATCGTTGGGCTGACCGCCGGATTTCCATTTCCAAAATTCGACGTGGCCATCGGTAAAGGAAAGGGTGTCGCCGCGCGAATGACGGAAGCCCGGCAAATCGAGCCACGCGTTGGGCGCCGGAGGAATGAAGAGGATGCCGTCATTAATGGAGTCACTGTCCTCGCAGGCGAAGGCAAGGACCGTGGAGGTTTGTTTAAGCTGGCTGCCTTTTTGTTTGTTCCGGCTGGCGTAGGGGCCGGTGTCGTCGGGATCCGCGCCCAGATAATTAAGCAGCGAGTAGCTGCGGAAACGCGTGGTCTGGTTATCCACCGCGCGCGATTTGTCCGCGGGACAATGGTAAACGCCGAGGGAAGAATGGTAGGGCCATTGGACGCCGCGTTGAATATTCGTGGAAGTGGTTTCGAGCGCGTTGCCGACCACCCAGGAGCCGATGAAGGAACCGGCGGCTTGGCCGGGAAAACCGTCCCAAATATTGGGCGGCATGCGGTCGCTGCTGTCGGTCAGGTATAATTGCCAGCCACTTTGCAACTGCTTCAGGTTGTTGATGCATTCGACGCGCAGACCCTTGGCCTTGGCGGCCGACAACACGGGCAGCAGTAGAGCAGCGAGAATGGCGATGATGGCAATGACCACCAGCAATTCAATCAACGTGAAAGCATGCCTGCGCGCTGGCGAGCCGGGAAGGTTCAGCGAGCCTGGTTTGATAACACCCATGGCGGGAAGTTATAGACACTTTCTCAGGCCGTGGCGAGTGCGAAAGTGCGCGGCAAAAAGCATCAGAATATTTTTTGGCCGGATTCCGCTTGAAGAAATAAGGGCGCTCGGCCAGCGTAAATCGAAGATAAACTTAACGCGTGGATCGACATGGTTCCCGGGGAGCATGAGCAATTGGGAACCGCGACAAATCGATCTACCACTCACTTTCCTGGGCGAGGGCAGATATGTGGCGGAGATTTATGCCGACGGCAAAGATGCGGCAAAGTTTCCGCAGCAGGTGGCGATGGAAAAGAAAACAGTGCGGCGCACGACACATTTGCAGGCACGGTTGGCACCGGGTGGCGGTTTTGCGGTGCGATTGGTGCCCGTCGCTAAGTGATCTGGAATTTTTGCGCGATGGGGATGCGGCGGCCCACGCCGAAAGCTTTGCTGGTCACTTTCAAACCGGGCGCGGCCTGGCGGCGTTTGTATTCGTTGAAATCAATCAGGCGAATCACGCGTTTCACGGTGGCTTCATCGAAACCGGCGGCGGCGATGTCGGTCAGCGTTTTGCCCTGGACCACGTAAGCATCCAGGATGGCGTCGAGGACATCGTAGGGCGGGAGCGAATCCTGGTCGGTCTGGTTGGGACGCAACTCGGCGGAAGGCGGCTTGGTGATGGTGGCGGCAGGAATAATTTCCGCATCGCGGTTGATCCATTTGGCGAGGCGATAAACCATCGTCTTGGGGACGTCGCTGATCACGGCGAGGCCGCCGCACATGTCGCCGTATAGTGTGCAATAGCCGACGGCGAGTTCGCTCTTGTTACCGGTGGTCAGGAGCAGCGAGCCGAACTTGTTCGACATGGCCATGAGCATGACCCCGCGCAGGCGCGCCTGGATGTTTTCCTCGGTGGTGTCCTCGGGCTTGCCGGTGAAGACCGGCTGCAATTGTTGCTTGGCGGTTTCAAAAGCGGGTTGAATCGGGATGACATCGTAGCGAATGCCGAGTTTCTCCGCCAAAACGCGCGCGTCATCGAGGCTGCCTTGCGAGGAATATTGGGAGGGCAAAGAAACGCCGCGCACGTGCTCCTTGCCCAGGGCGGCAACGGCGATGCACGCCACGAGCGCTGAATCAATGCCGCCGCTCAGGCCCAGCACCGCCGACTTGAAACCACATTTATACAAATAATCGCGCAGCCCGATGACCAGCGCTTTATAGACATATTCCTCCTCCGCCCAGGAGATGCGCGCGACCGGGGCGGTGGCCTCCGTGTCCACGATGACAAAATCCTCGGTGAACATGTCGCCGCGCGCGATCAACTCGCCCGCGCCGTTGAAGGCGAGGCTGCCACCGTCAAAAACCAGTTCATCATTCCCGCCGACCTGATTGCAAAAGAGCACGGGACACTTCGCCTTGAGCGCCATGCTGCGCAACATGCGGTAGCGGGTCTCCTCCTTGCCGAGGTTCCAGGGCGAGGCGGAAATATTAAATAAAATGCGGGAGCCTTCCGTGACCAATTCGACGGGCGGATTATGTTGGTAACGGCGTTCGGGCCAGAAGTCTTCGTCGTTCCAGATGTCCTCGCAAATTGTCAGGCCGATTTTGCCGCCGTTGAAATCGACCGTGTGATTTTCGCGGGCCGGTTCAAAATAACGGTCCTCGTCGAAGACATCGTAGGTGGGCAGCAGCGTTTTGGCGCGGGTCGTGACGATTTTCCCATGTTGCAGGAGGGCGACGGAATTGGTGACTTCGCGTCCAGGGCGGTTTTTGTTTTCGCCCACATAGCCGACGAGCAGGGCGGTTTTGCCGGTGGCCGCCGCCAGGCGGTCGAGCACCGCGAGGTTTTGGGTGAGGAAACTTTTCTTGAGCAACAAATCGCGCGGCGGATAACCGGTGATGGTCAATTCCGGAAACATCACGAGGTCCACGCCGGCGGCCACACCGCGTTGGTAGGCGGCGAGAATTTTTGCCTCATTGCCGGCGAGGTCGCCGACCGTGGTGTTGATTTGTGCCAGCGCGACTTTCATGGCGGCGGATCAGGGCCGGCGGGAAAAGAAGGTTTCCCGCAACGTCCCTTTTTCGGTGCTGATGGCGGTGCCAACGGGCATGTTGTTGCTCTTGAACCAATCGCGCGGCGCTTCCAAAACATATTGGACCGCTGCTGATTGCGAGAAGACGGTATTGGTATTATGCGGTTCCAAATCGTGAATTTCGAGGATGGTGCCATCGGAGCCAATATAAGCGGCGGTGAGCGGCAGCGTGCAGTTCATCATCCAGAATCCGACCTGTTGCGGAGCGCCATAGACAAAGAGCATGCCGTCATTGGGGGCCATGTTGGTGCGAAACATCATGCCGGTCCGCTCCTGGATTTCGGTGAGTGCCAGCTCGGTGGTCATCTCCTTGGTCCCAATCCAGAGTTTGATGGTCGGGAGTTTCGGTTGGGCCTCGGTGGGAAGCGAGGGCGTGAGCGCAGCGGCCGCGACCGGAGGAACCGCCGGAGACTTGTTGCAACCGGCGAGCCAAGGCGTGGTGAACGCCAGTAAAAGCAGGAAACAAAACCGTTTCATGGGTTAACAGTGCGAGAAGAAACC
>JAQGPA010000109.1 GCA_028293325.1 Pedosphaera sp. | reverse complement strand
CCGGGGTGGGTTACACCATCAGCACCTTCCGCTCCGGTCCCGGCGTGTGGTCCGGCTCGGGCGGTGAGGTGAGCCTCAATCCGGGCGAGGGCGGGTTCTTTAAGAACACCACCCCCACCAACCTGGTGCTGGGCTTTGTGGGCGAGGTGCCCCAGGGCACGCTCACCAATGCCCTGCCAGCGGGCTACTCCATGCGCAGATCCATGGTGCCGCAGGCCGGCCCCTTGGACACCCTGCTGGGCTTCCCCGGCGCGGAGGGTGACGTGGTGTACCGCTGGATCAACGGCGGCTGGATCACCAGCACCTACCGCGCGGCCACCGGCTGGAGCGGGAGCGCCCCCACGCTGAACCTGAGCGAGGCCATCTTCATCAGCAAAGCCGCGGCCACCACCTGGACCCGCTCCTTCTCCACCACCAATTAGCACCGAGAGTTTGGTATCTGCAACCAACACCTCAGTTGCTAACAACATGAATGGCTTTAGACGCGCGGGTGCTGCGAACCCGCCGCGAAACAAACAGGCTGCTCTCCAAATAGAAACGAAGCGGCAGTGCGGCCGCGCGTGTAATCCCGATTCGAGTTGTGGTGACAACGGGACCGTGATCCTTCAGAAAATATTTAAGTGCCGGATTTTCGGCTATAAACAACGGGGACTTTTCATCACATAGATCCGCCCCATTGAGATTCAAATCAATGTCCATCGCTGCGCACAGTTTCCCCGGCCCGTTAGTGAGATCACGCAGATTGGCCACTGGGCGATGAGCGCGCATGATATCCAATCCCGCCAACGGTTCGACCGCCCGCACCAGCACGGCTTCGGCAATTCCCTTCGGCCGGCAGACGGCATTGAAACAGAAGTGGTTTCCGTAAATGAAATAGACATAACTATATCCGGCGGCGTCCCACATAACGCGGTTGCGACTGGTTAGCCCCACAAATGAATGGGCCGCCGGGTCGTCGGTTAAATAAGCCTCGGTCTCCACTATTGCCCCGCCACATGGCCCATGGGGGGTATTGCGAATCAGATAATGTCCCAACAACTGTGAAGCAACGACTTCAGCCGAAGGTTCATAGAACTTCCGAGGCAAGGGAATAAACTTTTTCATTTGTGCGCAGCTATTGATAAGCATCCAACTTGAAAATATTGAGCTAAGCTTGATTGTAAACCGTACTTCGCAGTTGGTAAAGTGTGGTGCATATTACGGTTGGCTATGCATGCCAAAACGATAGAAATTTGGACCATCGGACATTCAACTCGCAGCATCGAGGAATTCATCGGCCTATTGCAAGCCAATGGAATCCTGAGCTTGGCGGATGTGCGACGGTTTCCGGGTTCCCGCCGACACCCGCAATTTGGGCAATCTGAGTTGGCCGCCGCATTGATGCAGGTGGGGATTGAATACGTGCATTTCCCGGAATTGGGCGGACGGCGCACGGTCCAACCCGATTCGCCCAATACCGCTTTGCGTAACCAGGGATTTCGCGGTTATGCCGATTACATGACCACCGAAGCTTTCCGCTCCGGTATTCAAAGGCTCGTCCGAATGGCGGAGGCCAAGCCGGTGGCGATTATGTGTGCCGAAGCGCTTTGGTGGCAATGCCACCGCTCTTTAATCTCCGATTATCTCAAGGCGGCAGGTCTGACAATTTGGCACATCTTAAGCGCGAACAAGTTGCAATTGCATCCTTTCAGCGGGGCGGCGCGATTGGTGGATGGCAAGCTCTCTTATCATAAACCTGAGCTCCAATCTGCATTGCCCTTTCATTGAGGCGTCCACAAATTCCGAACTCAACTGCGAGTTCAACATCGTTTGGCAGCATCATGCGCAATCGCGGTTGAATGTGGCTCATCCCCAAACAGGACATCGAGAAACTCCAGGCTGGGAATATGCCTCCCCATTGAAACCAGACAGACAGTCAAAGGCGTGGAGAGGAGCAATCCCACCGGCCCCCATACCCAGGTCCAGAATACTGCGGCAGCCAAAACTGCAAACGGCGTGATGCCACCGGAAGCGCCATAAACCCATGGTTCGATCACATTGGCCACAATGATTTCCATCGCCACGAATAGTCCAACCACCAACAGCGGCTTGGTCCAATCCGGATCAATCGCCAGCGCCAGGGCGAACGGCAGGGATGCCGCAATCCAAGTGCCGGCATACGGGATGTACCGGAGCAAGGCAGTAAATGCCCCCCACAAAAGCGGATTGGGCACGCCTATGAAAAGCAATCCCACACCCACCAAAATGCCATAACTGACATTTACAATAAACTGCATCAGCAAATACCGGGTGACGCGGCGGCCCGTGTCATCCAGCAACTGGCTGGCAAAATTCGGTTTTCGCATGCCCATCAGGCGGATCACCCGGTTGCGCAAATCGTCCCGCTCCACCAACATGAAAATCACGAAGACTATGACAATGAAAGCGGTCGTGAAAATGCCAAACGCCGAACCCAGCACTCGGCGCAGCATTTGCATCGGCGAAAACTCCGAACTGCGAATTTCCACCGGCACGGGTTTGGTCACCCCCGGCTGGGTGGTTTGATTCTGGGTGGGATTGGCTGCTGGGGGCATCAAGTCCGCGCGTAAATTTTGAAAGGTTTTGGTGACGCGCATGACCATTCCATCCTGTCCCGCAACAAGCGATTCCACCTTATGCCGGATGTTCTGCTCATATTGGGGAAATTTCTTGGCCAGATCGACCATCTGCGAAGCCATCAAGGCCCCAATGAAACCAACCACTGAGAATGCCAGGATAACCACAATAAAAACCGCCGCGGTACGGGGAACACGCCAATGTCGCAACCGGTTTACCAGCGGAGCCAGCAGGAAACTGAACAAGATGGCCAGCGCGAACGGGATAAATATCTCACGGGCAAAACGCAGCACAGCGACGATAATCACCACGTCCAGCAAAGCCATGCTACCCAATGTTGAAGAGTGCCGGTTTGTCAATGCCACTGGCCACCTCCGAACCTCTCAGTCACAATGTGCTTCCAAGCCGTGTTCGCTGGCAGGGCCTTCATCTTCCAAGATATTTCCACTCTCGCCGGTTTTCAAACGCGCCCTGATCAGCACCATGGCCCAGGCCTGTTAAACTCTGCAACGATTGAGATCTACAATCTTGCGCTCAATTCCTGACAAGCCTTTTCGCAACGATGGCAGGCAATCGAACAAACTTCGCAATGGGCCATGTCTGAGCTATGCCGGTCGCACTCCGCGCCGGCAACCTGGCAGGCCACCACACAGGCCTGCAGTTGAGCCTCAATCAAATTGGAATCGCTTTCGGTTTGACGTGTTAACAGCTTGGCCGTGGCCTCGCAAACATCGGCAGAATCCAAACAGGTTCGGATGCAATGGCGCAACGTCTCCATATGATCCTCGCCAAGACATGCGTCGGCACAGGCTACGCAACTCTCAGAGCACGACCAACTCGCCGTTATGCTTTCAACCCATAACGCATCATCCTTGGCGAGTTTTCGTGGATGCGTTTCAAACATTTGTTCGATGTAGCTCATATGTCTTTTATAACCCTTCCTTTTAACGCTGGTTTGTATCTCCCGCTTGCCGCGAGCATTCCCCCCTTGGCTTTAAATTTTTCTCTGACGTTAATTCCCACCACAGGAGTTTTATCTTACCCTGCTGAAAATCGGTTACCATGGGGTGTTGCCCAACCCTACGGCCTTGCCTGACAGGGCAGATTATCAGGCCATTATATCCTCTTGAATGGAAAGGCGGTCACTCTTCGCTTGCGCTTCCCGCGCCCGCCGCTGGTGCGCGGCATGTTTCAAAAGCCGCGTAATTTCCTCATCGGGAATCTCCATGAAATCAGCGTACCAGGTCCCAACTGAAAAGAACGGCTCCGGCGTCATCGCACAGACAACTTCATCGGCTTCCGAGCGCATTTGTCGACAGGTGTCCGGCGAACCAACGGGGACGGCAACCGTGATACTTTTCGGTTCCCGCTCTCGCAAAGCCCTAACCGCCGCGCGAATACAGAAACCAGTCGCAAGTCCCTCATCCACCAGAATCACTGTTTGATCCTTGAGCGCAACCGGCTCGCGTCCATCTCGATAAATGCTTTCCTGCCGTTCCAATTCCCGCTGTTCTGCCCGGGCTGTCGCTTCGGCCGCCTCTTCGGAAATTCCCAGACGCTCCACAACCTCCCGGTCCAATATTTTCACCCTTCCAGATGCCACGGTCCCTATAACCATTTCGTCGTAACCTGGCGCGCCCAACCCGCGAACCAGAAAAATATCCAGGGGCACATTTAATATCCCGGCAACTTCACAAGCCACCGGCACACCTCCGCGCGGCAAACCCAGGACCACCACCGCGGACTTGCCGGCATGATGGCCAAGCTTGGCCGCAAGCAACCGCCCCGCTTCAGATCGATCTTGAAATTGCGCGGTTACACTCATGACGAATGTTGTGGATGCAATTGCAAATGCTCCGCGAACCACACCGAAGCCAGCCGCGCAACTTGTTCCAACGTCCCGGGCTCTTCAAATAAATGCGTGGCGCCGGGAATCAGCCTCAACGCCTTCTCACATTTCAACCGGGCATATGCCAGTTCGTTTAATTCGATCACCGGAGTGTCGTCCCCGCCCACAATCAGCAGAGTGGCCGCCCGGACTTGCTCCAACGCCTCGCCGGCGAGGTCCGGCCGTCCACCCCGGGAAACCACGGCGTTGATTCTCTCGTTCAGTTCCGCCGCCGCCACCAATGCGGCTGCGGCCCCGGTGCTGGAACCAAAGTAACCGATGCTGATTCCGCGCGTCGGCTCCTGCCGAAAAACCCAGTCAGTCGCTGCCATCAGCCGGCTGGCCAGCAGCGGGATATTGAAACGAAGGTGGCCGGTGTAAGCATCAGCTTCCTCTTCCGCTGCCGTCAATAGATCAAACAGCAACGTCGCCATGCCCGTCTCCTGCAAAACACGCGCGACATATTGATTGCGGGGACTATGCCGGCTGCTGCCACTCCCATGCGCGAATAAAACGATACCCTTAGGCTGAGGTGGTAACACCAGTTCCCCCTCCAGTCGAACCGCAGCCGTTGGTATGACCACTTCCTGCGTTTGCATTTCTCAATAAAAAAATTCCGTTCGCGTAACAACCAAGACCAACCTTGTATTTACCATCACGCCTGATTTTCGCTTTGTCAAAGTGCCAACACTACCTCCGCTTGCGGCTTTGCGGGTGCGGCTAATTTCCTCTCTGGCTGCTTGCCGCGCCCTGCCCTCTTTCGATATCATCCCACCGTTCTGAGTTCAGTTGCGGCTTTGCCATGAGCACCATCACACATTTGAACGACGCTGAATTGGAGGAGAGCTTCACCCGCGCGTCGGGGCCGGGCGGCCAGAATGTCAACAAGGTCGCCACCCGCGTCACCTTGCGCCATCTGCCCACCAATATCATCGTCAGCGTCCAGGATTCCCGCTCGCAAGCCATCAATCGGCAACTTGCCCGCGACCGTTTGCTCGCTGCTCTCCAGACTCGGGAACGCAACGCTAAAGCCGCCGCCCGGCATGCCCGCGAGAAGATACGCCGCCAGCATGCCCCCCGTCCCCGGGCCGTTAAGGCGCGCATGCTGGATGACAAACATCGCCGCTCCCTTCGCAAAAAAGACCGCCGACGCGTTGACGACTGAGCCACTCCGGCTCAGTTCCAGTCGATTCAATCTTCCCCTCGCCATTGCCGTTCCTCCAGCGCCAGCCCTTCAAATGTTGGCACGTTAAATGTTCTCATAAATCTGTCCGCACGGCTTAAGGGTTTTCAGGGTGGGATGGTAAAAGCCGCGCTCGAAAAAACTAATCATAACTATGAGAATCAGCCCTGAACCACTCTGTCCCTTGCGGAATTGGCGCGAACTCTGGCATGCGAACTCGCTGCCGTGCGGCACCAGTTGCCGCAACCAGACGACGGCCCATTCCGCCTTTTGCAAACCCCAAAAACGCGCGGGATTTCACTGGTTAAGCCATTTATTTTCCCGGGATTTGCACCGGTAATTGACCGTTCAGCCCGGCGCGGTTTACGGCTCGCGGTGCTGGTGACCAACTGGACTGACTCATAACTGTGTGCACTGTCCCAATATTAGGCAACGTCATTAAACAATCGTAAAACATACTTTCCTTTATGGCTCCCACCATCCACCCAGAGCTTGAATCGGAGTTTGCTCCCCTGCCCGACTCACCCAAACTGCCAGCGCCAGCCGCCCTGTGTCTCCGTCTGCCGGCCGCTTCCATTCAAACGTCACTCCGCTGGCAGCGCCTGATTTCTGGTCAAGCGCCAGCACCACAAAATCGTGGATCAGCTTCCGCCCGGCATTCTCACCACCATTGATCTTTGAACTCACATTGGCGCACAGAATGGCGATCTGATATTTCCACTCGCGTCCCTCGCCCACCTCCCGCGGTAAAAACGTCACGGTAAACTTCCCCGCCTCGATTTCCTTTACTCGCAGAATCCCCGGCATTGCACCCGGACGTGCCGGCAATCCCGACCTCCGCCCCGCCCACTCCTTCCCATCCACCACAAAGCCTGGCGTATAAACCGACTCCGTGCCCCACGCTTTGCTATACGCATATTGGCGCTCCGTGAATTGCTTCCGCGCAAATTTGTCCGGCCAGCCCAACCCATCCCAATAATCCACATGGAATGCCACCGGGACAAAATCCCGCCACAATCGCGGATGCTTCGCCAACTGTCCCAGCCATTCCTCGGCCGGCGGACAACTGCTGCAGCCTTCCGAAGTATAAAGTTCAATCAACGAGGTCTGCGTCGCCTCGCTCGCACGCTCGAATAATGCCCCTTGCGCCACCGTTGCGCTTAAAACCATCGGACATACCGCCAACAAAAATCGTATCGCATTCACTTTCATATGATGCCTCGGCAAACTGATTTATTCCCGGTCAATTTGTTCGGCTTGCACAATCTTTCCATTAGCGTCGCCGGAGACTCGAGAGATAACCCCACGCCATGCCGAGCGCGAGACCAGCGCCATGCGCCGTGTTGGCCACTCCCAACACACCGGTCAGCCCCACACAAAACCAGATAACCATCATCGTTACCGTGGAGGGATGCAGAAAAAGCCCGGAACCGGGATCAAACTTTCCGCGAATCCAGATGTATCCGACCAGTCCATAGACCACGCCCGACATGCCACCGAAAACAGGCCCGCTGACCGCATTTTGAGCAAGGTTGGGAACTGCCGAAAAAACCAGCACCAGAATTAGAAAATACAGCGAGCCTTGCCTCGCTTCTATCATGCTCCCCAGTTCACGCAGCCAAAGCATGTTAAAAAAGATATGGAGAAAGGTGAAATGCACAAACATTGGAGTGAACAGCCGCCAAACCTCCCCATGCTTGATCTCCGGCAAACCCTCCGTGAATCGTGCCAATATCCCTCCATCGCGAACATCAACTTCACTGATAAAGAGTGGCAGCACCGCCTGCATATTATTCCCAAACTTGCTCAACACAAACACCACCACGCTCGCAGCTATCAGCACGAAAGTCAGCGGCCCCACCCCATAACCGCTCAGCGTCCGGAACAAATGCCGTCGGCTCTTCATCCGCTTTTCATACGCGGCCTGCTCCTGCTTTTTTTGCTCCCGCAACTTCCGCGCTGCCGCCCCTGTATCCTGAAATTTTGGATCTGCCGGGTTTGCCTGAAAAGCCGCCAGCATCGCCTTGGCCCGCTCCAATGCCTCCTCCTCGCGAATCCACACCCCCCATGTCCCCGCCTTGTCCGCCTCCATCTGGTTCTCGATCCCCTGCACCGCCAGGTAATCGCTGAACTTCCGGGCATTGGCTTCCCCGTCAACATATCCAATCATTCGCATAGCACCCCCAGCCTAGCTCCATATCCCGTCCCGTAAATAAAAAATCCCGCCCGCCACAAATTCCGGGCTTGTCTTTGCCCGCCGCGGAACCAATGCTTGCTTCCGGTTATCAACAAGAGTGCACTGTAATAATGCAAGGCGAACCGCAATCCTCCGGGCTCCTTTATTGGCTGCGCGTCATGGTCATCGGACGCAAACCCAAACGCACCCTCGTCCGGCTGGTCATGCTTGTGGTCGTCACCACCGTTGTGTTTGCTTTCGTCCTGCGCCCCGTCCGCATCACCGGCGGCAGCATGGAACCCACCTATCATGATCACAGCATCAATTTTATCAATCGCCTCGCCTACCTCAGACACCCACCCCAACGCGGCGACGTCGTCGGGGTGCGCATCACCGGGGACCATGTCATGTACATGAAACGCATTGTCGGTTTGCCGGGCGAAGCCGTCTCTTTTTCCGATGGTCATGTTTGCATTGATGGCGTTCCGCAAGAGGAACCGTACCTTAAATTCACCAGTCACTGGGAAGTGCCGCCCATTACCCTGCGTTCCGACGAATATTACGTCGTCGGTGACAACCGCACGATGCCGCCCCAGGACCATACCCGCGGCGCAGCTCGACTCACCCATATTAGCGGCCGGATTCTGTTTCCCGGAAACCGGTGACTCTTTCGCCATTTGTAAAACTCTATGAAATATTTCGTGCGTTTCCTCTTGTTGGTCGTCTTGGTCGCCATCGCCTTCTGGGCCTGGCTCGTCCTGTTCCCCTCCCCCAAACAAGTCATTCAAGGCCGCCTGCTCAAACTGGCGCACCTGGCCTCTTTTCCCTCCCGGGAAGGCAACATTGTCCGCATCGCCAACGTCGAAAAAATGGGCAATCTCTTTTCCGATGACGCCGAGGCGGTCATTGATGTGCCCGGCATCGAAAGTCATACCTTCACTCGGCGCGAGGAACTCATGCAGGCCGCCATCATGGCGCGTGGCGCGCTCAATGGCCTGAAGGTGGATTTTGTCGATACCAATATTGAAGTGGGGCCGGACCAACAATCCGCCATCGCGGACCTGACCCTGCGCGCCCAGGTTTCCGGCGAAAAAGATTTGATCGTTCAGGAACTTAAGTTCACCTTTAAAAAGTTGAACAATGCCTGGCTCATCACGCATATCGAAACCGTAAAGACTCTCCGGCAATAGCCGATTGCGCCTGCCCGCACCTTTCATCGTTCCATGACTGAAGCCGCCATTAAACATCTCGCCCAAGCCGACAAAGTGCTGGGCAAGTGGATCAAAAAATTCGGCCCTTGCGCCTGGAAACCACAACCCCGGCGCACTCCCTTCCAGGCCTTGGTCCAGTCTGTCGCCTACCAGCAACTGAATGGCACCGCTGCCGCCACCATTCTTGGCCGCGTCAAAGCGCTTTATCCCGGCCAGCCTTTCCCCACGCCGGAAGGTTTGTTGGCCACGCCCGATGCACTTCTGCGCGGCGCCGGATTGTCCCGGGCGAAGATCGCCGCTATCAAGGATATCGCCGCCAAAACCCTCGCCGGTGTCGTCCCCACTTCCCGCGCCATCGTCCGCATGGACGACGCCCAAATCCTTTCGCAACTTACCACGATTCGCGGCGTGGGACCTTGGACCGTTCACATGCTCCTCATTTTCAAACTTGGCCGACCCGACATTTTGCCCGTCAC
>JAQGPA010000107.1 GCA_028293325.1 Pedosphaera sp. | reverse complement strand
GGTCATCCTAGGGACAACAGCACCGACCATAACCCGGCTGGTCAGGGGGGTGAATTTAAGGATAGTCAAGGCAGCCTTAAGGATGGACAAGGCGGGTCAAGGTAATTTAAGAATGAATTTTTTATGGGACAAAGAGGGTCAAGGTTAAGATTCTGCCACGCCCTCCGGGGCATTCAAATTCGGAGTGTGGGTCCTTCCGGACGGGCCACTGTGGGGATCCGCCTTCGCCAAGGCTTCCGCCGCCGCCGAGGCTTCCGGCACGACAGGCAGGAACAATATGATTCGTTTGCCAATGGGTTGTGTCGCCCCTCCGGGGCTAGGGACAGAAAGGCGCTGGCATGCGGACCACAAAGAACAACAAGGTGCTGCTCCGATTTGGGTCTTGTCGACTTGGATACTGGGAAAAGGGAGAAAAAATGGCTGTTCAGGGGGTAGAGAAGAGAAGGTTAACGATAAACCTGATAAAATCTTGGCGGAACTGGCGGCTGAATTATCGGCTTGAATTAATTTGCCTGCTGCTTATCCTTCGCAACTCGACTTTTATCCTATGAGTTCTGGAAAAATAGTAGTATGCGGCGGCGGCGGATTCATTGGCGGTCATTTGGTGGCAGACCTGCTGCGCCAAGGCCATCGCGACATCCGGTCCGTGGACATCAAACCGACTGCGGAATGGTATCAAGTCTCCCCGAAAGTGGAGAACGTGCAGTTGGATTTACAGGAGAAGGAAGCGTGTGAGAAGGCGTTGGCGGGGGCGCACACGGTTTACAATCTGGCGGCGGATATGGGCGGGATGGGATTCATCGAGAACAATCGCGCGCTGTGCATGCTCTCGGTGTTGATTAATACGCATCTCTGCATGGCGGCCCGCCAGCATGGGGTGCAACGGTTTTTCTATGCGTCGTCGGCATGCGTTTACGCGGCGGATAAACAGACATCGCCTGAAGTGATCGCGCTGAAGGAAAGCGATGCCTATCCCGCGATGCCGGAGGACGGCTACGGTTGGGAGAAATTATTCAGCGAGCGGATGTGCCGGCATTATCGCGAGGATTTTGGGCTGACGACGCGTGTGGCGCGTTACCATAATGTTTACGGGCCGCACGGCACGTATGATGGCGGGCGCGAAAAAGCGCCCGCGGCGGTTTGCCGCAAGGTGATTCAAGCCAAGCTTTCCGGCAAACACGAGATTGAGATTTGGGGTGATGGGCATCAGACCCGGAGTTTCATGTATATCGACGATTGTCTGAAAGGGACGCAGGCGATTTTGGCGAGCGACATTATTGAACCGCTAAACTTGGGGAGCAACGAGTTGGTGACCATTAATGGGTTGGTGGATATCGTGGAAGGGATTGCGGGGATCAAGTTGAAGCGGAGTTATAATTTGAAGGCGCCCAAAGGCGTCAATGGCCGCAACAGCGACAACACGCTTATCCAGCAACGCCTGGGCTGGGCACCGGGGATCAAATTGCAGGACGGTCTGGAAAAAACCTACAAGTGGATTTACGACGAAATCGTAAAGAAATAATGGGATTGGGGCTCCAGAGCGGGTGCGGTTGGGCTGGCCACTGCTTCCGTAATTCTCCGGGGTTGGCGTCAGTTGAGTCATAATGCGCAACAACCATAATCAACCAATGTTGACAATGCTTTCATCAAGCTGTGCAACCGGGTGCGGTAGTGCGTATCGGGCGACAAATTTAATTGAGCGCCGGTTGGAATTCATGGTCTAATAAGTCTCGAACACACAATGGACCAGAAACCAGATAACGCCGAAGTGGCGGTAAGTTTCCAAGCGGAATTTCTGCAATGCTGGGAGCAATTGCCAAACAAGGGACTATTCTTCAGTCTGCTCGCAGCGTGGTTGCTGTTGTTTCACTTTCTGGGCAGTTGCACGTTTGGCTACATTGATACTCCCTCCCTGCTGAACTGGATGTACAACGCCTATAACAACGGCGACAAATCCGATGAGCATGGCATGTATGTGCCCATTTTGGTGCTGGTGTTGTTTTGGTGGAAGCGCAAGGAACTGTTGGCTTTGCCGAACCGGCTCTGGTCGCCCGGATTGCTGTTGCTGGCAGCGGCGTTGCTGCTTCATCTCGTGGGTTATGTCGTCCAACAACAGCGCATTTCCATTGTGGCATTGTTTATCGGCATTTATGCCTTGATTGGTTTGACGTGGGGACCGGCATGGTTGCGGTCGAGCTTTTTTCCCGTTTTCCTGTTTGTGTTTTGCATTCCCATTGCCACGATTGGCGAACCCGTGACCTTTCCCTTACGGATCATGGTCAGCGAAATCGTGGTGGTTGTATCGCAAGTGCTGGGGCTCAACGTGCTGCGGGAGGGGACGCAACTCTTCAATGGAGCGCATACCTATGCGTACGAGGTCGCCGCCGCCTGCAGCGGTTTGCGCAGCACGGTGGCCATAATCTGCATCTCCACGGTTTACGGTTTTGTTGCTTTTGAAAGAAAATGGAAGCGGACGCTGATCATTGCGGCGGCCTTTCCGCTTGCCGTGGCGAGCAACGTCGTCCGGATGATGTGCATTGTGATTGCGGCGGAGGCGGGGGGCCAACCGTGGGGCAATTTCGTGCATGAAAATTGGTTCTTCAGTCTGGTGCCGTACGTGCCGGCGATCATTGGAGTGCTGGTGTTGGGACATTGGTTGCGCGAACGGCAGCCGGATGTCGTGCTGCCGCTGGAGGCGAAACCGGCATGAACAAAAACAAGCGATTTATTTTGATCGTGGCCTTGGGCTTGATGGCCAGCACCGCCGGCGGATTGACCTGGCTGCGGACCCACCAGCAACTGGGACGTCCCGGCATCCTGACCTCGCCCATTACCGACAGTCCAAGATTGAACATTCACTTGCCGGAATTTGTGCTCGACTATAAATCCGAAGTGATTGAGCCCGATCCAGGATTGTTCACCTATATGCCGAAGGACAGCAGCTTTGGCCAGCGCCGCTATGTGGCCACCGATGGGTTTACCACATTGTTGAATGCCGTGCTCATGGGCACGGATCGCAGCACCATTCACAAACCCCAGTTTTGCCTGACTGGGATTGGTTGGAAAATTGACGATTCAAAATCCGTGGAAACCACGGTGCCGATGCAAAATCCGCACCCTTATGATTTGCCGGTCATGAAATTGCTGGCCACGCGGAATTTTGACATCAAGGGCCGGACGGTCACGGCGCGTGGGATTTATGTTTATTGGTTTGTGGCCGACCACGAGCTTACCGCGAGCCACTGGACGAGAATGTGGCGAATGGGCAAGGAACTTTTGAGCACCGGACGGCTGCAACGCTGGGCTTATATCACTTGTTTTTCAGTGTGTGAACCGGGACAGGAAGACGCCACCTATGCGCGCATGCAAAAATTCATGCAGGCATCCATCCCGCAGTTCCAATTAGCCACCGGCCCACGGAGTGCCGGCGTCACGGCTGCGCAAACTGCCTCAAAATAACTCCGTTGATAGACTGACCGTTAGCGTCTGCTGGCAGGTGCCAGCCCAGGCGCCAATTTGATTGTGCCAGACGGCTGGCTTTGTTACGGATTCAATTTGAATATTTGAACGGTCATGTTACGTCGTCATCGCCAGATCAAGATGCAAATCCAGCAGTTGTTGGATGCCTGCCTCTTTGCGGCCAGCTTTTGGTCAGCCTGGCTACTGCGCGCGAATCCAGACGTGATGTCCTTTTTCAGCCTGGCGCCGGTCAGTCCGTTTGAAGCTTATTTCTGGCTGTACCTTATTCTCATTCCGGCCAGTCCGCTTATCCTGGAAGCCCAGGGATTTTATGATCGACCGCTCCTGGCTCCGCGTCGGGTAGTGGTTTGGCCGCTCTTCAAGGGTTGTCTGGTGGCCACCATCGGCCTGATCATGGTGCTCTTTTTCTTCCGTCTGGAACTGGCGCGTTCCGTGGCCGTGCTGTTTGGCATCATTAGTTTTCTGCTGGTGCTCCTGAAGGAAGAACTGCTGCGCGTGGGGTTGCGGAGTAAATTTGCGCGCGCGCAGATGCAGCGACGGTTCATACTGGTTGGCACGGAAGAGGAGACGAAGCGCATGCGGCAGGAACTCAAGGCGCGACCGGACGACGGCATGCGGGTGTTGGCGGAGTTAAACCTGAACAACAAATCGGCTGGTGAATTGGCCAGCCTGTTGCATGAACATTCGGTCAATGGCGTCATCCTCAATGCGCGGCAGAATTCCTTCGAGCAGGTGGAGAACGCCATCAATATCTGTGAATTGGAAGGCGTGGAAGTCTGGCTGGTTGCCGATTTTTTCAAGACGCAAATCTCCCGTGCCAGCTTCGATGATTTCCAGGGCCGGCCGGTAATGGTCTTTAGCACCACGCCCGAGGCTTCCTGGCAGAGCGTGGTCAAGCAACTGATTGATTTTACCGGAGCCTTGCTGGCGGTGATTCTGCTGGCGCTGCCCTTTATCCTGATTGCCCTGCTTATCAAGTTGAGTTCCCGCGGCCCCATTCTTTTTCGGCAGCAACGTTGCGGGCTGAACGGACATCCCTTCACCATTTACAAATTTCGGACCATGGAAATGGACGCCGAAGAGCGCAAGGAAGAATTGGCGGCCATGAATGAAATGTCCGGCCCGGTATTCAAGATGAAAAATGATCCGCGCATCACCGCTGTTGGCCGCTGGCTCCGGAAGTTTTCCATCGATGAATTTCCCCAGTTGTTTAACGTCCTCCAAGGCGATATGAGCTTGGTAGGCCCGCGTCCATTGCCGGTGGATGAAGTGAAACGGTTTGATGATGTTGCCCACCGCCGCCGGTTGAGCGTGAAGCCCGGGTTGACCTGCCTCTGGCAGATTAGCGGGCGCAATGAGGTTTCTGACTTCCGCGATTGGGTCCGGCTCGACTTGGAATACATCGATAACTGGTCCCTTTGGCTGGATATCAAGATTCTCTGGCGCACGGTTCCTATTGTGCTGATGGGCACGGGCGCCCGATGACCGTTCAGCGGCAATCAACTCAGAACTCCGGCTGGACTTCTGCCGGCCAATCTCCCATTATAAATACTTATGCCTGTCAAAAAGAAGCGGGCCTCGACCACGAGGCAACCCACCTCGGTGGTTACCGGCGGAGCCGGGTTTTTAGGATCTCATCTGGTGGACCTCTTGTTGGCGCGCGGCCACAAGGTCATCGCCATTGATAATTTCATCACTGGCTCGGTGGACAACATTGCCCACTTGGGCGGGAATCCCAATTTCAAGTTTATCCAGCAGGATGTCACCGAGTTTATTTTCCTGGATGGGCCCGTCAATTTCGTCTGGCATTTTGCCTCACCCGCCAGCCCCATTGATTATCTGGAAATTCCAATCCAGACACTGAAAGTGGGTTCGTTGGGGACGCACAAGGCCTTGGGATTGGCCAAGAACAAAGGGGCGCGTTTTCTCATCGCTTCGACCTCGGAAATTTATGGCGACCCGCTGGTGCATCCTCAAACCGAGGAATACTGGGGCAACGTCAACACCATCGGCCCTCGCGGCTGTTATGATGAGGCCAAACGGTTCGGCGAAGCCATGACCATGGCCTATCATCGCGAACATGGCGTGGAGACGCGCATCGTACGCATCTTCAACACCTATGGCCCGCGCATGCGTTTGAATGATGGGCGGGTGGTGCCGGCATTTGTCAGTCAGGCCTTGAAAAATCAATCATTGACTGTGTTCGGCAAAGGCAACCAGACCCGAAGTTTTTGTTATGTATCCGATTTGGTGGAGGGGATTTACCGATTAATGAACAGTTCCTCGGTGGACCCTGTCAATATTGGTAATCCGCATGAGATGACCGTATTGGAGTTCGCGCGAGAAATCATCCGGGCAACGGGTTCGCGAAGTCGGATCGTGTTCAAACCGCTGCCGCAGGATGATCCGAAGCAGCGGCGACCGGACATTACGCGGGCGAAGACGAGATTGCATTGGGAACCGAAGGTTCCATTGAAGGAGGGACTGAAAAAGACCATCGAATATTTTCGCGGCAAGGTCTAGATCATGAAGTTTTGGCTCGCGATGACGCAAAGAAAGTAGTTCGTAAACAGATTTTATGTTTGACCACCCGCGAGATTTTCAGTAACCAGCAAGGATTGCCTTTTGCATGTCCGTGGCGGCAGCTCGGAGCCAGCGGTGTGTTTGGGGCAAAAAAGCTTAATGTTAAATTCAAAGTCATTTTTGACGGTCGATTTCGGGGCGGGTAGCCTCAAGTTGGCCGAGTTCGAGTTAAACGAAGCTGGTGGACTGCGCTTGAAGCAATATGCCTTCAAGTCGTTGGGCTCCGAAGGAGCCCAGGAGGCCACGCGCGAGGCCACCATCCAGAAGGCCCTACAGGACCTCATTACCGAGAAAGCCATTCGCTCCAAGAATGTCAACGTCTGTGCGCCCGGCTTTCAGGTGTTTTCCAAGTTTGTCAAACTGCCCCCGGTTGATACTTCCAAAGTCACCCAGATCATCCAATACGAGGCCCAGCAGAATGTTCCGTTTCCCTTGGCCGAGGTGGTTTGGGACTATCAAATTTTAGGCTCCACACCCACCGGCGAACTCGAAGTTTTGCTGGTGGCCATCAAGGCGGACATTGTGGAAGGGCTTTTCCGGGTTGCGGAATCCGCCGGGTTGCACCTGCAATTGGCCGATGTATCACCGGCCGCGCTCTGCAACGCTTTCCGATATAATTACGGGGATTTGGAAGACTGCACCATGCTGCTGGATATTGGTGCCAAGACCAGCAATCTCCTCTTTTTTGAGAAGGGCAAAGTCTATTCCCGCAGCATCAATCTGGGGGCCAATTCCATTACCCAGGATTTTGCCAACGAGTCCAAGCTGCCTTTTCCGGAAGCCGAGCAGAAAAAGATTAGCGAAGGCTTTGTCAGTCTGGGCGGCGCTTACGAAGAGCCGGAAAACGCACATCAGGCTGCAATTTCAAAGATTGCCCGCCAATTCATGACCCGGCTGCACATCCAGGTAAACCAGACGATGCAGTTTTACCGCGGCCAGCAGGGCGGTTCGGCGCCGCAAAGACTTTTCCTATCGGGCGGCGCTTCCATCATGCCCTATACCGCGCAGTTCTTTGCGGAAAAGCTCAATGTGCCGGTGGAGTATTTCAACCCTCTCCGGAACGTCCAGATCGATCCCGCCATCAACCTGGAAGAATTGGCCCGTGTGGCCCATTCCCTAGGTGAAGTCGTTGGGCTCGGCCTGCGCAACCTGGCGCATTGCCCGGTGGAGTTGAATTTAATGCCGGAGAGCACGCTTAATTGGGTGCAATTCAACCAGAAAAAGCCTTATCTGATTGCCACCATTTTCAGTCTCGTGGCGGTGATTTTTGCCTCCGGGCTTTTGTTTGACAAGCTGGCGACGGTTAACCAGGACGAATTGGATAAACTGAAGGCAGACATCCAACCGCTGCAGAATCGCGCCACGGCTTTTAACAAAGCCCATGGCGACCTGAAGAATTCACAAAAAGACGCCCAGCAAATCGCCAGTTGGATAGAGGACCGCTATTATTGGGGTGATGTCATGACCGAGTTGCACAACGTGCTGCTACAGGTGGAGAGCGAGACGGGGAATAGTTTGCACACGTCCACGGGCGTCTGGATTGAGCGGTTCATTTCGGACCCAACGGCTGATTCCCAAGCCACACTCAACCCGAACGGCGGGATGATGGATCCCATGATGAATATGAATCGCGGTCAACCGACCGGTGATCCTGCCACTGTGCAACTTGGGCCGGATGGTCAGCCACTGCCGGTGAAACCGGCCACGAACGATGTCGGGGTGGTCACCCTCCAATGCCGCGCGGTCAATTTGACGGGAACGGCATCCGCCAATACGGATATCGCCTATGCCCTGGAGCGCGCGTTGAAAGAGGACGCGATGTTCAGCAAGGACGAAACCCACCTGGCTGGAAACATTAATGTGGACGAAACCACAGGCACCTTTACCTTTGGGATGACTCTTAAGTTGAAAAAGCCGATCAAGCTCTAATATGTCCTGGATTAAAAGAAATTTGTATTTTTTGATTGGCGGTCTGGTGGCTGTGGGCTTGATGGTCGTGGGCGGGTTTTACATGTTCGCGGCGATTGCCAAGGAAGGTGAGATTACAGAGGAGATCACGAAGCAATACGGTGAATTGGATAATCTCAACAAGCAGAACCCGCATCCCGGCTCCGACAAAATTGACAATATCAAGGCAGCCAAGGAACAGCAGCAAACCGTCAGGGATTTCATTAACAAGGCGCGGGCCTCTTTCCGGCGTCCCACGCCCATTCCTGATTCGCCCAAGGTGGTTAATGCTGATTTCGCCGCCCAGTTGCGCAACACCGTCGCGGAATTGCATCACGCCGCCGATCAGGCGAGTGTTGTCCTGCCGCGCGATTACTTTTTTACCTTTGAAGCCCAAAAGCGGGTGATGAACTTTGATCCCGCAAGCTTGAACAAGCTGGCGGTCCAACTGGGTGAGATCAAGGTTATCTGCAATATCCTGTTCAATGCCAAGGTTAATGCGCTGGACAGTTTGCGACGCGAAGCCGTTTCCGCGGATGACAAGAACGATGCGGATTATCTCCCGGCCAAAACCACGGCCACTCCATTAGCCGAGTTGACTCCGTATGAAGTCAGTTTTCGTTGCTTTAGTTCCGAGTTGGCCCTGGTGCTTGCCGGATTTGCCGCCTCACCAAACGGTCTCATCATCAAGACTCTCAATGTGGAACCGGCAGTGGCAAACCAGGATCCAAATCAACAAATCAATCCTGGCGGTTACATTCTGACTGGGCCGCCCGCTTATAATCCCCAGGGCTTTGGCAGCACGCCCCAGCCCAATCCTCTGGCGCCTGCGCCCGTAGCTGCTGCGAGCATTCCCGGCGGCAAAAACTCCACCGTTTTTCTCAATGAACGGCAACTCCGGGTGATTATGACGGTCGAGATTGTTAAACTCAAAGACTCAAAATAAATTTTCCATGGAGTTCTTAAAGAAAAATTACGAAAAAGTGCTGCTCGGTGTCGTCCTTTTGGGGCTGACGGTGGCCGTGGCGCTTTTGCTGATCATTCTGCCCAGCAAGCGGGCCAAACTGGTGGAAATCAGGGATAATTTGCTGCACCCCAAGATTAATCCACTGCCGTTGCTGGACCTGGCCGCGGAACAAGCCATGCTGGAAAGGGTTCAAGCCCCTGTCCATCTTGATTTTACTCATAATCACAACTTGTTCAACCCGGTGGTCTGGCAGAAAAAGGCTGATGGCAGTCTCATCAAAGTCCAGACCGGCCATGAACTTGGTCCTGATGCAATGCAAGTGACGGCCATAACTCCGCTGTATCTCCAACTCACCTTTGATGACCCCAGCGCAAATGGATACCTGATTGGGGTGGAGAATGAGGCTGCAGTTAAACCCAGCCAGCGCCCCAAGAGGGAAACTTTTGTCAAACAGGACACTAAGAATGACATGTTTACCCTGCGGCAGATAAAGGGACCGCCGGAGAAACCAGAAGGGCTTTTACTGGAAATGAATGAAACGGGGGAGACGGTGTTTGTCGGTCCTGGCAAACCTTATAAACGTGTCGAGGGTTATTCCGCAGATTTAAAGTATCCGCCGGAAAGCAATAAAATGTGGCGCGGGCAGCGTATTGGCGCTCCGCTTACTTTCGGTGGCGGACAGTACAATATCGTTGCCATCACGCAAACCAACGTAGTAATATTGTTCAAACCGAACGAGAAAAAAACGACGATTAATTTTAATGTTGTAACCGAAACGCGTTGATCTCTTCCGCCAACGCCCACCAAACCCATGATTAAAGCAGCCTCCCAATTATTCTGTTTGACCCTGCTCCTGGCTTCCGCCGTCCCACTCTCCGCCCAGACCGGCGGTGATGCTGTGGACGCAGCCGGCACAGAAGGTCTCCGCCGCCAGGCCGATACCATTCTTTTGCATCAAAAACTGGCGCTGGCCCAGAGTGCGCAGCAGCGCAAGGATCTGCCCGCCGCCGCCAAATTGTATGAACAATGCTATGCGCTCGTGCAGAACATCGGTCCCAGCGTGGAACCGGAAACCCGGCAGGTGGTGGCCGGTTTGTGCTCTGTGCTGTTGGATCTCGCCCATGAATCCCAACGCCATCAGGATTATAAAGGCGCCGATGAACGGGTGAAACGCATTTTGATCGTGGACCCGCAAAATCAGGCCGCGCTGGATTGTCAGAGCCAAAATAACCGCCTGCTCGCGGCACAAGAGGGAACCATTCCCAGCCAGGAACAGCTGGATCGCCTTCCGGCTTTCCACACCAATGAAGTCCGTGTCGCCACCATGGTGCAGGATGGCAAGTTGTTGTTTGAGGCGGGTAAAATGGACGAGGCGGAAGCCAAACTTGAACATGCTTACGCTGAAGAACCGCAAAATGTCGCGGCCTATCATTACCTGCAATTGATCAAGGAAAAACGGGCTGCGGATTCCAGCCGCAAAGCCGATCTCGCCTCGCGCAACGCCTTGCTTCAGGTGGAAGATTCCTGGGATGTTCCGCTGCGTCGTCAGCAGTTGCAATTGCCCAACGCCTATGCCCGGACCAATCTGGTTTATACCAGCAAGGGCCGGCAATCGATCCTCGCAAAACTTGACCGTATCCGCATTGATTCCATCAAGTATGATGGCCTCCCGTTGACAGAGGTAATCAATAATCTCAGTGACTTGGCCAAGTCCCGCGATCCGGACCGCACCGGTATTAATTTCTTTATCAATCGCGAGACGCCTCCCTCGGCCTCCGTCGCCACCGGAGCGGTGGATCCGGCCACCGGTTTGCCAGTTGCCGCACCGCTGCCAACGGAAGCGGTGGATGTGGGAGCCGTGACCGTAAAGATAAACCCAGCCCTGACTGATTTACGTCTGGCGGACGTGTTGGATGCCATTACCAAGGCGTCAGACAAGCCGATCAAGTTTTCCATCGAAGATTATGCCGTTGTGTTTTCGCTCAGGGCACCGGAAGCGGTACAGATGTACACCCGTATTTTCCACATTGATCCCAACACATTCCGACAGGGCTTGGAAGGGGTGTCCGGCATTTCCTTCGGTGATGTTAGTGGCGGTAGCGGCGGCGGTAGTGGTGGCGGTGGCGGCGGCGGCGGTGGCGGCGGTGGCAGCAGCGGCAGCAGCGGCTCGGGCAGCACAACCATCATACCCCGCGTCGAAGTAAGCGGAACCACATCCCAAGGCGGTGGTGGTGGTGGTGGTCGGGGCGGTGGTGGTGGCAATGGCGGCGGTACGACAGGCTCCGGATTGAGTTTTATTACTAAAACCAACGGTTTTGAGTCAATTCAAGCGGAAGTCCGTGCGTTCTTCAGTGCTGCGGGCGTGGATTTGACGAGCACCAATAAATCCGTTTTCTTCAATGACCGCAAAGGCACCTTGATGGTCCATTCAACCCTGGCGGACCTGGATATTATTGCCGCTGCGGTTGAAACTCTGAATCAGTCGCCACCGCAGGTGAATATCAAAGCCAAATTTGCGGAAATCACCCAGAACGACAATCGCGCCCTTGGCTTTGACTGGTATTTGGGGAATGTGTTGCTGGGCGGCGGACGAGTCGCCGCTTCCGGCGGAACTCAACCCTCCCTTAACAGTGGCACGCCTACCGCTGCCAACCCTACTGCCAGTCCGTTTCCTGGCACTTCGCCACTCACATCCATTCTCCCGGCCAAGACCGATCAATTGCTGACCGGGGGTTTGCGCAACCAACTCGGTGCTCCAACAGTGGCAACTTTCACAGGTGTGCTGACTGATCCGCAATTTCGGATGGCCATCAATGCGCTGGAACAGCGTGATGGCACCGACTTGCTCACCGCGCCGGAAATTACCACCGAGAGCGGTCGCCAGGCGCAAATCCAGGCAGTCGATATCCAAACCATTGTTGTCGGCGTGAATGCCAACACCGGCGGTGGCCAAAACAACACGCCTGCCGCTGGTAACGGTACCATTATTCAGAATACCGCGCCCATTATTACCTATCCGATTCAGTCACTGCCTTTCGGTCCAGTGCTGGATGTGATTCCCTATGTTTCGGCGGATGAATATTCCGTCCAGATGACGATCATTCCGACAGTGACGGAATTCGTGGGCTATGATAATCCCGGCGCGTTTGTACCTCAAGCTGCAGTCTCTGCCGGCAGCACGCTGGTCGCCGTCCTGCCCTTGCCGCATTTCCGCGTCCGGCAGGTCGTCACCAGTGCCGTCGTTTGGGATGCTCAAACCATCGTGCTTGGTGGTCTGATCACCGACAGTGTCAGCAAGGTCAAGGACAAGGTCCCGATGTTGGGTGATCTACCGCTGTTTGGCCGTTTTTTCCGCAGCGAGTCCTCCTCCAAGACGAAGAAGAATCTCTTGATCTTTGTTACGCCGACCATCATCAATCCGGATGGCACGCGCTATCATTCGGACGAGGAAATGCCTTTTGCGCAAACGAGCTTTACGACTCCAAAACCTGTCACCCAATAAGGCCGAAATCTTTGGAGGGGCAACTTTTAAAGTTGCCCCGGCCAGGAACCCATGAGCGCGAAGCAAGTCAGAAAGTAAATCATTATTGGGCATGTAAATGCCTCCACGTTGTGCCTTCCATCTCCTCGCATTGTTTCCCTGCTGCCGGCAGCTGCACCTGCGCCTGTCGCGCTGCTGACGTGGTCCGGTTGCGGGGATGGTTCGGGCCCCGCGAAATCAAAACTTTTCCGGCTGGATTACCGCTGGCAGAACCAGGGCAAAGGGAGTTGTTTTAACCCAAAAAAATATGCGCCAAATCCTTACTTTCCGCGCGGCAATTTTCTCCGCGAAAAAGCGCGTTATATCGCTCTCGAAACCACATTTTATCGGAAGAAAGCATGGACAAGCGTTCCGGGGCTTGCTACAACACATTCAAAATCTTATGTCACTACAGCAGCGCGTCTGTAAAACGCTGGGGATATTGGGTCTGGTCGTAACCATGCCTTCCCTTGTCCTCGCTCAGTCCGGCTATGTAACCCAGGCAGGCGAGTATGCTCCGGTTGGCAATATTCCCGGCGATCAGGCTTATCCCTCTCTGAGTATCACGAATTCCGGCGGCTTCATCGTTTGGCAGGACAACATTACCGACGGCAACGGATTGGGCATTAGCGCCATGCGTTTGGACAGCAATTTTTCTCCCATGCAGTCGAGTTTCCGGGTGAATCAATTGGGGACGGATGATCAGGAAAGGCCGCAAGTCACGCTATTGCGAGGCGGTGGTGCCGCTTTTGTTTGGCAGGGTGGCAAACAAGGATTCCAGCACATCTACGCCCGATTTCTTACTGCCAGCAATACCTGGTTTACCAATGAATTTCAGGTTGGCAGCTCAACCAATTATCAGGTAAAGCCAGCCATTGCCACGTTGGCCAATGGCAATGTGATCGTAACCTGGTCAAGCTTCAAACAGGATAATGCAGATGGGTTGCAAGGAGTTTATGGCCAGTTGCTGTCCACGAATGGCGTGAAAATCGGCGGAGAGTTTCCGGTGAACCAATTTACCTCTTATAATCAGCGCGACCCCGCAGTCGCCGCGTTGAGCAGCGGAAATTTTGCCATTACCTGGGTTTCCGAACAGGAACGCACCACAAATAATGTTGATATCTACGCCCGGATTTACAATGCCAGCGCCGTCCCATTGAGCAATGAGATACTGGCCAATACCAGCACCAACATTTGTGCCAGCCCGGCCATTGCCGGCGCTGCTGACGGCAGCTTTATGATTGGCTGGTCTGAGAAAGATGTCGTCGTGGTCAATAACAGTTGGGACGTTTATGCCCGTCGGTTTTCCGGCACGGGAGTGGGCGGCGCCGTGCAGCGTGTGAATACGCAACGGTATGGTGATCAGTTTTCGCCCAAGCTGAGTTCTATCGGGGTGGATTATCTTGCGGTTTGGACGAGCCTCGGCCAGGACGGCTCGCGCGAAGGCGTGTACGGTCAATTTCTGCATGGCGATGCTTCGCTCTCCGGAACTGAGTTTCGCGTCAACACGACCGTTTTAAACCAGCAAATGTTTCCCGCTGTGGCCGCGGACGGGGTGGGGCGGTTTCTGGCTGTTTGGTCCAGTTATCAAGGTTTGGCCAATGTTCTCGATCTCAACGCGCAACGTTTCGTCACCTTTACGCAGCCGTTGGCCGCGCCTGGCGCGCCCATAGTAAGCGCTCTGGATTCCTTCACGTTGGTTGCCAACTGGCCGCCGGTGGCCGGCTTCAGCGTGGATCATTTTGAACTCTACCTGGATGGGGCGGGCACGCCTTTCCTGGTTACGAACACTTATTGGCAGAATGATGATACGTTTTCCTTTAATCCCGGCAGCACGCATACTTTCCAATTGGCGTATGTGCTGACGGATGGCCGCCACTCGCCCCTCTCCGCAACCACCACTGCCAAACTTTGGGCGGCGGATCGCAACGGAGATGGTTTGCCCGATGATTGGGAAACGCTCTATTGGGGCACGAACAAGGTAAACTGGCCTTCGGCCAATACCCCGCTGACACCGGGAGGGCCAACCGCACTGACCGTCCTTCATTGGGGTGCGAATCCATTGGATCCGAATACCTGGTTACGGACCAGTTTGGACCAAACTCCGCAAGGCTTATTCCTTTCCTGGAACACCCAGCCGGGTGGCACTTATCAAGTTCAGGTTACCACCGATCTGGTTAACTGGACGGATGTCGGGGCCTCGCGCTTCGCGGCGGGCACCACTGATTCCGTTTATCTGGGGGCGACAACGCAAGGTTACTATCGCATCAAGCGGCTGGTTTACGTTTACTAGCATTTATATGTTTCCATCACTTAAATATTTTTGGCTGGCCTTGATACTCATGCTGTCGGGGACGCAATCCATGTTTGGCTTTGCGCTTTTGGGGCCCTTCAACGAGCCATATCAGATTCCCGAAATCGGTTATCATATTCAGGGTGATATTGGCGCACCGAAAAACAAAGGGGAGGAGTATCGCTGGAATACCCGCACTGTTTTCTATGCTTACGACGAAAACTTTTTGGATTACTTCGGCTCCAATGGCGTGGCGGCGGTCGATCAGGCCATTGGTATAATGAATGCACTGACGAACCTCTCATCATACAGTTCCGATTTATCTGAAATTCCGCAAAGGGCCGCGCGCTTCAATTCTACTGCCCTAAGTTTAAGTTTGTTGGATTTAAAGACCTCGGCACTCCATGCCCTCATGGAACAACTTGGACTTGCGGAACCGGAACGCTATGTCTGGACTTTGCACAATCGCTTTCTTACGCCCCAAGGTACTTGTCCCTTGGATGAAACATATACTGTCATTAAACGAAATTTTGATCCGGTCACCACGGATTACAGCAGTTATGTCAACGGAGTTTTATATAGCTATTTCATAGTGGAAATTTGTACCGGGCCGGACCCTTTGGCGCAAACGGTGGGGTTTCCAGTGGACCCAACGGAGCCTGGTTTAACCGCCGTGGCGGGTAGAAATTTCGGTGAAGGAATCTATTACACCGGTCTGACGCGGGACGACGTGGGCGGTCTGCGGTATTTAATGGGAACCAATCGGCTCCACGTTGAAAGCGTGGAACCAACCAGCCAACTTATTGTCACCAATAATAATAGTGAATTGCTGGTTACTTCCGATCTGGCCCTCTTTTCCG
>JAQGPA010000064.1 GCA_028293325.1 Pedosphaera sp. | reverse complement strand
AGCGCGGCGGAAAAGTTAGTGAGGGAAGCGGTCTTTTTGACTTTTGGCTTCGTTTCGGCTCGGTCACAGGCCACCTTGGGCATGCGCCCTCGCCAAAGCCTCGCCCAAAGTCAAAAATCCTCGCTCCGCCGCGCTACATCATTTCTGTCAATGCTCTAAACTGCCGGAACTGCGGGCGCTTCAGGCCAGCAACTCCGCGGGGGCCACTTCAATCTTGTCGGCGAACTCTTTGGGGATGCTGGTGGCGGCCATTTTGCCGTCGGGCAGCTTGGTGACGCAGACGACAGTGAGGGAACCACGGGCAACTTCAATGGGCGAGGAGCCGTTTAATTTGCGAAATTTGAAGAGGTAACTGAGGGTCTTGGATTTTTTTTCGCTGACGAGCATGTGAATTTCCACTTCGTCCTCGAAGCGGAGTGGTTGGCGGTATTCACATTCGGCATGGACGCGCGGCCAGCCGACGGCAGGTTCAAACTGATCCATGACCACCGAGTAGCCGAGGTGGCGGAAAAAACCGTGTTCGGCGGTTTCCATGTAGCGGAAGAAATTGGAGTAGTGGACGATCCCGGCCATGTCGGTTTCCGAGAATTCGACGCGGCGGACGGCTTTGAATTCGTAGGCCATGCTGGAGATTAGGTTTTTGATTGGAGATTTGCGATTAAAATTCGCCGGTCATGGAGAAGGGGCGGAAGTGACATGGCGCGACAGCACCGCTTCATAAGCCCGGAGGGTTTCGTGTGCCATGTGTTCGGCATTGAATTTTTCGCGCACCGCTTTTTGGCCGTTGGCGCCGAGGGCGCGGGCTTGCTCGGGGTTTAACAAGAGTTGTTCGAGGGCGTCGGCGAGCGACTTGGCGCTGCCGGGTTCGCAAAGCACGCCGGCGCCGGAGGCTTCGATCAATTCGGGAAAAGCGGCGTGGCGCGGTTGCACGACCGGCACGCCGCTCGCAAAGGCCTCGATGACATAGAGACCGAAAGCCTCACCGTAGAGCGCGGGCACGGAAAACACCGAGAGCGAACGGAAGAAGGCCTGTTTGGCGGCGCGGTCGATGTTGGGATGGAACTCAACGTCCTGGAGGAAGACTTTGGCTTTGAGGCGGTCGCGGAGCGTGTTGACCAGCGGTTGGTCCATGGGGCCGCAGCCGCCGCCGATCTTGAGTTTGAGTTGCGGGATGCGATTGCGTTCCTTCAAAATGATGAAAGCTTCCACGAGGGTGTCCAATCCCTTTTCGCGGCACATGCGCGCGAAATAGCCGAGGGTGGGTGTTGGCGGGCCGTGGGTTTGGGACGAGGGATTCTGGACCGGCTCGTAGCCTTCGAGATTAATGCCGTTAGGTATGACGTGGATGCGGTCGGCGGGGATGCCGAGGCGGCGTCCCATCATTTCACCGAAGTAATGCGTGGGCGGGATGAAGAGATCCACGTCTTGCGCGCGTTCAGTGAGAGTGCGCCAGGTGATGCCGCGATGTGATTCGGGCAGGGCATCGAGAAAGGTGTCTTCGCCTTGCAAGACACAGGCAATGGGTGCGCCGAGTTCGGATTTGAGGCGGCGGGCCATGCCGACGAGCAGGGCGTTGGAGAGGCAAATGATGTCCGGCTTGGGCTGGGTCTTGAGGAAGAGAATGAGTTCCTCGAGTTCGCGCGCCTGGTTGCCGGCTTCGCCGCGAATCATGGAGAGGGTGATGTCACCGAGGTCGGTGGCGCGGGTTTTGGCGGCGCGACCGGCGGCCAATTGCAACAGCAGCCGCGAAGCGAACAGGCGATGAATCCAGGCGGGGGCGGTGCGGAACCATTCGGATTTTTGTTCGAGATAGACGTTCACGCCGTTGAAAAAAATCGGCGTGCCCTGGGTTTCGTCGGTTTCGTCCAGGGTGAGCGGAAGGTAGAGCGGCACCATCAGGACGGAATGGCTTTGACGGCGCAGCGCGGCGACGAGGGCATTGTCGCGGAAACAATTTCCGCAAAACATGGCGCCCGCGCCAGGGGTTATATGGACGATATTCAAACCGAGGTAATATCAGCTACAATTTGAAATGGGAAAGTGGCAAGCCAATTCGTTTATGCGGGTTGCATGGCGGCATCCGATTTTAACAGCGGTTGGCCCACCGGCAAAGCCGCCGGCAGCGGAACGAACTCCTCGATTTGTTTCCAGAGCGTGGAGAAATCCTTGTTGACGTCGCCGCTGAGGCAATCGGTTACCGAGCCGACGGCGTCGGGATATTTGTTGGTCAGGTCGCGGAAGCTGAACTTGGGGTCGTAGAACGCATAGACGAGACGGCGCATGTTTTCAATGCCTTGGCGCAGGGTGGTGGCGTATTCTGCAAACTGGCCCGGGGAATAATCGTTGGCGACAACGGCCTGATGCACAGCATCGGCGGCCATGACGCCGCTTTTGAGCGCGAGCATGACGCCGGAGGAAAAGACCGGATCGAGGAAGGCGAAGGCATCGCCCACGAGCAACAAGCCCTCGCTGGCGCAATGTTTGGAGTGATGGGAATATTCGCTGGTGAGGAAATAGGAGCCGACCTGTTGGCCGCAGGCGAGATGCTGCTTGATCCATTGGTTTTGATCGATCTCACGCTTGAAGATGTCCTCGGGCGATTTGATGCCGCCGCGCGTTAGGTATTTGCCTTCGGCGACGACGCCCACGCTGATGCGGTCGTTATGTTGCGGGATGTACCAGAACCAGCCTTTTTCCGGAACATAAGCCACGGTGGTGGCGCCTTCATCGATGCCTTCATCGCGTTTGGCGCCTTGATAATAAGTCCAGACGGCGACCTTGTTGAGGAAGGGATCCTTGACGCGCCAGTTGTTGCGGACGGCGGAGAAGGCTTCCTTGCCGCTGCAATCGAGCGTGATGGGAGCGCGATATTCGACGACTTCGCCGTTTTTGGTTTGCGCGCGCGCGCCGACGAAGCGGCCACCTTCCTGGATCAATTCCTTGACGATGGTCTCCTCGATGACGGTTGCGCCTTTGGCACGGGCATTATCGAGGAGCATCTGGTCAAATTCCGAACGCAATACCTGCCAGGTCTGGGCGACGGTTTCGCGGTTATAACGGTCGAAGAAATAAAACGGCTGGCTGGCGCGGCCGGAAGGGGAGACGAACTGGACGCTGTATTTTTTCACGAACGCCGATTTTTTCATCTGGTCGATCAAGCCGAGACGTTGCAGCGGTTGGTAGGTGAAGGGGAGCAGGGATTCGCCGATGTGATAGCGTGGGAATTTTTCGCGCTCGAGGACGAGGACGCGCAGGCCTTTTTCGGCGAGCAAGGCGGCGGCGGTAGAGCCGGCGGGGCCGGCGCCAATGATGAGAACGTCGAGGGTGGATTTGGAATTCATGAGTAAAAGGTGGGTTGCAGAATAGACATTATGCAGCGGCGTCCCGCTTGCCCGTCGGGGGAAGGATTTCGACGATTTCCGCCAGTGGCCGTTGTGATGGGTCGAAGAGCGTGTTGCGACGACCATAAAGCACCTGGGCACCGGAGAGTTTCAGCACGTCATTGATCAACCGGTCAGAAGCCAGGCGGAGAAAGGCGGACGGGCGGCTGGAGTGGGGAATTTTATATTCCTCGAGGATGTGGCCGAGGGGAAGTTTTTCCTGGAGGATTTGTTCGCGGGCAGCCGGACTGAAGAGCGCGAGGTTGATTTTGATGGCACCGAATTCCACGGGCAGGTTGGAGCTGTCCAGCAGGAGAAGGACCTCGCGGAAATAGTCGTCGCCCTTCCGGCGGCGGCCCAGCACCTGAAGGTGAATGTTGGATTTGTGAAAACGTTCCAGGGTCGGGGTCATGTCGTGCTGGTGGACGAGCAGACTTTTATAAGGCTCCGGCACGGCCTCGCCGACGATCGATGACAGCGGCGGGAGGGCTTGGCCGGCGAGTGCGTAAAATTCATCGAGCGGATGCGCGATGGGGAAGGCGGCAGGAAATTGGGTGGCGGGCAACATGGCGATTTTTTAGGCGTACCTGACATTGCGATGCTCGGGCAGGAAAAATTCATGCAGCAGGCGGTCCACCTGCAACAGTCCTTCGCGGTTCAGCCGAATGGTGTCACCTTCGATGGTGAGGAAGCCCCAATCCTGCAAGGTTTGGAGCGGCGTGACGAAACGTTGCGCGGGGTCGGCACCAAACTTTTGCGCGAAATAGTTGCGGCTGACGTGGCCGAGCTTGAGTTGCAGGATGAATTCGCGAATGAGGCGCTCATCGGCGCTGGGAGTCAACGCGCGATAAACCGGCAACTCACCTTGCTGGATGCGCGCGACGTAAGGATCGAAATCGTGATGGTTTTGATAATGCGTGCCGCCGATGTGGCCGAAGGAGGCAACGCCGAGGGAGAGCAAATCTGCGCCGGCCCAGAGGCGGTCGCGGTAAATGAATTTGGTTTTTTGCGGATTCTTGATGGCGGTGTAAGCGCTGGAAATCGTGTAGCCGGCCTTTTCCAATTCGGCGAAGCCATAATCGACCCAGCGGCGCTTGGTTTCCCAATCCGCCACGGGCGCAACCAGTTTGCCCTCCGCCTTCATCTGTTTGTAGATGGTGGTGTTGTAGGGAATCTCCATTTCGTAAATGGTGACGCTGTCGGGCGACATCTCGATGGTTTTGCGGATGCATTCGCGCCAGTTGGCATCCGTCTCCTCCACCATGCCGGCGATGAGGTCGATGTTGATCTGGGGGAAATTTAATTCGCGAGCGTAACCATAGGCGCGGGTAATTTCCTTGCTATGATGCGCACGACCGTTGATTTCGAGGATATGGTCGTCAAAGTTTTCCACGCCGAGGCTGAGGCGGGTGACGCCCAGATCGCGAATGGCCTTGAGCTTGTGATCGGTCAACGTGCCGGGTTCGGCCTCGAAGGCAACTTCCTCGGTTTCATCCCAGGGCAGCAGCGCTTTCATGCCATTCATGAGATGGCTGAGTTGATCGACTGAAAGATATGAGGGAGTGCCGCCGCCGAAGTAGATGAAATTCGGTTTGCGGCCGCGCACGGCGGGTTTGGCGGCGTAGAGAGCGAACTCCTGGAGGGCGGCATCGAGGTAACTGCGAATGGCGGCGGAGTCCTTGTCCGTATAGACGCGAAAATAGCAAAAGTGACAGCGCTTGCGGCAGAAAGGGATGTGCAGATAGATGCCGAGCGGATGGCCGGGTTGCGGCGGGCGCTCCAAGGCGGCCTGTAGTTCGCCGACGAATTCCTGTTTCCAGAAGGAGAAGGGCGGGTAGTTGGAAACAAAATAATTGCCAACGGTGGTTTGCTTTTCCAGCGGCGGAGCTTTGGCGGGTGCGGGGGTGGAAGCGGTGGCGCTCATTGATATGGTTTTAAGTTCAGGGTTGAAAGTTAAGTGTGTCCATGGGGCTGTTTATTTTGGCTTAGCTCCGAAGCAATAGACGCTGCCGTCGTCCGAGCCGATGATCAGCCGGCCATCGGCCACGGCGGGCGAACTGTCCACAGGTTGGCCGATTTCGTAAGACCAAAGTTCCTTGCCGGTATCGAGCGAGACCATATATATGCTGCCGTCATCGGAGCCGACCACGACTTTATTGCCACAAACAACGGGGGAGCTGTCCACCTTGCCGCGCGTGGCGAAGGACCAGAGCATCTGGCCATCCGCGCGGTTCACACAATGGAGTTGTTTGTCGCGTCCGCCGAAGAGGACGCGGTCCTTTAAAACTGCGGGCGAGGAGAAATAGGGGAAGTCATGATCCTTGTAGCCCCAGACTTTTTTTCCTTCGGTGATGTCAATGCATTGAAACTCGTTTTCGTAATGGCCGAAGTAGGCGTGGTTATTGGCGAGGGCAACCGAACCGGCCACGTAGGCGCCGGCGGGGACTTCCTTGATTTGTTTGCCGTCGGCGAGCGAGATGACGTGGAGCACGGCGTCGCAGCCGCCGAAGGCAGTTTGGCCGTCGGCCACGGCGGGGGAGCCGTTGATGTAGTTACCGCTTTCATAGGTCCAGACAGCTTTGCCGGTATCGGCGGCGACACAATGGAGTTTGAAATCATAGCTGCCGACGAGGAGCCAGTTGGCCTGAGCCGATTTGACCCAGTTGGGGGAGCCGAGGATTTTATCCCCGGTCTCATATTTCCAAACCAGTTTGCCGGTGGCGGCATCGAGCGCATAGAGGAAGGCATCCGAGGAGCCGAAGAACACGCGGCCATTTAACAGGAGGGGAGAGGATTCGACGGGGCCGGCGGTTTTGAAAGTCCAGAGCGGTTGACCATTGGTGGAATTGAGGGCGTAGAGATGGCCATCACTGGAGCCGATGAAAGCGCGGCCATCGGCGAGGGCGGCAGAAGATTTGATGGCGCCGCCGGTTTTGAAACTCCAGAGCAGCTTGAGTTGGGCGGGAAGAGAGGCCGAGGTGACGCCGAGCAAAGCCGGTCCGCCCCGGAACATGGGCCAACTTTCCGCTGCTTCGGCGGAGCAGAGCGCCAAGAGCAGGAGCAGCAGCGAGGCAATATAACGCACCAGATACATTTGGTTCAGATCCAACCTGAATTGATCGACGGCTTAGCGGAGATTATCGCCCAGCGAAAAAGTTTTAGCAAATTAATAATACTTACACGTATAATATAGGGCTGAAGGTGGCGGGAGCAGCAGGTGGAGTTGCCGGGCCTGACGGAGTGGGCGGCGATCAAATTAATCAGCGTGAGCAATTACACACACTCCCGGTCGGAAGATTTTTATTGGCACAGTGCAGTCCGATGTGTGTAAAACACCTTGCTACAAAGGCTGATCGGCGGGTGGTGAAAATATTGATTCGGGTGGAATGTGGTTTGCTATGAGTCAGAGATGAATTGTATAGCGTTGTTGAGTTCGTGGCAGGGTGCCGCCGGCAATCGGTGGGATGCGGCGAAAGGTTTTCAGGAGGAATGGCAGGATAAGGATGACGGAGAAACCCCTTGCGTTCAACCGGCGGACGCGCTAATTTTCAGCAACCAAATTGTATAGTCCAACAGACTAAAATGCTCTGCCGTTTGGGCAGGGCAAAAAAAGAACCAAAGGCCTCATCAGATGATTACTCACAAGTATGGAACCCGTTCTGCATTCACCCTCATTGAACTTCTAGTAGTAATTGCAATCATTGCAATTCTGGCGGGATTACTGCTGCCCGCCCTGGCCAAGGCCAAGGTAAAGGCGCAAGCCACCAGTTGCATGAACAACTGTCGCCAATGGGGATTGGCAGCCAAAATGTACGGGGATGACAACCGGGACGAGGTGCCGGAGGAAGGCAATACCGTCAAAATCATCCAGGATCCAATCAATGTGGATGCCTGGTATAACACCGTGGCGGTTTCCATCAGGCAACCAAGGCTGGCGGACCTGTATACCACCGTCCCGGCAATTCACCCGCTGCCCGGTGATCGTTCCATTTACGCCTGCCCGACCGCGCCAGCGCCAACAACGGTGGTAGGTCTGGGGAGGGCATTCTTCATGTATGGCGAGAATGGACGCGCCTGTATTAACAAAAGCACCCGGGCCGCTGGGACGGCCCAGACCAAGTTTTCCACAATGCCCAAGCCGACGGACACGATTTTGATAGCAGAAGTGGACGGTAATTCGGGGGGTGTGGCCCAGTCGAATGTCATCGGGCAATATTCCATTGCCAGACATGATAAACGCGGATTGTTTACGATGTGCGACGGCAGCGCGCGTTCCGCCAAGACGAATGATTTTTGGCGCCACCCCACAGAGAACAGCGCGGCCTTGGAGTGGGCGATACAGCGCAAGATGTATTGGTATCCGAGCGACAGCACGCCCGACTGAGCAGCTGAACCCCAGGAGCGGCAGCAAGGCGATGGACCACGTCAAAGGCATTGGGTGCAGAGGAGACCTGTTTTGATCAACGGCCAAGCGAGCACACTCGCGGGGCAAAAAGATTTGGCAAACTAATTAATACTTACACGTATAATATAGGATTGAAGGTGGCGGGAGCAGGAGGTGGAGTTGCCGGGATTGACCGAACTGGCGGCAATCATATTAATCAGCGTGAGCAAATCAACACACCACGCAGCCGGAGGCGCGGATGGCCGTATGATTCAGTAAACAGAGCTAAACACCTTATTTTAAAGGCCAAGCAGCAGGTATTGGAAATTTGCGCGCATGTGGAATGGAGTCTGCTAAGAGCTGTGGGAATATGTGTATCGAGTCGTTTGCTGAATCAGAAGGTCCCGGGAGTTGCTTGAATTCGTCACAAGGCTGTCACCAGAATGTTAATAAGTTTGACGCAGGAACCTCTTGCGTTCGACAAGTGGTTTCGCTACCTTCTAGAAACCAAATTGTATAGTCAAACAGACTAAACGCCCGGCCGATTGGGTCGGGCACAGAAATCAAACAAAAGGCAGCCCTAGATGAGTACTCGCAAGTGTTCCACCTCTTCCGCATTCACGCTGATTGAACTTCTGGTAGTTATAGCCATAATCGCAATTCTTGCGGGATTGCTGCTGCCCGCCCTGGCCAGCGCCAAGGCGAAGGCGCAGACGACTGCTTGTTTGAATGATCTGCGTCAATGGGGTATTGCGCTCAATGTATCGGCCAGCGACAATAATGACAGCATGCCGCGCGACGGGACCGATAATGGGGGTCAGTATGGCGTTGATACTGGCGCAACCACCGGGCCGGGCAGTCCGAATGATGAAAACGCGTGGTTCAATGTGCTGCCGCAATCAATGGGAGGGCTGTCGTTCTCCAATTATTACAACCAGGTGGCGCCGCCAAAACTCAAACTCCCGTTTCCGGGAAATGATGTGGGGGGTAAGATCTGGCATTGTCCAACAACCAAGGCAGCGGCGAACGACATTTTTATATCGGGCGGCAATTACGGGTTTTTCAGTTATACGATGAATTTGGATCTCAAGCTCAAGAGCAGCATCAACAACGGGGTGCAGGGTAATAGCTATACTTATCCGGACATGCCCAAGCTGAGTACGGTGCGCAATGTTTCGGCAGTGGTTTTGCTTTCGGAAGTGGCGTTCAGCCCGACGCTGGAAAGTTATACCGGCTCGGCGACCCGCAACGGTATTTTCCCGGCGGCGCGCTGGACCTATTTTGCGAAGCGCCACAATAACGGCAAGGGCACGATTGTTTTTCTGGATGGGCATACGGGTGTTTACAAGTGGGATTACATCTGGAACCCGGCGCCGGGGCGCCTGGAGAAAATGAACTGGGATGTCTGGTGGGATCCGAATCGTGATCTCTGATCATGAGCCAGCAACGACATCAATAAATTTACAAAAACGAAACCAAAAAAAGAAGCGCAGAGAACCCTCACTAACTATGAAAACGAAACTGAAAATACTCGGAAGTTTGATGGTCTTATTCCTGGCCGCCCTTGGCGCGCAGGCAACCATACTACTACAGGACGATTTTACCTACGCGGATGGGTCGTTAACCAATGTATCCAGCGGCAAGTGGGCGACATTTAGCGGCAATGCCGGTGGGACGCCTGTAAGCGGTGGAGTGCTGTACAACGGACAGAACTACTCCGATGACGTGCTAGCGGCATTGGCAGGTGGCCCTTACACTTCGTCCAGCACATCCAATTATCTCTATTTTAGCTTCACCTTAAACGCGCAGGCACTGCCGACGAACAGTGGCGGATATTACTTCGCGCTATATGGCAGCAGTGTTGGTTTTAGGAGTCGTGTTTATGCTTTTACCAACACGGCTGCTCCCGGAAAATTCCGGCTCGGCGTCGCCAATTCCGCTGGCAGTCCAGCCACCAACACCACGGATTTGAGTTTAGGCACGACCTATACGGTGGTAGGCAGGTTTTTGCTGACTAATTCCACGGCCACGCTTTGGATCAATCCCGTAAGTTCAGCTTCGCTGAATGTGAGTGCGACAGATGCCACGACATCGGCTGGAATTACCAACTTTTCTTTTCGGCAACCCGGTGGAGCGCCTGCGGCCAATACCACAGCAGCTGGGGCCACGTTTGCCATTGACAATCTTCTGGTCGGCACGGCTTTCGCCGATGTCGTGCCGGGCAGCGTCAACCCGCCGACTGTGCTCATTCAACCGAATGACACCAATGTGGTGGCCGGAAGCACGATATCCTTTACTACATTGGCGGATGGAGACGGCCCGATTTCCTACCAGTGGCAAACCAATGGCGTGAACATTGCCGGAGGCACCTCCGCCACGTTAACACTGGCCAACGTTACAGTAGCGCAGTCCGGAAATTATTACTGCCAAATCACCGGCGCTTCGGGCGTTACCAACACGCGGGTCAACACGGTGGTGGTCAGCGCCGTGCCGGTGCCGCCCAGTATTTCCACCCAACCACAAAACCAAACGGTGACGGCTGGCGATATAGCGAGCTTTACGGTCGTTGCCGCCGGCAGCAATCCGCTCTCTTATCAATGGAAATCAGTGAGCGGCGGCGTCACGAATAATATCGCGGGCAGCGTGACTGGCACCAACACGGCGACGGTTACGTTTCCTATCGCCACTCTTGCGCAGTCTGGAAACTATGTTGTGATTGTAACCAATGCGTTTGGCACCAACAGCAGCGTCCAAGTTACACTAACAGTTAACCCGCCGCCGGTGGTGACCATTGGCAACCTGCGCTCGCGGGTGGACAACGTGAACTATGCGCCGACGAACACCACGTCATTCTTTACGACCACGGGCACGGTCACTACCTACAACAACATGACGTCAGGCAGTGTGAACTATGAATTTTTCATACAGGACAATACTGGAGGCATCGCCGTATTTTGGGCGGCTTCTGCGGCCAACAACTCTCTCCCACGCGCGGGCGACATCGTGCAGGTCACCGGCCCACTGGCCCAGTTCAATGGTCTGCTTGAACTCTCCCCGACCACCGCGAACGCTCTGACGAGTGTAACTGTGCTCAGTTCCGGCAATCCGTTACCAGCACCCCAAGTTCTGCCATTTGATCCCAGTGTCACCGCGAATCCTGCCATTATGGAAGCGCTGGAAGGCAGTTATTGTGTTGCCTCCAATGTATTCCTTGATGCCACGGCACCGACCTTTGTTTCCGGGGCGAACTTCCTGATCACGAACAGCCTTAACCAGACCTTTGATCTATTCGTGAATGCCAATACCGACATCCCGGGGCAGACAAAACCCACCGGTCCCGTCACCGTTTACGGAATATTAGGCCAGTTTATTGCAGCGGCTCCGTTTACCAGCGGCTATGAGTTTACTCCAAGCCGCCTTGCGGAATTTGTAGGTCCTGTTACCTGGACCAATGTCCTGTCGCGTTTGGTCCGTCGTGGCGATGCGCCGACGAATACATACACAGAGAGCGTGCTGCGGCCTGGTGAGAAACTGGTTATGACTGTAACCGGCGCTGATCCTGCCGGTGGCTCTGTCACCGTCACACCGGTGGACACGGGCGTGCTCTCGGCTAATTCTTCCTGGACAACGCCGGGCGCGGTGACTGGAGCAAGCGCGGCCAATACCTTCACGTTCCAGCCGACGGCGGCGGATGCGGGGAGCAACTATGTGGTTACCTTGGAAGTGGATCTTGCCAGTGGGACATCGACGAACATCTGGAACATCTATGTGCCCACGGCGGATGAGCAGCAGGTGGTCATCAGTGAGTTCTTCGCGAACCCGACAACCAATGTGCTTTCGCATGCCTTCAATCCTTTGGGTCGTGCGCTTGACACTAATTCCACGATCACATTGAACGATCAGTACATCGAGATCGCGAATCTCTCCGGCAGTTCGTTCGATCTGTTCAACTGGAAGGTTAATAATGGAACGGTGATTAAAAAGACGTTCGATGGCAGCACCTCGGGACAAACTTTGAGTTCGTCCAACTATGTGGTGCTATTTGGCAGTCCCACGACCGACCTCATTAACCCGCCAAGTATTGGGCAGGCTTTCGTGTCAGACGTGAGCGGGGGAGTGGCACTGAAGAGTTCGGGCGGCACCCTAATGCTGCACAATCAGGACGGTCATCTGATTGATCGCGTGGTATATACCAGCTCCGACCTTTCGACGAACGTCAGCTCGATGTCACGGTTCCCGACAATTAATGACGGGTTTGTGCCGCAGGCTTATATCAACACGAACCTGGTGACCGCTGGTGCGCAATATGACGGCGGGTCTTGGAGCGCGAATACCAAGGTGCCTGCGGCGGTGACGAATGTGGTGCTTGCCGCTGGCAACCCAATCACCCTCAGCTTCACGGCGGATCCGACGCTGGCTTCCACGCTGTGGCAGTCCGATTCCGTGACGAACAAGTTCCATGTGGTGTTCGGCCAGCAGTTTGGCAGTCCGTCGGGGGTGTTCAGTGTGACCAACCCGCCGCCGGTGCCGAACAAGCAGTTCTGGTTCATCACCACGCAATAGCGCGGGATTAGCAGTTGACTCTTTCACGGGCGCTCCGGCCAAAGCTGGAGCGCCCTTTTTCTTAGAAGCCATCCCATAAATATCCACAGCGGCGTTTTGAGAAGGAGAACAGAAGAGGATGAGAAAGAGAAAATGTTTGAGTCAAGGATGGGACGGCCGATCTTTGGGCCGGCCACTTCGTTGTTCGTCGGTCACAGCCCCTTTTGGGGATGCTCCCTCCTCTCGCCTCGTGGCCGGCCCAAATCTCTGGCCGCGCCATCTGCGGCTATTTATGAGATGGCTTCCAGGGATTTTTGCTTCCGCTGTCGCGGAGGGTTGGCTTACGCTCGCAGGGCGCATGAAACAGGCTGTTTTTTTGGATCGTGATGGGACGTTGATTGAGGAGAAGGAATATCTTCATCAACCGGAGGAGGTGGCGATTTTCCCCGGGGCGCTATTGGCGATGCGGCAATTGCAGGAGGCGGGGTTTGCGCTGTTTCTGGTCACGAATCAATCGGGTGTTGGGCGCGGCTATTTCACCTTGGCGGACATGGAGAGGGTGCATGAGCATCTGATGGGGGAACTGGCGCGGGCGGGGGTGCGGGTGGAGCGGATTTATTTTGCGCCGGAGGCGCCGGAACAGCCGAGTCGAGGACGGAAGCCGTCGCCGCAATTTTTGTTCGATGCACGGGATGAGTTTGGCATTGATTTGGGCGGGAGTTACATGATTGGCGACAAGCTGAGCGATTTGGAGTGCGGTTGGAATGCGGGGGTTAAGGAGAGTCTGCTGGTGCGAACGGGGTACGGGGGGAAATTGGAACGGGCATCGGCGGGGAAGTTAAAGGAGGCGGTGGTGGTGGATGATCTGGCGGCGGCGGCGAAGTGGATTTTGGGGTCCTAGCGGACAGCCATGATGAAGATAAACGGGATTTAGGTGGTGGCAGGGTTAAGGGGTTGCGATTGCGCAAAATTTGTTTATCAGTTGGGGTATCTATGGCTTAATCCATCCCGATGAACATCCTTGGCATTATACCGGCCCGATATGGTTCGACCCGTTTTCCGGGGAAGCCGCTGGCGCTGATCGCGGGGAAGCCGCTGATTCAGCATGTGGTGGAGCAATGCCAGAAGGCGCGGGCCTTGAGTGACGTGGTGGTGGCGACGGATGACACCCGGATCTGGGAGGTGGCGCAAAACTTTTGCCGGGTGGAAATGACCGCGCCAGAGCATCCAAGCGGCACGGACCGGCTGGCGGAAGTGGTGCAACGGTGCGATTGTGATGCAGCGGTGAACATCCAGGGGGATGAGCCGATGATTGACCCGGCGGTAATCGACGCGGTGGCCAATGCCTTGCAGGAGAATGAAATGTCCACGGCGGCCACGGCGGTTCGCGAGTTGGCGGAGTATGACAATCCGAATGTCGTAAAAGTCGTTGTCAATGCAGCGGGTCGGGCCTTATATTTTTCCCGGCGCACGATCCCGTATCTGCGCGATGCCGCCAGTCGTTCGATAGCCGAGCAGTTGGCGGCCTTTCCATTTTTGAAACATATTGGGATATATGGGTATCGGCGGGAGGCGCTGTTGCGGTTGGTGACGTTTCCGGTGTCGCCGTTGGAACAGGCCGAGAAGCTGGAGCAATTGCGAGCGCTGGAGAACGGCATTCCGATTGCGGTGGTGAAGGTGAATTATGACAGCATTGGCGTGGACCTGCCGGGAGATGTGCAGCGGGTGGAAAGTCTTTTGCGGTCGTGAGCGAGAAATTGGCTTAACATGAAATACATTTTTGTAACGGGCGGTGTGGTGAGTTCGCTGGGCAAAGGCCTGACGGCGGCGGCCTTGGGGACGCTGCTGGAAAATCGCGGGCTGAAGGTGACGCTGCAAAAGTTTGATCCGTATCTCAATGTGGATCCGGGGACGATGAGCCCGTATCAGCATGGCGAGGTTTATGTGTTAGACGACGGGGCGGAGACGGACCTGGACCTGGGGCATTACGAGCGGTTCACCAATGTCAAATTAACGCGGGTGAACAATCTGACGAGCGGGCAGGTTTATCAGACGGTGCTGGATAAGGAACGGCGCGGTGATTATCTGGGCAAGACCGTGCAGGTGATTCCCCATATCACCGACGAGATTAAGAATCGCATTCATCAACTGGCGGAACTGTCGAAGGCGGACGTGGTCATCACGGAAATTGGCGGCACCACGGGGGACATTGAGGGGTTGCCGTTCCTGGAGGCGATCCGCGAATTTGCGCTGGAAGTGGGCTATAACAATGCGATTTTTCTGCACGTGACGTATGTGCCGTTCATCAAGGCGGCGGGTGAGCTCAAGACGAAGCCGACGCAACAATCGGTGGCGAAGCTGCGGGAAATCGGCATCGCGCCGCACATTCTGGTGTGCCGTTGCGAGCGGCCGCTGGACAAGGAATTGCGCCAGAAAATTTCGATGTTTTGCAATGTGCCGTATGAAGCGGTGATTGAGGAGAAGGATGTGGATCACAGCATTTATGAAGTGCCGCTGATGCTGCAGCGCGAGCGGGTGGACGATTTGGTGTGCAAGCTGTTGCACCTGGATGTGCCGGCGGCAAACATGACGCACTGGCAGGAGATCATTCGCAAGCTGATTGCGCCGCAACATCGTGTGCGCATCGGGGTGGTGGGCAAATACATTGAATTGAACGACGCCTATAAGTCGGTTTACGAGGCGATCATTCATGGGGGTGTGGCGAATGATTGCGGCGTGGAAATTCAGAAGGTGGATGCGGAGGCGATTGAGCGGGAAGGGCCGGACAAGATTTTGAACGGGTTGGGCGGCATCCTGGTGCCCGGCGGATTCGGCGAACGGGGCATTGAGGGGAAGATCATGGCCGCGAAGTATGCCCGCGAGAACAATATTCCATTCCTGGGGCTATGCCTGGGGATGCAGATTGCGACGATTGAATTTGCGCGCAACGTTTTGAAATTGGAGAAGGCGCATTCGACGGAATTTGATCCGGCGACGCCGCATCCGGTCATTGCCTTGCTCGATGAGCAGAAGAAAGTGGCGAAGAAGGGCGGAACGATGCGTCTGGGCGCGCAGCCGTGCCAGTTGACGGTGGGGACCAAGGCCGCGCATCTGTACGGCGCTTTTGTGGTGAACGAACGGCATCGTCATCGCTATGAATTCAACAATGCGTATCGCGATCGTTTCGCGAAGGCGGATTTTATTTTCAGCGGCAATTCCGTGGACGGCAAGCTGGTGGAAGTGATCGAGCTGGCCAATCATCCGTTCTATATTGCCTCGCAGTTTCATCCGGAATTTCACAGCAAGCCGCACAAGCCACATCCGTTGTTCCGCGGGTTCATTGCCGCGGCGCACGCGCACATTCACCATCGGCCGATTTAGAACACCCCGAACGCAAAGGCAGATAAAATGGGGCGAGAAGACGGTGAACCCTCACCCCTGTTGGCTTTTACACGCTTCTATAGAAAGGGGGATACAAGAAGAGCGAGACAATATGGAAGGCAAACTCTGTCGGCCAAGTTTCGCCGATGGATTATTCTTTTCCAAGGAGTGAAATTTTCAAGCCCACTCTTTTGCACCTCAGGTGTGTTTCAAAAATAAATTCAAAAATATTACGATTTTTGAAAGATCGGCGGTTTTCCATACGTATTTAATTAATTGTCTAAATTTCAGAAAAAATGAATTTCTTGAAGAGTTTTCCTAATCGGCAGTTCCGCTGCGGCAGTTTCGATTAAATAAAATTATACCTTTCGATTTTTAAAACATTTTTCTTGCTGCCTCGAAACGCAGATATACTCTCACAACAAATTCTGACTCGGTCAGTTCGGACGAGGTCGTAAACAAGGAGTTTTTTGGAAAAACAAAATAGGTGCCTATGCAACATAATGATATTTCGTCCGATCGACCCACCCCTGGTTTTTCCTCAACCTGCTCGCAGTTCCGGTTGGGGCATTTAATCGTGGCCTCCGCCCTCCTGCTCACTGCTCTGGTTATTCGTGCTCCAGCACAAGACAGCACTCAACCAACCCCTCTCGCACAGGCCGAAGTGGAAACAGCCCCTTACGCCGTCATCGCCAAAGGGGCTCATAACCGGGTGTGGCAGCGCACCACCACCGAAACCGGTCCGCAAGGCGAAGTGAGGTAGCACACCCATTCCTATAACGAAGTCCAGACGGGCCTGCACTATTTGGAGAATGGCCAGTGGGTGGAGGCCAGCACCGAAATCCAGATTACCCCCACGGGCGCCATCGCCGCCCACGGTCAACATCAAGTCACCTTTGCCGCCAACATCAACACGGCCGGGGCCATCGACCTCACCACCCCGGAGGGCAAACATCTCCGGGGACACATCCTGGGCTTGAGCTATTTTGATGCCGCCACCGGCACCAACGTGCTCATTGCCGAACTCAAGGACTCCGTCGGCCAACTTTTGCCCACCAAAAACCAGGTGCTCTACGCCGATGCTTTTACCGACTTTCAAGCCGACGTCCGCTACACCTACACCAAGGCCGGTTTCGAGCAGGACATCATCCTGCGCCAACAAATTCCTTCGCCCGCGGAATGGGGCCTGAATCCGGCCACCACGCGCCTGGACGTGCTCACTGAGTTTATCGACCCGCCCGTGCCGGGAGTCACCCGCCGGCAAATGCCGGGCGGCCCCGACCAGCAGCTTGACTTTGGCGTCATGCAGATGGGCCAGGGGAGAGCTTTCATGGTGGGCACGGCATCCGAAGAAGTGCCCGTCAACAAACAGTGGTCCAACTTTGATGGCCGCACCGTGCTGGTGGAGGAAGTGCCTGTCTCCCAAATCCAGCCTCAACTGGACACGCTTCCACCTGCGCCTGCCGCCACCACCGCCCAGTTGCACACCTCACCGGACTCCGTGCTCCATCGTCTCGCCTTGCAAAGATTATTGCCCGAGCCCAAGTTCGCCGTCAAGGGCACGTCTGGCTTCAAGCTGGCGGCGCTCTCCACCGATACCAAAGGACTGGTATTGGATTATACGGTGGCCACTTCCCAGTCCAACTTCACCTTCCAGAGCGATAGCACCTATTTTGTCAGCGGCACGCTGAACCTGAGCGGCACCACCACCATTGAGGGCAACACGGTTGTCAAATATGCCAACACCAACTTGGCGGAACTAAGTATTTCAGGAACCCTCAACTGCCAAACGGCTCCCTACCGTCCTGCGGTCTTCACGGCCAAGGATGATAACTCGGTGGGCGAGATCATCAGCGGATCCACCGGTACACCCAGCGGGTATTATGCGTTCACCGCCCTCTGGTGTAGTGGTATTTCCCCCGGGGCGGACTTGAATTACGTGCGGATCCTGAATGCCAGCACGGGTGTGAGGGTTATCGGCACTGCCGTGACCTCGCTCCGCAATTCCCAGTTTGTCCACTGTGACACCTCCGTTTTCGCTCTCAGTTCAGCCACCCTCAATGTGAGGAACACGCTTCTCTATCAGTCCGGTACCTATGCTCTGCGTGCGCTCTTCGGCTCCACGGCCTTGTGCGAACATCTAACCGTTGACCAGGCCAGCACGTTAATCGGCGGCAGCAGCAGCACGGTGTTTCTGACCAACAGCCTCCTGGCCGCCATCACCAACTGGGGCATCTTCACCGGCGGCAACAATGCCACCAATGCTGACAGCTCCATCTTTCAAACCGTGGGCGCCGCCTCGCACTACCTGGCGGACAACAGTCCCTACCGCAACGCGGGCACCACCAACCTCAGCACCGACATGCTGGCGATCCTGCCGCAAACCACCACCTATCCGCCCTTGGTCTATTCCAATGCCACCATTGCGGCGGACACGACCTTCAATCCCCAAGCTCAACGGGACACCGATGCCCCCGACCTGGGCTATCACTATGATCCCTTAGATTACGTCTTTGGCGGCACCGATGCCAATGCCAACCTCACCTTCACCAAGGGCACGGCCGCGGGCTGGTTCCGGACCTCCTCGGGTTGGTTTCACGCCGGGCATGGCATCCATCTGGGCGACACCAAGATCGCCAGCTTTACCGGCCAGGTCGATGCCCCCGCCTACTGGGTGCGGACCGGCACGGTGCAGGAAGGCGGGACGGCAATTTGGGGCGGCGGCTATGGACCGGGAGGCATCAGCGGTTGGGCCAACCAGAATGCCGGGAACGACTCGCAATCACCGGAAGTGCATGCGCAATTCACGCTCTGTTCGATGCTGGCCAGTGACGGCAACTTTTTCCGGGATGATTGGGGCTATCTCAAGGTTCGGGCCGCCCATTGTGAGTTTTGGAGCGGGGGCATGGGGGGATACGCCATTGGCATGTATCTGACCAACTGCCTGATGATGCGCATGCCCGGCTCCCAAGTCGAGGGCCACGCGGGCAATGAAGTTTATGTGCGAGACTGCACCTGGCGGGGGGCCGATTTTTCCCTGGCCCGCTCCCTGGCCATTCCGGTGAGCATCAAGGATTCGGCCTTTGAGGGCACGGTGTTCAACGCGTCCGATGCCTACAAGAACAACACCAATTACACCACGTACGATTACAACGCCTTCTTGAGCGGGGCCAATCGCACCGACCCCACGGGGGCGCATGACGTGATTGTCACCAACAGCTTTGGCTGGCAGACCGGTCCCTTGGGCAATTATTACCTGCCCACCAACAGCACCTTGATCGATGCCGGCAGCCTCACCAATGCCGGGCTCGCCGGCCTTTTTCATTTTACCACCACCACCGATCAAGTGAAGGACGGGGCCACACGATTGGACATTGGCTACCATTACCTGGCGCTGACCAACGGCGTGCCCATCGACACGGATGGCGATGGGGTGCCCGATTACGCGGAGGATGCCAATGGCAATGGCACGGTCAACTCGGGTGAAACCAGCTGGACCGATCCGGCGGATCTTGGACTCAGAGTGTTCATCACCCGGCCCAAGAACAATTCCATTATTCCCTGAACCCTACCGAGGCAACCATCATGAAAACTTACCAGCAGCACTCCCCATTTCGCTTTGTTCATTCTATGAAAACGACCATCCAGGCCATCGTTGTGGGATCCTTGGTTTTGACGGGCTTGCCCCTGACCGGCAGGGCGGAGGCAAGCCCGACCCCATCTGCGCAGCAACAACCTTCCGCGGCCATTCCGGCTGCGGAAAAATCGCCGCTGGCGCTGTTGTCGAAGGCCGCAGACACCGGGCCCTCCTACAGCGATCAAATTAAAGCCAAGCTCGTGTTTCCTTCACTTTTGGAATGGGTCGGCCCCCAGGAACCGAGCGCGGCGGAGTCCATGGCGTTATTGGGCGCCATTGGCACGCTGGAAACCAACGGCGTCAAAGCGGGGTTTGCCGCGTTGGAAGGATTTATGAGCGCGTCCCCGCAATCGGCATGGACGCCATCGTTGCGGGTGAATATGGCCGAGTATTACCGCAGTCATGGCCGTTACAGCCTGGCGCTGGCCCATTGGGAAGCGGCCTGGAAAGCCACCAAAAATGGCAAGGATGCCGCCACGCAAAAGCTCGCCGTCCGGGCCGTGACCGGTTGGACACGCTTGCTGGCTAGTTTGGGACAAAAGGATCAGGCGAAAGCGCTGTTCAAGGAAATGGACGAGCTCCAGCTTCCGCCCGGGGCCTATGGCAATACCATTATCAGCACCAAGGGCGGATTGGCGGTCATGAATGCCAAACCGGGAGATTCCTACCGGTGCGGCTCCTTTGCGCTGGGCCATGTGGCCGAGGCACTGCATCTGGACAAGAAAACCAGCCTTGGGATCTTGCAAACCAAATCTCCGGATGGGGGATTCCACGTGTCGGAACTGTTGGCGCTGGCCGAGAGCAATAACATTCCATTATTCGCTGTGCGCCGCCCCCTTGGCTCCGAAATAGTGGTGCCGGCCATTGTTCACTGGAAGCTCAACCATTACGCGGCCATCACCGAAAGGAATGGCGACCGTTACCGCGTCATGGATCCCACTTTTGGCGGCCACGTTTGGATGGACGCCGAATCCATTGAGGCGGAGGCGAGCGGGGCTTTTCTTTTGCCCAAGGACAAGGCGCCCGCCACCTGGCAAAAGCTCAGCAAGCTGGAGACCGAAAGTATCTATGGCAAGGGCTATCCCAATGATTTCCCCTATCCGGACGATGGTGGTCCCCCGCCCGGTTGCGACGGGTCGGATGACGAAGATGCAGATTGTAATCCGCCCTCGGCCAACGACGGTGCCAGTGGCGGTGACAACGATCCGCCGCCGCCACCTTGTTGCGACGGCATGCCCCAGTGGAGTGTTTCTGAACCGTATATCAGCCTGTGGCTCCAGGACGCGCCGCTATTCTATCGCCTTTCCAGCGGCAAGCTGATGCGCCTGCGCCTGAGCTACAAACAACGGGATGATTCCCGGGGCGGGTTGGTGAGCGGCTTTGGCACGCAGTGGGAATGCAATTGGCTGGGCATGATGCAATCGCAATCGGGCACTCCGGATGTGTATACCAACTACCTTGCCGGTGGCGGGCTACGACCCTTTAGTACCGATGGCACCGTGGAATACAAATCTGCGCGCAAGATGTCCATCATCCTTGAACCTGGCCAAGTGCCAGTGCTAAGTGGGCCGACTGGGTCACAAAATCATTACGCTTACGCCCAAGGGACCCTGACGGGAACGACCAATTATTTCCTAACCCACCGGATGGACCGCTATGGCCGAACCATCCATTTCAACTATGGCACCTTTGGCACCAGCGTCCGGCTCACCAACGTATTTGACATTGACGGCCGCACCAACACCCTGGCCTATACCAACACCACCTTCACCAATCTCATCACCTCCGTGACCGACCCTTATAGCCGGAGTGCCTACTTCATTTACGACAACAGCGGAAGATTAACCAACATCACGGACATGGCCGGAATGAGTTCTTCCTTCACCTATGACACCAATAACAACATTACGGCCATGATCACGCCCTATGGGACAAACACTTTTGCGAGTCAATCCGTCAAGGATGCCGGCGACCTGTACGCCCTGCGCAATGCCTTGCTGGTGACCGAACCCACGGGGGACAAACAGCTGTATGCTTATCGGGATAATTCGCCGGACAATACGCAAGACGTCGTGCACGATGGCACTGCCAGCTACCGGATGAGCTATCACTGGAATCGTTTCCAATGCGCCGCCATCAGCGCCCAAGGACAGACCAACTACCTGGACATGCCCGCAGTGGACTACCAGAAGGCCAGCGTCAAGCACTGGCTGCACGGTCCATGGAACGGAGGGGACATTGTCTCGGACACCCTGGATTCGATGTCCGACCCCTATGACCCAAGGGTGAGTCTGCGCCCCAATGCCTTTTGTTTTACCTATCCGGCTGGGGGAACCAAGCGCGTGACCAGTATTACATCGCAGATCGCCACCGTGAAGACTATTACCCGGACCAGCCTGGGGCGGCCGGAGGTAACCACTTACTGCAATTTCAACCTTGATGGCAGTGCTTACAGCACGGCGTCCTATACGAACATCTACGATGGGGGCGGGCAATATCTCCAAAGAGAATTGGGACCGCGCGGCGAGCAGGTCCGTGGTTACGGCTATCATCCCATCATCACCAATCTATTGATTTCGGTGACCAACGAAGTGGGGGATGTGACGCGCTACACCCATGACACCAACACAATGAAGGTGACGAGCATCACCTTTCCCGGCGGGTTGGTGCGCACCAATATTTATTACACCAGCGGCACCAACGTGGGTTTTCTCCAGGCACAGATCGACATTGGTTTTCGCACTAACTCATTCACCTACCAGAATGGCAATGTGTATGTGCAGACCAACGAATTGGGCTTGGTCACCACCAACACCTGGGACAAGCTCAATCGCCTGGTTTGCACAACTTATCCGGATCAAACAACCCTCTCCAACAGCTATGACAAGCTCGATATTGTCGGCACCAAGGACCGGCTGGGCCAATGGACCCATTACGGGTTTAATCGGGTGCGACAACTTGTGGCGGTGACCAATGTGAACAGTCAGGTTACGCAATATGACTACTGCTCTTGTGGCGCGCCTAGCCAGATCACGCGGTGGAATGGCGCCACGCCCTTGATCACGACGTTTGCCTACGACCTGGGCGGCCGGCTCACCAATGCGCTTTATCCCGATCTGTACCAACTGAGCTACCTTTACGATATGAACAACCTGCGGACCAATATCGCGGATAACGCAGGACACCAATGGACCATCGCCTACCGCCAACTCGGCGAAAGCTATAAACCAACTTGCGCCTATCTGGTTTCCGCCAGTGATCCGTCGGACCGTCGGTTGGTATTCTCGCAGCAATACGACGAATATGGTCGATTGACGAACAGTTTAAACCGCAACGGCGTTACGGTGACCAATGACTATGATTTTGCGGGTCGATTGGTGGCGCGGCAGTCGTTTGGTTCCTCCGGCCTGCAGGTGTCTGGTGTAGAGAGTTTTGTTTATAACGCACTGGGGCTAACCAATTACACCGATTCGCTGGGGCACCTCACCACCTGTGTGCTGGATGCGACGAGGCGCGAGTTGTTTGAAACCAACGCCAATCACCAAGTCACCCAGTATACCTATGATGGCGCCAATAACCTGTTGAGCCTGGTCGATGGAAAAAATCAAACGACCCATTGGAATTACGATGAGTTCGGGCAAGTCACCAACAAAGTGGATGCGACCGGCACAGAGATCTTTCGCTACCGATATGATGCCAATGGGCGACTGACCAATCGCTGGAGCGTTGCCAAGGGCAACACGGGTTACGGTTACGACCCGCTGGGCAATCTCACCTCCGTAGTTTATTCCAATGCCACCGTGGCTTGGTCCTACGACGGTGTCAACCGGATGACCAATATGGTCGATGGCGCGGGCACGACGAGCTTTGGCTGGACCGATGGCGGCCAGTTGGCCAGTGAAACGGGTCCTTGGGCTGCAGACAAGGTAAGCTATGCCTACAACGGGCGGCAGCGTAGCGGGCTTAGCGTGCAACAGCCCAATGCTTCGGCTTGGGCACAAGGTTATACTTACGACACCTTTGCGCGGTTGACCAATGTGACCTCACCGGCGGGGGTGTTTGGCTTGCAATATGCGCCGGTGTATTATCAGTATTCTACTGCGATGGCTGCGGATCTGGTGCAGGAATTGGATCTGCCCAATCAAGCCCTCAGTTATCGGACCTACGACGATTTGGGCCGGTTGTTGCAAGTGGCGCTGACCAATGCCGCAGCCACCCTGGTGGAGCTGCACGGCTATGGATATGATCTGGGCTCGCAACGGACGCAACAGGTCTTTACAGCCGGCAACTTCGTGAACTATGGTTACGACAATATCGGGCAGTTGGTCTCGGCCCAAGGCATGGAATCCGGCGGGGTGACCAATCGAGCCGGCGAGCAGTTTGGGTACGCGTATGACTTGGCAAACAACCTGAGTAACCGCACCAATAATGTGCTGGTGCAGACTTTTAACGTGAATAGTTTAAATGAACTGTCTAGTGCCAGCCGCAGTGGAACGTTCACGGTGGCGGGTACGGTGAGTTTAAGCGCGCCGCCCGTGTCGGTGACCGTTTCGGGCACGACGGGCCTCTCCTCCGGAGCCGCAACGGTTTATGCCGATGGAACCTGGGCGCGGACCAACGCGACTCTGGCAAGCGGTGCCAATATTTATACGGCCACAGCGACAGACGGGTTGAGCCGCAGTTCACAGGATAGTGTGAGCGTGAACCTGCCCGCGACGAACAGCTTCAGCTATGATGGCAATGGGAACCTGACCAATGATGGGCTGCGGTCGTTCGAGTACGACGCGGAGAACCAATTGACCAATGTGTATGTGAGTCTTGCCTGGCGCAGTGAGTTTAAGTATGACGGGCTGCTGCGGCGCCGGGTGCGGCGCGAATATACCTGGCAGGGTAGCACATGGCTGCAAACCAACGAAGTGCGTTACGTGTATGATGGCAATTTGGTCATTCAGGAGCGGGATATCAATAACCTGCCGCAGGTCACCTATACGCGCGGTAATGACTTAAGCAGAACGCTACAGGACGCTGGGGGAATTGGCGGGCTATTGGCGCGGACCGATCATGCCGTGCTCAATTCGGGCTCACCGCAACTGGCCCATGCTTTCTATCATTTTGACGGCAACGGAAACGTGACTTGCATGATTAACGCAAGCAATGTGGTGGTGGCCTCCTACAATTACGATCCGTTCGGGAACATTCTCTCGAAGAGTGGCGCATTGGCCGAGGCTAATCTTTATCGGTTTTCCTCCAAGGAGCAGCATCCCAATTCGGGACTTAGCTATTATCTATACCGTTTTTACGACCCTAACATACAAAGATGGGTAAATAGGGATCCAATACAAGAGAACGGGGGGATCAACCAGTATCAATTCGTGTTCAACGAGCCGATTGAGAGGGTTGACCTTTATGGTTTAAGTGCAGCCGACGTCGATAAGATTCTTGATACGTGCAAGAAGACGATAAAAGAGCTAACGGATGCTGGGAAGCGATCCAATAATGGTGAATTGAACAATTTGGAAAACATGTTAGGGGACAAAAAGAAATTGGGCTGCGGTGAACAGGCTGCTTACTTAGCTGGTAAACTTCAAAAAACGCAGACAGATGATAGTTGGACCATAAATTCTCCTTATGTTCATCTGTTTCCTTCTGGTGTGCCACATCAGTTCCTGATATTGAAGTCGGACAATGACAAAGATCCTATTTTGTATCTGGATCCGTGGGCCGGGACATGTGGCAAAAAACCGCCCTCAAATGTTATAAAAATTGATAGCATCGATAAACTGGGAACCACAGATTGTTGCCCTAAAGACAAGGATAAAGAAAAAAAGCAATGAAGAGACTAAGCTGGCCGTACGCATATTCGCTTATAACAATTGTCTTAATTTTACATCTTTATTTCTCGATATCGGATTATGGGAACTTGCACTTCGAGAACGCAAGAAATTCGGAATCCTTTGGCTCGTCAGAAAAAACGCACATCGAGAACATGAACGCTTTTCGGGCTCACAGAAATGTACAAGCTGCTGTTTCTTTAGTTCATGCAAATTTTTGTTTCGATCTTGTGATTCTAGTCATAATGGTTATTTCTGCCTTTTATCGGAAGAAACAGGAGGAGGCACATTAATTTGGAGTAACTGCCAATTAATGGAGTGTTTTTGAACATAAACGGGTTAGTCCCGAGTGGCGCTTAGTTAAGGCAGTATAATCCCGAAAAGAATTGAAAATTGTGAAAGGGTCAGTCCTAGAAAAATGACACTTTTGGTTCTCAGGCATTCTGTCCCCCCGCTTTCAGAAGCTGTCACGTCCTGAATCGCAGGAACCGGCGGAAATAAAGGGGTCGCCCACCTTTTT